>CAJWHS010000035.1 GCA_913041415.1 uncultured Acidimicrobiaceae bacterium | reverse complement strand
GATGATCGTCAGGACCGCATTGATCCCATCAACCGCAAGAAAAGCTAAGGGAACGACTGATGCCAGCGCACCCGCGACGCCGAAGAAAATAAGGCTGCGGACCTTCAGCATCTCAGAGATAAGAATCGATGGCAGCGCAATCGGTGCCGCCAGAATCAAAACGTAGATTATAAAGAACGAAAAAATGCGGGCACCGGCCCCGATGCCCATCACGCTAAAGTCGTCCAGTGCCGCTCCGCCTGCCAAAAACACACAGGTCGCAATGATTGCCGCCAAGAGATAACCCGCAAAGATCGTGACCAACCTCACTGCCGCAGCAGATCCCGGCCCACGATCATCCGCATGACCTGGTTGGTCCCTTCGAGGATCGAGTGCACGCGCAGGTCGCGCCAGTAGCGTTCGATCGGGTAATCCTTGAGGTAGCCGTAGCCGCCGAACAGCTGCAGCGCGTCGTTGACGACCTTGGAGCCGTTGTCGGTCGCCAGCCGCTTGGCCATTGCGGAGAAGCGCGACTTGTCGGGCGCATTATCGGTCACCTTCGCCGCCGCGAGATAGAGCAGCGCGCGCGCCGCCTCCAGATCGGTCGCCATGTCGGCGAGCATGAACGCGATGCCCTGGTTCATGATGATCGGCTTGCCGAATGCGTGGCGCTCCTTGGCGTACTCGGTCGCGTATTCCGTGGCGGCACGGGCGATGCCGAGGGCCTGAGCGCCGACGGCCGGCCGGGTGGCCTCGAATGTCTGCATGGCGGCCTGGGCATTGCCTTTTTCGCCCCGACGGACCTTGGCGAGACGCTCGTCGAGCTTCTCCTTGCCGCCGAGGAGGCAGTGGCCGGGGACGCGCACATCGTCGAGGACGACCTCGGCGGTGTGGCTGGCCTTGATGCCGTGCTTCTTGTACTTCTGCCCCTGGGTGAGACCAGCGGTGCCGGGCGGAACGATGAAGCTGGCGTGACCCTTCGAGCCGAGCTCGGGGTCGACGACGGCGACGACGACGTGGATATCAGCCATGCCACCGTTGGTGATCCAAGCCTTCGTGCCGTTGAGGATCCATTCGTCCTTAGCCTCGTCGTACTTGGCGGAGAGCCGGTAGCCGTTGACGTCGGACCCGGCGTCTGGCTCAGAGGCGGCGAACGCACCCGTGTTGATCTTGGAGCCGTCGCCGTAGCACTGCGGCACCCACTCCATGACCTGCTCTGGGGTGCCGGAGGCGGCGATGCCGGCGGCGGCGAGACCGGAGCCCATGATCGCCATTCCGATACCGGCGTCACCCCAGAAGATCTCCTCGATCGCCGTGACCATGGAGATGCCGGTGGGGTCGTTCATCATCATCTCGGCCATGAACTCCCAGCTGTACAGCCCGATCTCGGCGGCCTGCTCGACGATCGGCCACGGGAACTCTTCTCGTTCGTCCCATTCTTCGGCGTTGGGACGCATGACATCGACCGCAAACTCGTGCAGCCACTTCTGCAGGGTGAGTTGGTCTTCGTTCAGCGCAAGGGAGAAATCGGACATTGGGAGCTCCTCTGTGCAGTTCGACCAGGGAGTTACTGATCGGTAACCCAGTTAACCGTAACCGACGGCCACGACGGGGCCAACCCCGGGTCCCTGCCCCAGGTCCCGGGTGCATCACACCAGCATGGGACCGATCGCCATTCGCACGCCTTCGGGATGCCACCGCACCGATATCCTCGGCGATCATGAGCGACTCCCGGATCCCCGACAAGCCCGACCTCGCCGGCCTCGAGGACAAGTGGGACGCCGTATGGGACGACACGGGCGTCTACCACTTCGACGCAACGAGGACGCGTGACGAGGTCTTCTCGATCGACACCCCACCGCCCACAGTCTCGGGCTCACTGCACGTCGGCCACGTCTTCAGCTACACCCACACCGACACGATCGCCCGGTATCAACGCATGGCCGGCAGCGAGGTCTTCTACCCGATGGGGTGGGACGACAACGGCCTGCCCACCGAACGTCGTGTCCAGAACTACTTCGGCGTCCGCTGCGACCCTTCGCTGCCCTACGACCCCGACTTCACCGCCCCCGACGATGCCGGAGACCCCAAGGCCGTCGGGAAGCGTCCGACCATCGCCGTCAGCCGCCCCAACTTCATCGAACTGTGCGTCCAGCTCACGGTCGAGGACGAGAAGGCCTTCGAGGGGCTGTTCCGTCGCCTCGGGCTGTCGGTCGATTGGACCCGCACCTACGAGACGATCAACGACCACTGCCGGCGCATCAGCCAGCTGGCGTTCCTCGACAACCTGAACGCCGGTCAGGCGTACCAGATCGAGGCGCCGTCGCTGTGGGACGTCACCTTCCAGACCGCCGTCGCCCAGGCCGAGCTCGAGGACAAGGAGATGCCGGGCGCCTACCACAAGCTCCGCTTCGGCGGTGTCGGCGACACCCCCGACATCTGGATCGACACCACCCGCCCCGAACTCGTCCCGGCGTGTGTCGCCCTCGTCGCCCATCCCGACGACGAGCGCTACCAGCCCTACTTCGGAGGCACCGTCTCGTCCCCTCTGTTCGGTGTTGAGGTCCCCGTCGTCGCTCACGAGCTTGCCCAGACCGACAAGGGCACCGGCATCGCCATGATCTGCACCTTCGGCGACACCACCGACGTCACCTGGTGGCGCGAACTCGACCTACCGATCCGCACGGTCATCCAGCGCGATGGCAAGTTCGCAGCCGAAACGCCCGACTGGATCCCGGAAGGCGCCGCCACCGAGGCCTACCAGCGCCTCGCCGGTCTTCGCTCGAAAAACGCCCAGGACAAGATCGCCGCAATGCTCGCCGAAGCGGGCGAGATGGACGGCGATCCTCGACCGATCACCCATCCCGTCAAGTTCTTCGAAAAGGGCGACAAGCCGCTCGAGATCGTCAGCTCTCGCCAGTGGTACATCAGAAATGGCGGCCGCGACGACGACCTGCGGCAGGCACTTATCGATCGTGGCGACGAGATGAACTGGGTCCCGAACTATATGCAGACCCGCTACACGTCCTGGATCGAAGGCCTCAACGGTGACTGGTTGATCAGCCGTCAGCGCTTCTTCGGCGTCCCGATCCCGCTCTGGTACCCACTCGACACAGCGGGTGAGCCGGTCTGGGACCAGCCGCTGATCCCGTCCGAGGATCAGCTCCCGATCGACCCCTCGACCGACGTTCCCGCCGGGCACGACGAGGCGCAGCGCGGCCAGGCCGGCGGCTTCATGGGCGAACCCGACATCATGGACACCTGGGCGACGTCGTCGCTCACACCACAGATCGCGACCGGCTGGCGAACCGACGAGGAGCTCTACGCCCGCACCTTCCCGATGGACGTCCGCCCACAGGCGCACGACATCATCCGAACCTGGCTGTTCTCGACCGTTGTCCGGGCGCACTTTGATGCCGGCACCATCCCGTGGAGGAACTGCGCACTCAGCGGCTGGATCCTCGATCCCGATCGCAAGAAGATGTCGAAGTCGAAGGGCAACGTCGTCGTCCCCACCGAACTGCTCGAGCAATACGGCTCCGACGCCGTTCGCTACTGGGCATCGTCGGGTCGCCCTGGCACCGACACCGCGTTCGACGAAGGCCAAATGAAGATCGGTCGACGCCTCTCGATCAAACTGCTCAACGCCAGCAAGTTCGTCCTCGGCTTCGGCGACACGAGTGAGGGCGTCGACCCGGGCAAGGTCACCGATGCCCTCGACCGGTCAATGCTCGACCGCCTTGGCGATCTCGTCGACGAGGCGACCACGGCGTTCGACGGCTTCGACTACGCCCGGTCACTCGAACGCACCGAGTCGTTCTTCTGGTGGTTCACCGACAATTACGTGGAGCTGGTCAAGGCCCGCGCCTACGGCGAGTACGGCGACGAACGCGCTGCGTCGGCTCATCAGGCGCTGCGCCTGGCGCTGTCAACGCTGCATCGGCTCTTCGCCCCGTTCCTCCCCTTCGTCACCGAAGAGGTCTGGAGCTGGTGGCAGGACGGCTCGATCCATCGCGCCGCATGGCCCACCACCGCCGAGCTGCGCGAGCCGGCCGCTGGTACAGGTAGCGCTGCCTGTGATATCGCCACCAACGCCCTCGTGATCATCCGCCGGGAGAAGAGCGAGGCGAAGCGCAAGCTCCGCACTGCTGTCCTGGAGGCGACCTTCTCCGGGCCGGAGGGCGAGCTCGCCCTGCTCGACCAGGTGATCGACGACGTCAAGGCCGCCGGCGTGGTCCACGCCGTCAACCCTCATCGCGAGGGCGCCACGCTCAGCGTCGCCGTCGAACTCGAGCCGGAAGAAGCGGCCTGACCATGGCGGTCGGTGATCGCGAACGTTGGAACGACAAGTGGGCCGAGGCCGGCCGGGGCACCTCCCACGGCTCGGCACTCGTCGGCCTCGTGCGCCCATGGCTGCCCCCGTCAGGATCGCTGCTCGACGTTGCGGGCGGTGGTTCGAGCGACTCGCTGCACTTCGCACGGCTCGGTCTCGACGTCACCGTCGCCGACGTGAGCGATGTCGGGCTGATCCAGGCAACGCAACGTTGCCTCGCCGACGACATCAGGATCTCGACCATCGAGATCGATCTCGAAACCGATCCGCTCCCCGCCGGGCGCTGGGACGTCATCACCGTGGCGAACTACCTCCAGCCCGAACTGTTCGAGTCACTGGTCGACCATCTCGACGAGGCCGGCGTGATCGGCGTGGTGATCGCCACCGAGACCAACCTCGAACGCAACGAGAAACCGAGTCGTAGTTTTCTCCTCGACAGCGGTGAACTACCAGCCCTCATCCCGGGGGTCGAGACCCTGCACCGCTCTGAGGCCTGGCGTGACAACGGCCGCCATGAGGCTCATTTTGTCGGGCGGCGCCACTGATCTAGATCGGGTCCTCATCCCAGAGGTGGGTTTGAGGCGGGTCTCCGTAGAGCAGTTCGGCAGGCGACTTCTTGTCGATGTTGCCGATCAGCCCGCGGTAGACGCCGAGCCCGCACATCTGACGCAGCTCCGGGCTGAAGGTCACCATCCGCTCGGGTGGGATGCCGAGTTGCTGGTTCTCTTGCTGGCGGATGAACCCGGCGCAGTAGTTCATGGCGATACCGATTCGCCAGCCGTCCGTGGTGTTGGCCCCGCCCCCGTGCCAGAGGCTGCCGGTCCAGACGAGCACATCACCGCGAGCCAATTCAGCCGGGATCGATTCGGCCTCGATCGCCTCGCGGTATTTGGGCGTCTTCCAGTGATGGCTACCCGGGACGAGGCGGGTTGCACCGTTTGCATCGGTGAAGTCGGTGAGTGCCCACATCGTGTTGCACACCGTCGGGAAGTGGGGCTTGGCGATGCGCATCATCTGGTCGTCGGCGTGGATCGGTTGCGCCGCCTCACCCGGCCCGATCGAGACCGACGCGAGCGACGAGATCAGGAACCCTTCACCGAGTACCCCTTCGATGACCGGCGCGATCGCTGGGTGGACCGGCACCTCGGGCCACGGGCCCTTGTGGGCGAGGAGGTTGAACACTCGCTTGGTGCTCGCGCCCTCGAAGGTGTTCGCCGACGGCGTGATGCCGAGCCGGTCCTCGAGGTCGGGCAACGCCGCCTCGAGTTCGTCGATAAGCCGGAGATCGATCGCCTGTTCGACAATCGTCCAGCCGACATCGTCGAGACGTTCGACGTGTTCCTGCACACTCACGACCATGCCCCGAGGGTAGCCAGCAAAGCGACCAAGAGTGGACGAGTCGACGTTGTCACACGAGCCTGCGCTCGGACAGGCCGACAGCTGCCGCGAACCGCACGCGAGCTGTCAAACTACGTCGGTGATCGATCTCCGCTCTGACACCGTCACCCGCCCGACTGCTGCGATGAAGCAGGCCATGGTCGACGCCCCGCTCGGCGACGACGTGTTCGGCGACGATCCCACCGTGCAGCGCCTTGAGGCGATGGTGGCCGAGCGACTGAACAAGGAGGCGGCGGTCTTCGTCACGAGCGGCACCCAGTCGAACCTGCTTGCGCTGATGAGTCACTGTGGACGAGGCGACGGGTACATCGTCGGCGACCAGGCCCACTGCTACGGCTGGGAGGGCGGCGGCGCTGCCGTGCTCGGCAGCATCCAGCCTCAGGTCGTGCCGATGCTGGCCGATGGGCTCCCCGATCCCGCCGCCATCGCTACCGCGGTGAAGCCCGAAGATCCCCATTTCGTCCGTACCAAGGTCGTCTGTCTGGAGAACACCAAGGACGGCATCGTCCAGTCTGTCGCCCGTATGGAGGAGGTCACCGACGTGGCCCGAGCGCACGGCCTCGCTACCCACCTCGACGGTGCCCGCATGTGGAACGCCGCCGTGGCGCTCGGCATTGACGGCGCCACGCTCACCGCCCCATTCGACACGGTGTCGCTGTGTCTCTCGAAGGGGCTCGGTGCACCGATGGGTTCGGTACTCAGCGGCCCGGCCGCCCTGATCGGCGAAGCCCGCAAGTACCGAAAGATGCTCGGTGGTGGTCTCCGCCAGGTCGGCATGGTCGCTGCGGCTGGAATTCATGCGCTGGAGCACCATGTCGAACGCCTCGCCGACGACCATGCGCATGCCGCCGCACTGGCCGAAGCGCTCGGCGCAATCGGCGGCATCGAGATTCGGGCGCAGAACACCAACATGGTGTTCTGCTCGGCGGGTCAAGTCGACCCGGCAGCGCTGACCGAGGCGATGGAGGCCGCCGGCGTGCTGGCGCTCTGGTACTCCACTCCCGATGGCACGACCGAAACTCGGCTGGTCACCCATCTCGACGTGTCAACTGGCGATCTCGAACTGGTGGCGAACGCCGTCGAGCAGGCCCTCACCGACTGATCAGATCAGGCCCGCAACTCGATAGGCACCTTCGAGATCCTCGTGGTTGGTGTAGCACCCCTTGAAGTGTCGCTCACCCGAGAAGCCGGTCCGGCCGTGGAAACATCGCCAGTTGTCGAACACGAGGACGCGGCCGGGTTGCCACGGGTGAACGAGCGCCCGTGACGAATCGTTGAACACCGCCCGGAAGCCGTTGTAGGCGTCGATCACGTCGTCGACGAGGCCGTCGTCCGGGAGCACCGGCGAGCGGTCGTAGTTGTTGAACGACACCTGCACGAGCGTGCCGTGCTCGTCGACCCGCAGCGGTGGGCGCTCGGCGACGAGATGCACGCCAGGCTCGACATAGTGCGCGGTGACGGCAAAGCGGGTGAGAAGGTCGGCCGCCTCCGGGTTCTCGGCTTGGAAGTCGCGAGCGGCGGCGAAGCCATCGACCAACACCGAGTCTCCACCCTCACCCGTCTTCAGCTGCTGGGCGAACACGATCGTGCCGGGGCCGTCGTGGCTGTAAGTGCCGTCGGTGTGCACGTCAAGGGCGAATGATTCGTAGGCGGAGTCCTGATGTTCGAACGAGCCGGAATTCATGTTCCAGACCGTGCCGAAGATCGACGCACGCGGATAGCCGATCCGTTCGGCGAGGCGAATGGTGGAATCCTCGCCGAGTTTGGCGCCGTCGAAGGCCGCCCAACCAAAACGTCGGAGATGGTCGAGTGCCTCGGTCCATGCAGCGTCGTCTTCGAGCACACCGAAGTCGAACCAGGTCGCCTCGGACGGCGAGTCCCACAGATCCACACCGGCGGGGAGGGTGAAGCCGGATCCGGTGCGAGGCGCAAGCGACCGCCGACTCGACGCGACCGTCAGCAGTCGGTCGAGATCGTGACCGGTGCGAACGCCATCGCTCCAGTCGACGGCGAGCCAGGCCCCATCGAGGTGCACCGCTGTCGGCGCAATCTGCGGATCGATCCTGAACGTGTCGGTGAGGCGCTGCTTGGAGTCAGGGTTGAGGCTGTCGTTGTCGTCGCCGTGGTCGCGAAGCCATCGTCCGGGAATGGTGTGCTCACGGAGCACCACCGACCGTTCCGAAATCGAGACAGCGAGGGCGGCCATGGCCCCAGTGTGCCCGATCAGCGCAGGATGCGGACCTTGCCGTACATGGTCCCGTAGAGGATCCGACCGTCGTCGTCGACGGTCACGCCGGCACCGAGAGTGTTGAACTTCGATCCGCCGAGCACGTAGTGGAACGCCGACTCGCCGGTGGTCCAGTTCACCGCCTCGATGGTCCACATTCCATCTCGAGAGCCGCACGTGTAGACGAGTTCGGATGCCTGTGCGACGAACGGCACCGAGTTCGGCGACGACACTTCGTTGTTGACCCACGCCTCCTCGAGCCGCCGCTCGACCGGGTTCCACTCGTACTTGTGCAAGCCATGGGGCGTGTACTCCGGCTTGTGGCCGAGCATGAAGCACAACAGGCGCTTTCCGCGCACCGGGATGCCGTCGGGAAGCGTTGGCGGCTCGTTGTTGACGGTCATCGCCCCGTAGCCGCTCACCGTGATCGACTGCTCCGTTTGGATGGCCGGCAGGTCGGGATCGCCCATGTTGGCGGGGCCGAGACCGGCGATGCGACGCGACGGCGCACCGGGCAACTGCTCCCAGTCGTCGGGGATCTCGTCGCGCCAGGCGTAGGTGACGTTGACGACCTCGTCGCCGTCACCAAACACGACGAAGTGATCCTCGTCAGGCCCGAAGCCCATCAGCGACGGGGTGGTGCCGCTGCCGTTCTGGGCACCGTTGCGATACGGGAAGCTCCAGGCGCCATCGGCTTCGTCGATGCTAAGCCGTTCGCCGTCCCAGACCACCTTGTGGTGGTGGTCACACGATGACAGGTAGATGCTGTTGTCGTCGTCGACACACGTGCTGGTACGCACCCAGCCGAAGCCTGTGTGGCCGTAGTCCTCGGCTTTCGCCGCACAGTAGGCAGCGGCATCTTCCGCGCCGCCCCGGATCTGGATCGCCCGGCACTCGCTGAAGTCGCGCTTCAACAGCACCACCCACCCGTGATCCGTGGTCATCACGAGCCAACCATCGAACGTGATGTTGATGCCAACGAAGAAGCCTTCGATGTGATCGGGCTTGTACCAGCGATCCCGTTCGACAATGGCAGAGGCCGGGTCGGCTGGATCGCTGTCGACATAGGCGACGGCGTGATCCTTGCGACCGAGGAAGAAGGAGTTGTCGCAGTCGATCAGGGCGTACACGCCATCGAGGCCGGTCATGTACTTCAGCGAGAGTCCGATGGCGTGCTCGATCGCCTCCCAGCCCTCCTTTTCGTCGAGGCCACGGAGGTTTTCCTCGAGCTCTACCTGCGGTGTCTTCCCCTCGCCGCCGTCGATCACATGCTCGGCCAAGATCTCGAGCGTGTCGTAGTCGAGTTTGTTGATCGTTTGACGACCGTTGCTCCAGATCACCCGACGGCCATCCGGGTAAGGGCCCGAGATCATGCAACCGAAGTGGCACGGGGTGAGCCAGATGTACTGCACGCTGTCGGCATCGAGGACTTCGGAAGGCCCTTCGGGGCCGGCCCACGGCACATTGTCCTGCTGGTCGCTACGGCCGTGCGCCATGGCGTTGCCCGACGGGGCGAGGAAGGGATTGACCGGAGGTTGCTGCATCACGATCCGCTCAGGCGGCAAAGGGCTCGGCGACGAAACCGACCCGGTGGACAACTCGGCGGTTGGCGAAGTCGGCCATGGCGATGTGCTGGGTGCTGCGGTTGTCCCAGATGACGGCATCGACCTCCTCCCGCCGATGCCGGTGGGCGAAGTCGGGGCGTGCAAGGTGCTTGAGGAGCATTGCGAGGATCGCCTAGGACTCGATCGGTGGCAGGTTGAAGGTTCCTCGCACAAAGGTCTCGTTGACGAAAAGGCACGGGCGTCCGCTCACCAGGTGATGCCGGATGACCGGGTGCTCGGCGGCAACGCCCGGTGCGATCTCGTGTCGGGCCCGCCGGTTGGCCGGCAGGATGCGCATGCCATTGGAGAGCGCGTCGTGGGCGACCTCGGTGTCGAGCCACAGCGTGTCGCCACCGGTGTCGGGTTTATCCGCATGACGAGCGCCGCACCCGACGACGGGGCGTCGGTGAAGGTCTCGTCCGAATGCCACCGATCGGCCTCGTAGCCCTCGGCGCTATCGAAGACGCAGACAAGGTCGAAGTCCTCGTGACGGGGGTTCTGGGGCTGGGGAGGCTCGGCGTCACCGAAGACGGTGGCGAGGGCGATGTGCTGCTCGATGGACGGATCAGCGCCGGGCAGCACGAGAACCTTGTGGTCGACGAGCGCGTCGCGCAGGGCCTGGTGACTGGCTTCGTCGAGCAGTTCGTCAAAGGGTGCGTCGATCCGGGCGGCGAAGTGTCCGCCGAGCGGGGTCAAGGCGAGGGTGGTGGTCATCCGTGGACGCCGAGCGGTTTGGCGACGAAACCGGCCGAAGTTGGCAGACCGGCGGCTCGTTCGAGGGCGATGATGAGGTCGCGCAGATGGGTGCCGACGTCGTCGAGGTCAAGGTCGGCGACGGCGGTGGTGGTGGCGTCGGTCAGGCGGGTGATGACGGTGTCGTGGAGTCGACGGCCGTCTCCGGACAGCACGATGAGCTTGCCGCGGCCGTCGGTCGGGTCGGGTCGGCGCTCGATGAGGCCCGCCGATTCCAGCCGACTCAGGGTGGCGGTGAGGCCACCGGAGGTCTGCACGACGAATCGGGCGACATCGCTCGGCCGAGCCGTATGCTCCGACGCGTGCACGAGGTAGGCCAGCACTCGGATCTCGGCGGGCGTGGTGGCGGCCTCGGCACAGATATCGGTTGTCATCGTCTCGGTGAGTCGACCGAGACGGCCCAACAAGAAGGTGAGGGTCAGAGAATCCACCTCGACGAAACTACCTTGCCACAAAGCTTTGTGGCAAGTGGTTGGGTTGCTCGAGGGGCCGGCGCCGCATCCGGCGAACATCGTGCCCTCGTAGCACTGGCATGGCCCGCTACTCGACCACCGTCCGCTCCGAGCAACCCGCTTCCGTCGCGTTTACCTTTGTCGCCGATCTCTCGAACCTGCCCCAGTGGGATCCTGGGGTGCAAAGGGTGAGCCAGATCCGAGGCGATGGCCTTGGCGCCGAGTCTGCCTACGAGGTGGTGTTGTCGACTTCGGGCAACACCCGACTCCTGTACGAAATGACCGAGTTCGACCGTGAGGCTCTGACCGCCACGCTCGTCGCAACCCACAGCTGGTTCCGATCGATCGACACGATCAGCGCCACGGGCAACGACGACGGCTCCGACGTCACCTACGACGCGGCCCTCGAACTCCGAGGCCCACTCGCCCTCCTCGACCCCCTCCTCGGGCTTGTATTCAACCGCATCGGCGACAAGGCCGCCGCCGGTCTCGTCGGGGCCCTTGACGGAGCGGTAGTCGCATGAGCGCAAAGCTGCTCGATCGGGTGCTCGAGACTCCGATCGCTCCGAGTTTCACCCGCATCGGCGCGGTCATCCGTTCTCGTACCGAGAGCTGGACCGACCTCGACGACTACGACCTCACCGGGCGCACCGTCTTGCTCACCGGCGCCACATCGGGCCTCGGCCTTGCCGCAGTCCACCGCCTCGCCGAGCTCGGCGCCACCCTGCTCGTCGTCGGCCGTAATCCGGCCAAGACCGACGCCGCCTGCGCAGCCCTCCCCTCCCCGACCGGCGCAACCCACACCCCGCTTTACGCCGACCTCGGCGATCTGGCCGCCGTCACGGCGCTCGCCGACACAGTGATCGGCTCGCACGGCGACCTCGACACCCTCATCCACAACGCCGGCGCACTCAGCGCCGAACGCAACGAAAACACCGACGGCATCGAGATCACCGTGGCCTCCCAGGTGCTCGGGCCGTTCCTGCTCACCGCCCAACTCCTTGCAACTCTGCGGTCCAACGGCCCTGCCCGTGTCTTGACCATGTCATCGGGCGGCATGTATTCCGCCGGCCTCACCGTCAGCCGCCTCCAAATGAGCGACCCTGGTTCAGCCGACCCCTACCGGGGAGCCGAGCAGTACGCCCGGGCCAAGCGGGCCCAGGTGACCCTCACCGAGATTTGGGCCGAGAAGTTCGCCGACAGCGGGGTGCGCTTCCATTCACTCCACCCGGGCTGGGCTGATACGCCGGGGGTCGAAGAGGCATTGCCCACCTTCCGCAAGATCGTCGGGCCACTGCTGCGCTCGCCGGCGGAGGGAGCCGACACGCTCGTCTGGCTCACGGCCGACGACACGGTGTTCGAAGAGAACGGCCTGTTCTGGCACGACCGGGCACCGCGCACGATCCACCGTCTCCCTCAGACCAGACGCAGCGACACACCCGAGCGGCGTGCCGACCTGTGGGACTGGTGTATCGCTCAGACCGGGGTCGACCCCGAGGCCTGATTCCGGACGGACCGCACCCGGATCCGATCCACGTCAACCTGAACCTCGTACGTCGCCTGGCCCTCGGTGACCGGTTGATGGGTCGGCCAGCCGGAACCGACCGTTGGGTTTCGGACACTTGAGTTCGTCACCGATTCCCGCGCCGACACCGGTCGCTGCATCTAGCCTCCGATCCCATGATCCTGGGTTTCGACGTCGGCGGAACGAACGCACGGGCATTGCTCATCGAGCCGGAGACCGGCGACATCATCGATCGCGACTGCGCATCGAGCGCCGGCACCGGACCCGTCCTGCTCGAAACGCTCGTCCGGCTGATCGACCGGATGACACGACACCACGAGGGTGTCCTCGAGGGTGTCGGTCTCGGCGTGGCAGGCCTCGCCCATCGCTCGGGGATCATCCACTACTCCCCCAATCTTCCAGGTCTTATCGAGTACCCATTGGGCAGCGAACTTGCCGGCCGAACCGGCCTCGACGTGACCGTCATGAACGACGCAACCGCCGCCACCTGGGCCGAGGGCAAGCTCGGCGCCGGGCGGGGCAGCGACAACTACATGCTCATCACCCTCGGCACCGGTATCGGCAGCGGTTTCGTCTGCGGAGGCCGGTTAATCCATGGCGACAACGGCTTCGCCGGCGAGACGGGTCACATGATCGTCGACGCGAACGGCCCGACCCACCACACCGGCCAGCAGGGTCCCTGGGAGTACTACGCGTCGGGCACGGCGCTCGGTCAGATCGGACGCTCGCAGGCCCAGATCGGCCTCTTCCCTTCTGCGCTCGGTCTGGCCGGTTCGGTCGCAGCGATCACCGGCTTCACCGTCGCCGAAGCGCTGAACCGGGGCGACAAGGAAGCCGAGCGCATCTTCGACGGCTTTTGCCGACAGGTGGCGGTCGGTCTCGCCAACCTCGTCATGATCTTCGACCCGGAGCGCATCATCCTGGGCGGGGGGCTCACCGACATCGGCGAACCGCTCCGGGCAGGAACGAAGTACTGGCTCGACGAACTCACACTCGGCGCCCGGTACCGGCCCGAGGTCGAGGTCGTGATGGCCCAACTCGGCGACGATGCCGGCGCACTCGGCGCTGCGCTCTGGAACCGAGAAGCCGCCGACTAGGTCTCGGCCTGGATCGGCGCGACCACCAACTCGACGGCGACGAGCAGGGCGCCCGCCACCACAAGCAGCCCGCCGCCGACCCACCCGAGCGTGGCGTACTCACCGCCGGCGACCAGCGCACCGGCGACGAGCGGACCGAGCGCTCGTCCGAAGGCCATGGCGGCCTGGGCATCGCCAGCCCGTTCGGTCGGGAAGCGGGACCGCTCGGCGAGCAGGGTGTACGAGCCGGGCACCGCCATCCAGAACGCGACGCCCCAGACACAGAGCACGACCCACAGCACCGCCGACTGCTCGGCCTGGGTCAAAATCACCGCGCAGACCCCGGTGAGCGCGAAGTAGCCACCGGCGAAGCGTCGACGACCGCGGAAGCGAGCCGCTGGGATGCTGAACAATGCGTTCGCCGAGAAGGCCAACGAGATCACAAGCGCACTCATCCCGTAGCGGTCGGCGGCGATCGCGCCCATGAAGACGAACACCGCCGAGCCACCGAGCGTGGCGATGGTGAGAGCCGCGATGACAACCAACGCAGTTCGAACAGCGCGGTTGCGACAGGTTGGTGTGCGGTCAGGCACGAGGATGGCGGGCACCCAGACGAGCGGCACGAGCGAGACGCCGGCGAGCACGAGAAACACCACACGGACATCGCCGAGCTCGAGCAGCACGCCGATGATCGGCGCCGACACGACGGCAGTGAGTGGCCCGACCGTGGTGATGTCACCCGTCCGCTCGTCGTCTCCGAAGACCTGTGAGTAGGCGAGCCAGGTGAGGACACCGAGGGCCAGGCCCGAGACTGATCTCGTCGCGACCAACACGACGAACGAGCCGGCGAACGCCGCCACGACATTGGCCGCCGACAGTGTCACGAGCGCGGCGGCGAAGAGGCGCCGGGACGGGTCGACAACTCGCCCCGCTGTCCACGAGCCGACCACGAACGAGCCGAGCTGGGCAGCCGAGAACAGCGCTGCGGTTCCGGTGGAGACCTCGAACTCGATCGCAAGCGGGGCGAGGACGAGCGGGGTGGCGGAGAAGGTCGCCATTGCCACGGCCATCGCAGCGACAAGACCGATCTCGGTGTGCAGACGAAGCGCGTTGAGAAGCCGAAATGGGACCTGCACGACTTCACCTTACGCCCGTCCCCAGAACCACAATCGGAGTTAGCCACCGGACCAACTAGATTCTCTGCCATGCCTGATCTCCGCAGTCAGACCACCACCCAAGGACGCAACCAGGCCGGAGCCCGAGCTCTCTGGCGCGCCACCGGCATGACCGACGACGACTTCAACAAACCGATCATCGCCGTCTCGAACTCGTTCACCCAGTTCGTACCCGGCCACGTCCACCTCAAGGATCTCGGGCAGCTCGTGTGCCGCGAGATTGAAGCCGCCGGCGGGGTGGCGAAAGAGTTCAACACCATTGCGGTCGACGACGGCATCGCCATGGGGCACGACGGCATGCTCTATAGCCTCCCAAGCCGCGATCTCATCGCCGACTCGGTCGAGTACATGGTCAACGCCCACTGCGCCGACGCGCTGGTGTGCATCTCCAACTGCGACAAGATCACGCCCGGCATGTTGATGGCGACGATGCGTCTCAACATCCCGACGATCTTCGTCACCGGCGGGCCGATGGAGGCCGGGAGGACCAAGCTCGCCGGCGTCGAGGTCAAGCTCGACCTCATCGACCCAATGATCAAGGCCGGCGACACATCCGTCAGCGACGAGGACGTGCACGAGATGGAGCGCTCCGCCTGCCCTACGTGTGGTTCGTGTTCGGGTATGTTCACCGCCAACTCGATGAACTGCCTTGCGGAGGCGCTCGGTTTAGCGCTGCCGGGCAACGGCACCGTGGTCGCCACCCACAGCGACCGCGAGCAGCTTTTCCTCCAGGCTGGCCGCCAGATCGTCGATCTCGCCAAGCGGTACTACGAGAAGGAGGATGACTCGGTTCTCCCCCGCTCGATCTGCACCAAGGAGGCGTTCGAGAACGCGATGACCCTCGACATCGCGATGGGCGGCTCCACGAACACCGTGCTGCACATTCTTGCTGCCGCCTGCGAGGCGCACGTCGACTTCACGATGGCCGACATCGATCGACTCAGCCGGACTTCCCCCGCCATCTGCAAGGTCGCGCCCGCCACCGACACGTACCACATCGAAGACGTCCACCGAGCCGGCGGCATCATGGGCATCCTCGGCGAACTCGACCGGGCCGGGCTCCTCCACACCGAGCAACCCACTGTCCACGCTCCGACGATGGCCACCGCCCTCGACGAGTGGGACATCATGCGCGACCCGTCGACGGAGGTACAGGAGTTCTACCGTGCCGGTCCCGCCGGCATCCGCACGACCGTGGCCTTCAGCCAGAGCACCCGCTGGGACAGCCTCGACACCGATCGCGAGAACGGCTGCATCCGCAGCGTGCCCAACGCGTACTTCCAGGACGGCGGCCTCGCCGTGCTCTTCGGCAACATCGCCGAGAACGGCTGCATCGTGAAGACCGCCGGCGTCGATGAGGAGATCTTCACATTCTCCGGCCCTGCTCGGGTCTTCGAGTCTCAGGACTCGGCGTGCGACGGAATCCTCGACACCGACCACATCCAGGCCGGCGATGTCGTCATCATCCGCTTCGAGGGCCCGAAGGGCGGCCCCGGCATGCAGGAGATGCTATATCCCACGAGCTACATCAAGTCGCGGGGGCTTGGGAAGGAATGCGCGCTCCTCACCGACGGCCGCTTCTCCGGCGGTACCTCGGGTCTATCGATCGGACACGCCTCTCCCGAAGCCGCCGAGGGTGGCGCCATCGCGCTGATCGAGGACGGCGACATCGTCGACATCGACATCCCGAACCGCACGATCAACATTCGGGTGAGCGACGAGGTGATCGCCGAGCGCCGCTCTGCGATGGAGGCCAAGGGCGCCGATGCCTGGCAGCCCGCTGAGGAGCGGCCCCGAAAGGTTTCGGCTGCGCTGTGGGCCTACGCCGCCATGACCACCAGTGCCGATAGGGGCGCCGTGCGCGATATCTCGCAGATCCAACGCTGAACGGCTGAGGGAATCTCCGTGACCGAGCTCGACACCAACGAACCCATCCGCGGCCCCGAAGCCGTCCGCAAGAGCCTCATCGAGGCGGCGGTGCAGCTGATGGCGATGCGGTCGCCTCGGCAGATCTCGGGTCGTGAGCTCGCGAAGCACGCCGGCGTGAACTACGGCCTGATCCACCACTATTTCGGGTCCAAGGATGCGGTCTTCGCCGAAGCCGTAGCGGTCGCCACCGAGGACATGGGTGAGCGCTGGGATGCCGGTGGCATACTCCCGGTCAACACGTCCGACGCCGCTGCGAGCTATCGCACCTTCGCGAAGCTCGAGCTCGACGAGGTCCGCTCGCCGATGACCGATTTGATCCACCGCATCGTGCGCGGTCAGGCCACCGCCACCGGTCGCACCGAAGACGACCTTGAACTGCTCGCCCAGGTCGCGCTGTGCGCTGCGCTCCAGTTCGGTTGGGGGGCGTTCGAGGAGGAGATCGTCACCGGGCTTCAGGAGTTCGGTGTCGACCGCGATGCACTACGCGAGAAGGTCTCCGAACTCTCCATACGGCTCGGAGACGGGTGACCCCACCCGTCTCGGCGAGGGTCCGCTCCGAGGCGGGTGTCGTCGCCTACCTCGGGTTCACGTCGGCGCTCCTCGCCATCGGGATCGACACGGCACTGCCGGCATTCGACGAGATCCGTGAGGATTTTTCGTTGGTCAACGGCACTGGTGAGGTGTCGCTCGTCATCACTACGTACTTCCTCGGCATGGCGGCCGGACAACTCCCAATGGGACCGCTGTCAGATCGATTCGGTCGCCGGCCGGTGCTGCTCGCTTCCTTCGCGCTGTACCTGATCGGCGCGCTCGGGGCGACGCTTGCGCCCTCGTTCGGCATATTGCTGGGCGCCCGCTTCCTGTGGGGGCTCGGCGCCGCCGGCCCTGCCGTCATCGGTAACGCAATCGCCCGCGATCTCTACTCCGGCGACCAGATGGCACGGGTTCTGTCGCTCACGATGGCGGTCTTCCTCATCGGCCCGACGATCGCCCCTTTGCTTGGCGAGGCGCTCCTGCTCACCGACGTCTGGCAGGCCGTGTTCCTCGTCGGCGTCGCGCTCGCACTGGTCGGCGTCGTATGGACGTTCCGGTTCGGCGAGACGCTCCCCGACGACCGGCGCCGACCGATCGATCCGCCGGCGGTCGGTCGGGCGATGCGCACGACGATGACCAACCGCGCATCGGCGGGCTACATCCTCGCGATGGTCTTCAGCTACAGCGCATTCTTCGTTTTCCTCGGCAGCTCTCAGCCGATCGTCGACGAGGTCTATGGGAGGCCTGGTTGGTTCGCTGCGACCTTTGCCTGCACCTCGGCCGTCAACGGTCTCTGTGTCTGGCAGGCGAGCCGCCACGTCCATTCTATCGGTGCCGCCCGACTCGCTCTGCTCGCCTATGGCACCAACGCGGGCGGCTTCGCAGTGATGCTCGTCGCTGCGCTCATCAGCGATGGCGTACCACCCTTCGTCGTGTGGGCGGTGCTCGTCACTGTCACGTCGACATCCGGCACAATCGTTTCCACCACTGCGATCTCGCTTGCCTTGCAACCGATGGAGCGCGTCGCCGGCACCGCAGCGGCATTGCGAGGCACGTTCACCCTCGGATTTGGCTCGCTGTTGGCGTCACTGGTCGATCGCCAGATCGTCGACACGATCACACCGATGGCCGTCGGCGGCACGATCTACTGCGGTGTTGGCCTGGTCATCCTGTTGTGGGCCCGGGGCGGCTCCCTCGAGGTCGTCGATCCAGACATCACGTAGCGACATGCTCTCGTCGGACACGCCGGCACCTACACCGGTGGGCGCATCCGAAACCACTCCCAGAGCGCATCGTTCCAGTCCACCTCGGCGATCTCCGTCTCCTCGGTGACGTTGCCGCGCCGGAGCTTGAGTCGGTCGGCGAGCAGGGTCACGCGGTCGGCGCCATCGCCGAGGAGTCGGGTGGCGAACGGCCAGCGCCGCCAGTGCGCTTCGGCATCGTCGCAGAGGCGTTGGGATGCTCCGGCGAAATCGGCGAGGTCGTGCGCGACCCGCTTGAAGCGGAACTTGGCGATGGGAACGCCGTCCTCGTGTTCGGTGAGGGTCGTGCCCTGCGGGCTGGCGATGAATTCGAACGGAGCCTTGCCCCCGTTCTGCGGCCCCGCCCGGTTGAGGTCGAGGGGACGGGAGAAGGAATCACCGAACCCGACGTCGACCAGGTACGCCGTATCGAGTTGCACCTCGATCGTGTGGTGGTCGATCACCGTGTTCGGTCCGTCGGCCAGCACGGCTGCCCCGATCCGCATGACCCGGAACCCAAGTTGGCCGAGAAGCCACGCAAACGCGCCATTGTTCTCAAAGCACCAACCACCGCGGCCGCTAACGATCTTGGCGAGCACGACATCCTGATCGACCGACACCGGAACCCGATGGAACACGTCGAGGTTCTCGAACGGCACTGCGACGAGATGGGCGTGCTGAAGTCGGGCGAGCGCGTCGAGGTCGAGCACATCGGGCCGTTCGGCACCGATCCGTGCCAGGTACGCATCGACAGTCGTCATGAGGTGGGCCACACTCTCGCACGATGCGCTTCTCTCCGACCATCACCGATCTCATGACGTCCCCGATCAGCGCTGCTCATGCGTTGGTCCACCATCGGGTCAACACTCGGCCGTTGCTCGATGTGTCGCAGGCCGCACCCTCGTACCCGCCACCCCAGGTCGTGATCGACGCGATTGCGGCTGCGGCGAGCGAGCCATCCGTCGCAACGTATGCGCCACAACCTGGTCTTCCGGCGCTGCGTTCGGCCTTCGCCGCCGACCTGTCGAGCGCCTACGGCGGTGAGGTCGTCGCCGACGACGTGCTCATCACCGCCGGCTGCAACCAGGCGTTCTGCATTGTGGCATCGGCCCTCGCCGCACCCGGCGACAACATGCTCGTGCAGGACCCCTTCTACTTCAACCACGGAATGTGGCTCGACGTCGAGGAGATCGAGGGACGCCGCATCCCCAACGACGACGGCCTGCTACCGAACGCCGGGGCGAGCGCAGCACTGATCGATGAGCACACGGCCGCCATCGTGCTGGTCAGCCCCGGCAATCCCACCGGGATCACGATCCCACCCGAGCGGATCGCCGAGTTCGCCGAACTGGCGAAGGCGAACGATCTCGCCCTCATCATCGATGAGACCTACCGCTCGTTTCGCCCCACGGAGACAGCGGCACACCCCCTCTTCGGTGATCCGACCTGGCGAGACACCGTCGTCAGCCTGCACTCGTTCTCGAAGGATCTGGCCATCCCCGGCTACCGGGTCGGTGCGGTCGTCGCCGGAGAGCCCGCCCGACTCGAGGCGCTGAAAATCTTAGATTGCGTCGCCATCTGCGCCCCACCAATCGGGCAGATCGCTTGCATCGCCGGCCTTGAGCACGCCACCGAGTGGCGACGGGGGCAGGCGGAGCGAATCGCCAACCGTCAACAACGCTTCGAGTCGGTGATGGCGGACCGACCGGGCGACTTCGAACTCGTCGCCGTCGGTGCCTACTTCGGATGGGTCCGCTATCCCGGCGAACTCACCACCGACGACGCCCTCCGCAAACTTGTCGTCGACCACGACGTTCTCGCCATTCCAGGGACGGCGTTCACCGAAGGGGACGAGCACATGCTGCGCATCAGCTTCGCCAACCTTGATGCCGAGCAGATCGATCGCCTCGGTGAGCGCTTGGCAGAATGGTCGACATGAGTCGACTTTGCACCGTCCGCATCGGCAGCTCGACCCGTGCGGGTCGCATTGACGGTGACGACATCGTCATCCTCGACGCCGCCGATGTGGGAGACGTCCTGCGGGCCGGTGGCGAGGTCGCCGAGACCGGCGAGGCGATACCCCGAGAGACCGCGCGCCTCGCTCCGGTGGTCGCGGCGCCCGACAAGGTGGTGTGCGTGGGCGTGAACTATCTCGATCACATTGAGGAGATGGGCCGCGACCGGCCGTCAGCGCCGACGTATTTCGCCAAGTTCGCCAACTCGCTGATCGGCGCCACCGACGATCTCGTCCTCCCGCCGATCGACGTGTCGACGCACATCGACTGGGAGGTCGAACTCGCCATCGTGATCGGCTCGTCGGTGCGTCACGCCTCACCGAGCCAGGCGCTGGCCGCCGTCGCCGGATACACGGTGATGAACGATGGCTCCGTGCGCGACTATCAGCGCCGCACGACCCAGTTCCTCGCCGGCAAGATGTTCGAGGGACTCAGCCCGCTCGGGCCCGTGCTTGTTGGCGTCGACGAACTCGGCGACGGCAGCGGGCTCGAGATCCGCAGCGAGGTCGACGGGGTGGTCAAGCAACAGAGCTCGACATCCGAGCTGTGCTTCAACGTCGTCGACATCGTTCAGGACCTCAGCGCGATCACGACACTCATGCCGGGCGATGTGATCGCCACCGGCACCCCGGGCGGTGTCGGTGCCGCGTGCACCCCGCCGGAGTGGCTGACCGACGGCGCGATGTTGCGCTGCTCCATCGAGGGCATCGGGGCTACGGAGAACTCCTGCGTGCTGCCCTAGGCAACGGGACCCGGCTCGCAAGCCCGCTGCGTCAGCCTCGGATGCGAACGAGGATGTCGTCGACGATCTCGGTGATGGTTCGACCGTCGGTCGGGACCGCCTCGAACCTCGCGTAAGCCTCGGAGCGCTCGGCCAGGAGTTCGGCGACACGCGCCTCGGGGTCAGCGGTGTCGAGGAGAGGCCGATCGACGATGCCGTCGGCCCGGACCCGGGCGATGGTCGTGGCGGGTGATGCCGTGAGGCAGAACACCCGTCCGCTGGATTCGAACCGCTCGGCGATCGCAGGGTCGATGAGCATGCCGCCCCCGGTCGAGACGACCAGCGACGTTTCATCGGCGAGCTCGTCGGCCAGTTCTCGCTCATGAGTCCGGAAGGCCGCCTCGCCGTGCTCGGCGAAGATCTCCGGGATGGGCCCGTACCGCTCAGCAATGACGGCATCGGTGTCGACGAAGCGCCGTCCAAGAGCAGCGGCAAGCACAGTACCCACCGACGACTTCCCCGACCCCATGAAGCCGGTGAGCACGATGTTGTGTTCTGCGACAGCACCTCCGGCCATGATGACGAGCGTACGTCCCCACTCGGCGATCACCGTCGACCAGCCAGGAGTCCCGATGCCGAACACCCCTGCCATCCGTTTCGCCGAGACCGGAGGACCCGAGGTCCTGCAGATCACCGAGGTCGAGTTGGCCGAACCGGGGCCGGGTCAGGCACTGATCGCCGTCCACGCCTCCGGCGTCAACTTCATCGACACCTACCACCGGTCCGGCCTCTACTCCGTCGACCTGCCCTTCATCCCGGGGAGCGAGGGTGCTGGCATCGTCGAAGCGGTCGGCGCCGACGTCACCGATGTCGCCGTGGGCGACCACGTTGCCTGGGTCGGCGTGCCAGGGAGCTACGCCGGTCACGTGCTCGCCCCGACCGACGCCTTGCTGTCGGTACCGGACGGGGTCAGCCTCGACATCGCCGCCGCGGTCCCGCTCCAAGGCATGACCGCCCACTACCTCGTGTCCGACACCAAGCCACTCCAGCCCGGCGACCGGTGTCTGATTCACGCGGCGGCCGGAGGCACGGGCCGGCTACTCGTCCAGATGGCGAAAATCCGGGGGGCCGAGGTTGTCGCGACGGCGGGCTCGCCCGAGAAGGGTGAACTCGCCCGCTCGGCCGGCGCCGATCATGTCGTCCTCTACAACGAGGTCGATCTGGTCGAAGGGGTCGAGGCGGCGGTCGGCACGAACGCAATCGACGTCGTGTTCGACGGTGTCGGCGCTGCGACCTTCGACGCCGGGCTCCACCTGCTTACACCCCGCGGCACGATGGCGACTTTCGGAAACGCATCCGGTGCCGTACCGCCGATCTCGCCGCTGGCGTTGATGGCCAAGTCGCTGTTCCTCACCCGACCCACCCTCATCACTCATATCGCCACGCCGGAGGCCCGCCTCGCCCGCTGGAACGAGCTCAACCGGTGGATCGCCGACGGTGACCTCGAGGTCCGGGTCGGCCACACGTTCCCGCTCACCAATGCCGCCGCCGCACACACGGCACTCGAGGGGCGTTCGACCACTGGCAAGATCCTGCTCCTGCCGTGAGCAATGATGGCGTCATGACCACCTCTCTCATCGCCGAGTTCGAGGCGCTCTGCGCGCGGCAGTTCGATGACATTGCGCGGGCGAGTGTCTGGTGGACCGGTGAGGAGAAACTCGCCATGGTCGCCGTTGCACGAGCAGCGATGACCGGCCGAGCGATCCCGGAAACTTCGCTTGGCAAAGCGGCTCTCGAAGCGACCGGCAAGGTTGCTGCCGAAGCGAGTTCGCTTCGCAAGGCCGACATCGAACGGTGGGAGGCCGAAGGCATGCGGGTCGAGGCCTACGTCGAACTCGTCGGCGTGGTCGGACGCCTCGCCGCGATCGACACCGCCGCCTTCGGACTCGGACTCGACCCCACACCACTGCCCTCACCGGTTGTCGGGGCACCGCTCGAAGCAACCGTGCCCGGCGTCGACTATGTCGACGGCTGGGTACCCACTGCCGGCATTGCGTTCCCGCCGACGGCCTACACGGCGGTCCCCGGCGCCACCGAACTTTGGATCGACGTCTCGACCGTGCTTTACATGCCGCTGGAAGAAATGGGTGACCCCACCTTCGTGCGTGACGAGGCCACCCGAGCCCAGATCGAACTCGTCGCCTCGAGAACCTCCTATCTCAACGACTGCTTCTATTGACTGCTCTCCCACACCTCGATGCTCCGTGCGAGCGTCAACCATCACGACAGCGACATCCAACCCGACCGGATCGTCGGCGGTGCTGAGGAATGTGGCGTTGAGCACGCCAAAGAGATCTTTGCGCTGACCGACGCCGTCGTCCTGCGTGACACGGCCGAGTACCCCGACGCTCGGATTCGCGCCGAGCTGCGGTTCGGGCGGGACGCCACCGATCGTCTGGTCATGGTCGCGGCGAACTTCCAGCAGATGAACCGGATGATGGACGCCATCGGTGGTCGAGTTCCGACGTCTGTCGAGCCGCTGGCGGAGGAGATGGGCCTCACCATCCCCGACCATCTCGCTTCGACAACCGCCTGATCGTTTCGTCGCTGCTGGGTGCCTGTGCCAATCTCGTGGTGTGGATCTCCAATACCTCGCCGACCGGCTCGCCATCTCCGACTTCTTGACCACGTACGCCCACGCGGTCGACACCAAGGATTGGGGGCTCTACCGCTCCTGCTTCACCGACGACGCCGACATTGACTACACATCGGCGGGCGGCATTCGGGGCACGCTCGATGAGATCGTCACCTGGATGGGGTCGACGATGGTCATGTTCGATGCCACACAGCACCTCGTGAGCAACGAGATGGTCGAGATCGACGGCGACACCGCCACCGTGCGGGCGATGTTCTACAACCCGATGCACTTTGCAGGCGACAACGCCGGCTACTTCGACTGCGGCGGTTGGTACAACCACGAACTCGTCCGCACCGACGACGGGTGGAAGAGCCGCAAGCTCTGGGAGGACTTTTCCTGGACCACGATGGGCACGTGACATGACCGCGCCTTGGTCGACCATCCCTCGGCTCATCGACGACGCCGCCGAGCGCTTCGCCGAGGTTGAGGCGATGGCCGACGGTGAGATCAGCTGGACCTTCGCCGAGTTCCGAACCGAGATCCATCGCGCTGCAGCCGCGCTGATGGCGTCGGGCATCGGGGCCGGTGACCGGGTTGCGTTGTGGGCGCCGAACTGTTGGGAGTGGGCAACGGCGGCGCTCGGTGTTCACGTGGCCGGTGGCATTGTCGTGCCGATCAACACCCGCTTCAAGGGGCGCGAGGCGGCCTATGTGATGGAGGCCAGCCAGGCGCGTGTCCTCTTCACGGTCACCGACTTTCTCGACACCGACTATGTCTCTCTGCTCACCGAGGCTGGGCTCCCGGCGAAACTCGAGGAGATCGTCGTGCTCCGTGGCTCGGTGCCGGAGACAGCGACTGACTTTGCGTCGTTCATGGGTCGGGCCGGGGAGGTCGATGCGGCAGCGGTCGTCGCGCGGGCCGAAAACGTCAGGGGCGACGACCTCTGCAACATCATGTTCACCTCGGGCACCACGGGGGCGCCGAAGGGAGCGATGCTCACCCATTCGGCCACCTGCCGGGGCTACAAGTCGTGGAGCGACGTCATCGGTCTCGACCGTGACCGCTACCTGATCATCAACCCGTTCTTCCACTCGTTCGGGCTCAACGCCGGGATCCTCGCCTGCTTGATGACCGGTTCGACGATCCTGCCGCACCCGGTATTCGACGTGCCCTCGGTGATGGCTCGCATCACCGTCGACCGGGTGTCGATGTTGCCCGGGCCGCCGGCGATCTATCAGACGATCCTGAACCACCCGGATCTCGAGACGTTCGACATGTCGACGCTGCGACTCGCCGTCACCGGCGCTGCGGCGATTCCGGTCGAGATGATCGTGCAGATGCGCGAACGGCTCGGCTTCGAGAAGATCGTCACGGGATATGGCCTCACCGAGACGACCGGTATCGCCACCATGTGCCGCCACACCGACGATCCGGAGGTGATCGCCACGACATCCGGACGAGCGATCCCCGACGTCGAGGTCCGCATCGTGGACCCCGACGGTGAGGAGACCCCACGGGGCGAACCGGGCGAGATCGTCGTCCGGGGCTACAACGTGATGGTTGGCTATCTCGATGATCCGGAGAAGACCGCAGAGACGATCGACGCCGATGGCTGGCTCCACACTGGCGACATCGGCGTCATGGACGCTGCCGGCAACATCGACATCACCGATCGGGTGAAGGACATGTTCATCAACGGTGGCTTCAACGCCTATCCAGCCGAGATCGAGAGCCTGATGCTCGCGCACCCCGACATCGGGAATGTCGCCGTGATCGGCGTGCCCGACGATCGCCTGGGAGAGGTCGGCTACGCCTTTGTGGTTCCTGCGGTCGGGACATCGCCCGACCCCGCCGCGATCATCGACTGGTGCCGAGCGGAAATGGCCAACTACAAGTGCCCGCGCAATGTCGAGATCGTCGATTCGTTGCCGCTCAACGCCAGCAACAAGGTGTTGAAGTTTGAGCTTCGCGATCGGGTGATCGCTGCGCTGAGGTGAAATCCGTCCAGATTTCCGGATGAGTAGGTGCCCGGACGCTCCCCCGGGCGCCACTACCGTGCGGGTGGTCCGCTCAGGTGCAACGACGCACGGACAACGAGGGAACCATGACCGATATTGGCGCTGATCACTTCGAACGCTGGCGGGAGGACGAAGCCACCGCTGAGGCGATGATCCCGTTGATGGGTCGCCTCTACCGCGACAACGACGTCATCCTGTACATCTTCGGCAAGAAGCTGAGCCGCACGTCGATCGAGATCATGAAGGCCCACCGGTACGCCCGGAACTTCATCGATCGCGAGCTGTCGGTCCAAGCGACGATGCCCGTCCTTGTGGCCCTCACGACGATGCAGCTCGACTCGGCCAAGATCGACATCGGCAAGCTTGCCGCCGGCTTCCAGGACGCCGATACCGATGACCTCGAGGCGTATCTGCACGACGAGTTGTCGAGCGTGATGACGGGACATGGTCGGCTCCTCGAGGAGCCGACCGACGTCGTGCTGTACGGCTTCGGCCGTATCGGTCGGCTCCTCGCCCGGATCCTGATCGAACGTGCCGGCTCAGGCGCCAAGCTTCGCCTCCGAGCGATCGTCCTTCGCCCGCAAAAGGACAACGATGTCGAGAAGCGGGCGAGCCTGCTCCGCCGCGACTCGATCCACGGTCCGTTCTCCGGCACGGTCATCGCCGACGAGGAAAACGACCAGATCATCGTCAACGGCAACCCGATCAAGCTGATCTACGCGCCCCAGCCCGAGGACATCGACTACACCGCCTACGGGATCAAGGACGCGATCATCATCGACAACACCGGGGCGTGGCGAGACATGGACGGTCTTAGCCGACACCTCCAGGCCAACGGCGCCTCCCGCGCCGTGCTCACCGCCCCCGGTAAGGGCGAAGTGAAGAACATTATCTACGGCGTCAACCACGACACCCTCACCGAGGACGACACCGTGCTGTCCGCCGCAAGCTGCACGACCAACGCGATCGTGCCGCCGCTCAAGGTGATGAACGACCACTTCGGCATCGTTGGCGGGCACGTCGAGACGGTGCACGCCTACACCAACGACCAGAACCTCACCGACAACTTTCACAAGAAGGAGCGTCGCGGTCGTTCTGCCCCGCTCAACATGGTGATCACCGAGACCGGCGCAGCAACGGCCGTGGTGAAGGCGCTCCCCGAACTCGCCGGGAAGCTCACCGGCAATGCCATTCGTGTGCCGGTGCCGAACGTCTCGCTCGCTATCCTCAACCTCACCCTCGAGACCGAGGTAACGGTTGCCGACATCAACACGGTACTGCGCGATGCGTCGATGAGTGTCGATCTGGGTGAGCAGATCGACTACACGACATCGACCGAACTCGTGTCGAGCGACCTGGTCGGGGCCGATCGCACGAGCATCGTCGACAGTCAGGCGACGATCGCCGACCGCGATCGCTGCGTCCTGTACGTCTGGTACGACAACGAGGCCGGGTACAGCTATCAGGTCGTTCGGGTCGTGCAGGAAATCGCCGGACTCACGTACCCCCGAGTGCCCTGAACCTTCGGGGCCCTGCCCCAAAGCCCTGAGATCCCGCGTCGAGAACCCGTCCGACGATCCCCTGACCGGCCGGC
>CAJWHS010000034.1 GCA_913041415.1 uncultured Acidimicrobiaceae bacterium | reverse complement strand
TACTCTCGGCCTGTTGCGCCATTTCGCGCGCGAACGTGTGCCGGTTTCGTCTTTCAAGATCGGGCCGGATTACATCGACCCCGGGTTTCATGCGGCCGCCAGCGGGCGTCCTTGTCTGAACATCGACAGCTGGGCGATGCGCTCTGAGACGATCGCATCGCTGTTTGGCCGGGCGGGGTCGGATACCGATATCGTTATTGGCGAAGGGGTCATGGGCCTGTTTGACGGTGCGCTACCCCCCCTCGGCGCATCATCGGGAACGCCTGCCGGCAAAGCGTCCGGCTCCACGGCGGATACCGCGGCCCTGCTCGGCCTGCCGGTGATCCTGGTGGTCGATGCGGGCGCGCAGGCGCAGAGCGCGGCGGCAACTCGGCTGGGGCCAAGGAGGTTGACCTGTACGGCGTCGTCAAGTGCAGAATCGAAGCTCACCGTGGCGGCGGAGTGCACAGCGATGTCGACGGTGCTGAAGAGGGCGAGTCCGGCATCGTCAAGGCCCAGGCCGTCTTGGCCGACGTCACCCTTCACCGCAACCACCCGACGGTCACACATCTCGTCGAAGGTCTCGCCGTCGAGACCGCCGGCTGCGACGGGGTCCTCCTTGAACGCCTCACGGAGTCGGTCGAAGGCGTCGTTCTTGAGAATGTCGCGCTTCACCCGGTGCTCGGCGCCGCGGCGTCCTGGCCGCACCAGCAGCACGAGTTCGCAATCGGGAACCGAGCGCAGGAGGCGTTCGACGAGCGCAGTGCCGAGAAAGCCGGTCGAGCCGGTGATGGCGATCCGCTTGCCGGACAGGTTCTCCCTGATCACGCGATGTACCTCATGTCCACCGTTCTACCACTCCTCTCTACCAATTGGTAGAGGATCGTGTCAGAGTAAGGCCATGGCCGAGTCGACTCGAGAGCGCATCCTCGACGCTGCGCTGCGCGCCTACGGCACCGAGGGCTTTGCCGTCACCTCACTCGACGCCCTGGCCACCGAGCTCGGCATCCGGAAACAGACGATTCTGTATTACTTCCCGTCGAAGCAGGCGATTTTCGAAGCGGTCGTCGACCGCGCTGCCTCGGACCTCGTGAAGGTCTTCGAAGAGCAAGCCGCTCGAGGCGTCGGCGGCCTCGATCAGGTCGAGGCGATCGTCAAGCGGGTCTTCCGCCTCGCCGTTCGTCGACCCCAACTGCTGGGCCTGATTCGGGAAGTCACCCGGCCGGGGTCACTGTCGATCGACCGGCTCAGCGCCCACACCGCCCCGATCTTTGATCGGGCCCGTGACTTTCTCCAGCGTGAGATGGACGCCGGAAGGATGCGGGCCAGCGACCCCGAGATGCTTCTGCTGTCGCTCTACTCGACCGTGGTCGGGGTGGCGACCGAGCTGGAAGTTCAGCGGGCGATGGGGATCTCCGACTCCCTCCGTGGTGCGGTCGCCCGCCGCCAGGAACTCATCCGCTTTCTCCGAGCTGCACTCGAGCCGGTGTAGCGACACGACATCGGCCCGGTCGGCAGAGTCGCCGAGCAAACGAGTCGATCGAAAACGACGGGGGTCGAGAAGGATCAGGTCGGAGTGGGTAGTGCGACGACCTGGTAGGACGAAGCGCCGGACTCTCGCAGGGGGCGGATGTACACCGTGAAGAAGACGAGGTCGCTCTGGTAGTTGACGCTCTTGGTCCAGGTGTCACCACACTCATAGCGCCTGCCGTTGTCTGCGCCGTGTCGGTAGTCGAAACCGCCAGGGCCGGACAGGGCGACTTCAACGTCGTCGGGGTTGTCGCAGGTGATTGAGAGCTGCACGATCCCGTTCGAGTTAACGCCCCGCGACATGCCATCGATGTAGAGCATGTGGAAGTCGCACTCGTCGCCGGGCCGGGCAACATCGTTGGTGATCACGGCTGCAGGGCCCTCAATGTCGAGACGCAACTCGTTGCGGTCCTTGACCTCATCGCAGTCTTCGCCCGCCGCCTCCGGCTGACTGGCGGCCTCGTCGTCCTCTTCGGCCATGTCCTCTTCGGCCATGTCCTCTTCGGCCATGTCCTCTTCGGCCTCATAGTCGTTGTCTGCAGAGTCGCTCTGAGATGCGTCGACGTCATCGCTGCTCGACGCTTGCTCCTCGGTCTCCGATGTCGCCTGAGATCCACTATCGCTGGTCTGGTCGGCGTTGTCGGAATCGCTTGTCGATGCGGTCTCTTCGGCCTGGCCGGCGCTACTCGTCGTGTCATCGACCGCAGTGCTCGAATCTGAGCTGGACTCGACGACGGTCTGGTCCGTGCTGCTATCGCCGCAGGCGCTTGCAAGCATCGAGATGGCGAGCGCCGCTGCGATGGTCGAGCAGATGGTACGGGTTTTGGTCTTCAAGGTGTCCTCCAAGTCGTTGGTTGTGGTCGTCCTGATGCCCATGATGCCGCTGGTGGACACAAATGTCGGAAAATGTTTTTGACGGCTTCTAGTGACCAAAAAACGACTTCGGGCCGGAGACCGCTGGCTGGGCCAGCGACCTCCGACCCGAAGTCGGTGTTCGAGAAGAACGGTCGATTAGACGGGGCTGCTGCTCCCGCTTCGAGCCTTTGCGATCCCGAGGACCATAAGGCCGTACAGGCCCTTGGAGGTGATGTCAGCAACGGTGTAGCCGACCTGACGCAGCGTCTCGAGTCCACCGGAGGTGTCATCGAAGATGGGGAACAGGTAGGCGATCGGGTACACGAGCCAGGTGATCAGCAGCACCATGGTGGCGTTCTTGATCGCAGCGGAGACGGCGGGAGTCTCGCGAGCGGCAGCCGCCTGGAGCTGGCCGTACAACGTGTAAAGGATGTACAGGAAAGGAATAATCGCAAGGATCCAGAAGGTCCACTTCGTACCGTTGGAGTCTGCAATTTCACCCGGGTAGCCGAGTCCGAGCATGAGGACGGATGCAGGAATAAGCGTCGTCATGAGCTTCTTACGCTGATCGGAGGAGACACCGAGCACGATGAGTAGCTCGACGATGAGAAGGGGCACGGTGATGAGCCAGTCCGCATAGCGGTAGCCCTCGTTCATCGTGCCTTCTCCGAAGTCTTGCCAGATTCGGAGGTAGTGATAGCCGGCGATACCGACGACAACTGCCGACGCAGCAACAGCGGGACGGTATTCCTTGTTGACGGAGCTCATCTGCGTCAAGAAATAGACGAAGGCACCGAGCATCACTGCCACGCCGAATGACAAGACGTTGTAAACGAGGTCGTATTGGTCCTCGCTCAAAATCGCAATAGTTGAATCCATGTTTTCCTCTGGTTCGATTTGATCGCATCGATGGTGGCCGCATCACCAAGCCAAACAGTAGTAGGCCAAGACGAGTGAAGCACAAAATCATCCCAACGAGCGTTTTTTAGCCTGCGAAGCGTGGCCCGGTTACAACGAAACAACAGCCGTTCCTCTGACTCTTCCACCAGAGTCAGCGATCAAAAAAGAGGATTGCCACCACGGGGTGAAGGGCGTGCGATGCAATCGGGATCATCACTCGTCGATTGCGTTAGGCGGTTTGTGCATCAGCCTTCTGTCGATCAATGGACGGTATTCAGCTGAGACTGTCAAGGCGGGACAGGAAGGCGGCGAACTGGACTCGCGTCACCAGCTGATCAGGGGAGAACGTGGTCGCCGCCGTTCCGGTCGTCACCCCGTTCTCGTATGCCCAGCGCACTGCCTCGGCGAAGTAGCGCGACAGGTCGACATCTTCGAAGGGATTCGGCTCATTCGATGAAGGTTGGCCGGCATACCGCCAGAGAAACGTGACCGCTTGCGCTCGAGTGATGGTTTGTCCGGTGCCGAATCGGGTCGGGCTTACTCCAGAAGTGATACCGGTGTTGTAGGCCCAGGTCACTGCGTCGGTGAAGTAGCGGTTGGCAGGAAGGTCGACGAACGGCGACGTTGGACCCGACGAGGGCTCACCCGCGTATCGCCAAAGAAACGTGATCTGTTGCTCTCTCGTCATCCCGTCGTCAGGACAGAACTCAGTCGGACTGCACCCGTTCGTAATGCCGGACTGCTGCATCCAGGAGACCGCTTCGTTCCGCCATCCAGCCGTCGAGACATCCGTGAAGCTATGGGGAGTGGTGATCAAAAGCTGGGCGGCCTCCCCGTCTCCAACGGCCGTGGTCGCATGCACCGAAACGGTGTACTTGGTGGCGGCGGCGAGACCGGTGAGCGTGCATGACGTTGTCGCCGTCGTGCAACCAGTGGTGGAGGGATTGGTCGAGACGGTGTACGAGACAATTGCGACGTCACCGTCGACCTCTGGTGGCGCCCAGGAAACCGTGGCGACGGTTCCCTCCACGGTGGCGTTCAATGCGGTGGGGGGCGGCGGTGGGCTGGGCCGTTCGGCGGCCTGGATCGGTTCACCCGAGAGGGCACGAGTGCCACTCGAGGTTTCGACGCTGATTTCGATCAGGTACGAGACGCCGGGCACGACCCCCGGCAAGGTCACCGTAGGGGTGATGGAGTCCGTGACGATACGTACCGAGTTCCACGCTGAACCCGTATGAGATTTGATCCAGTCGGTGTAGTTCGACACACGGGTGTACACCCCGGGGTATGCCGCCTGGGCGCAGCCGTAGCCCCAGCTGACGACTCCTGCGAGTGAGGAGGTTCCGTTGTCGTCGCCGAGCACCACCGGCCCACCGCTATCGCCCTGGCACGAGTCGGTGTTCGGTGCGGCTGCGCAGAACATCGCACTGTCGATGATCTCGCTGGTCGGGTACTGACCGCAGCCAGTGTCGACGAAGATGGTCGCAGCCTTGAGGCGGGCACTCGGCACGCCACCTGATGAGGTCGTTCCCCAGCCGGCGACCGTGAGGGCCTGATTCTCGGCAAGGCCGGTGCCGGTCGCCGGATCGTGGAGGGCAATCGGGGTCGCAGCTTCGAGATCGACCGGCGTCGCCAGTCGAGCGACGGCGATGTCGTTCTCGACGGTCCAGGAGTTGTACGCAGGGTGCAGATGAACGAGGTCGATCTCGGTGAGGTGACCCGATTGCTCTTCGGCCGGTAGTTGGTATGCGTCGGACCAGTGCTCGAGTCCGTAGATGACGTCGTCGCCAGGGGACGGAGCGCAGTGGGCAGCAGTGAGGATCCACTGAGGCGCGATGATGGTCGCACCACATCCGGAGATCTTTGCGATGTGACGGGTTGCGTGGATTCCCGGGAAGTAGCCACCGACGATCTGCCCGTCGTTGTCGTCTACCGAGGTTGAGACGATCGGCTGGTACGTGACTTCGTAGGCCGTGATCTCGGCGCCGTCGATGGAGGTCGTCCACGTGAGTTCGCCGTTGTCGGTGAGCGCGAGATCGTCCACGGAGACGGCGAACGGTGTAGTTACCGGCGACAGGGCAGAGGCGTTGCTGGTTCCGGCTGCGTTGCTCGCCGAGACCGTGAACGTGTAGGGCGTGCCGTTGATGAGACCACTGAGCTCGCAGGCGTACGGCCCGGTGGTCCATGTGCAGGTCGGCCCTTCGCCGACCGTGGCTACCGTGAACGACGTCGCAGGGTTGGCCTCGGGCGAGGCAGGACTCCAGGAGACGGTGACGGACTGATTGCCCGCTTCTGCGGCGATGTCGATCGGTGCCGCTGGGGGAAGAAGCGGCGCCGTGACGACGATCTCTCCCGGCGCTGCGGCCGTGGTGAAGCCGTCGCCTATCATCACCAATCGGCTGAGGGGTGTCGTCGCCGCATCGAGGAGTGCATCGTGGGTGATTGTGGTGGCTTCGTCGACGAGCGCAATGTCGGTGACGAGCGGCGCCGCACCCGCTTCGTCGAGCAGGGTCAGCCCGACACAGTGGACGGCTCCGATGTCCGCAGAGGCGTCGTCGCGAACGTGGAGCTCCCATGTTCCCTGTGCGGGTTCACCGTCGAATGCGGAAAGTGCTTGTTCGGGGCGCCACGATCCGCTGAAGGGCGCAATGCCCGACGAGATCGAGCGTTCGGCGTTATCGGTGAACTGGGTTGGCGATCCCGTGCAGTCGTCGGTGCCAGTGCCGAAATCGTTGCCGTAACTCCCGCGGTGCTCGACGAGGACGACCTCGGTGCCGGATGGCGAGATGAGGCGAACGGTCAGGTCTCGAAGGTAGGTGTGGTCTGCCCGAAGACTGACGGTGAGATCGTCCACCGTCGTGTCGTCATCGATGTCGATCGGCACGACCGTGGTTGAGTGATCGCTGATGGCGCCGTTGCTCACGTCCTGGTTGACGTTGGTAAGTGGCGCGAGCGCGAGCACAGCAGTCGAGTCGGGCGATCCGTTCCAGGTCCATTCGACGGCGAGCGAGTCGCCGGAGACGGCGGTTACGTCGTCGCTCGGACGGGTGAGTTCGACGGTCGGATCGAGAACGTTGAGTGCCAGTTGGGAACGGCCGAGGCGGTTGTTGGCGTTGGTGGCCTGGGCGATGACTAGCACCGATCCGGCCTCGTCTAGGGTCGTGGTCAGCGACGGCCCGGTGCCCAGGAGGGCTCCCAACTGGTTGCTCCAGGTGACCGTTGAGGAAAGGTCAGTTCCTTCGGAAGTGGTAGCGGCCGCTGTCAGTGACAGCTGAGTGCCGACCATCACGGTCGTCTCTGCGGGTTGGCCGCTGAGTGTCACGGTGGGACCGTCGCCGGTGAGTTGGAGCGCCTTTTCTGCGTCGAGTGCCGACCCGGAGCGAACCGACTCGAAGGCCGCGTCCGGTCGACTGGCCTGCAGCACGATGTCGATCATCTCCGATGGTGACAGTTCAGGGGCCGCTCCCAAGAGCAGCGCAGCGACCCCTGCGGCGTGCGGGGCAGCCATCGACGTGCCGCTGATCGAGTTGTATCCGGAGCCTGGCCAGGTCGAACGAATCGAGACGCCCGGTGCTGAGATATCTACGGCAGCCGTTCCGTAGTTGCTGAAGCCTGCCAGCGAGCCGGACGAATTGTGGGCCGCCACACTCAGGATGTTCGTTGCGTTGTACGCCGCCGGATATTGCGGGGAGGAATCGATATCGAGTCCGGAGTTTCCGGCGGCAGCTACGAAGAGATGGGTGTCGGCGTTCGAGGCGATGAGCGACGAGAGCACCGTGTTGAAGCCGCCTCCGCCCCAGGAGTTGTTGGAGATCGGTGCGCCGTTATCGATGGCGTACTCGAGCGCAGCAAGGGCGGCGGAGGTGTAGCCAGATCCGTCTGCATTGAGAAAGCGCAGGGCCATGATGCGGGCGTTGTCGGCGACCCCGGCCACACCGATGCCGTTGTCGCGAACGGCAGCGATGGTTCCGGCGACATGGGTGCCATGCCCGTTCTCGTCGTTCGGGGTGGCATCGTTTTCTACGAAGTCCCAGCCGTTGTTGTCATCGACGAAGCCGTTGTTGTCATCGTCGATACCGTTTCCGGCGATCTCACCAGGGTTTGTCCAGATGTTGTCGACAAGGTCGGGGTGGTCGGTGTCGACGCCGCTGTCGATCACTGCGACGACAACGGGAGCACTAGTGTCAGCGAGATCCCAGGCGGCGGTTGCGTTGATGCCGTGAGTGTCGAAGAGTCCCCAAAGCGAGCCTGCCTCGGGATCGTTGCTCGTGGAGACTTGGACGGTGGTGTCGAGCGCAACCTGACGGACTGCAGGATGCGCTTCGAGCGTTTCCTGGGTTTTGTCGAGGTCGGCTCGTGTCTCGAGCAGGTAGATGCCGCTCTCGCCGAAGCGTCTGACGAGCGCTGCGTGGGCGAATTCGAGGAGGTCGTCGACGTCGGCGGGGCTGGCGTCGGGCTCGAACTCGACGAGTAGTGCGTACGGGTTGTGGTCAACATCCGAGCCGTATTCGAGCACGACGTGCGCAAGTTGATCGGCGTAGCGCCCCGAGCCGTTGAGCGAGAGCGTGTCGTCATTCGCCGGCTCCGTCGCCGCCAAGCTTACAGTCGGGGCTACGGCAATTAAGGAGAGTGCGAACGCGACCGCCGACGCAGCGAAGAAGCCGAGTCGCAGCTTTTTGTTCGTGTGACGTCGTCGCATGATGACCCGAGCTCCTCCTTTCTCATCGTCAACTATTGTCAGGGCATAACCGTCGTTTAGCGGCTTTTTTGTTTCTTCGTGAATGGCGAGCACGACCACGAATCCATGGTTTGCACTGCGTGCCAAAAAAGGTTAGTCCGCTCACGGTGCGTAGTGGCCGCGAGCGCGCTGCCCCGCGGCAGCCGAGCGCTAGTCCGCTAGTGGTCGGTGCGATTGTGTCGCAGTTGGCGGGCGTGGCGTTGGAGCGCCAGCCCGACAAGGCGATCGATCAACGACGCATACTCGAGACTGCTGGCTTGCCACATCTTGGGGTACATCGAGATCGGAGTGAACCCCGGCATGGTGTTGATCTCGTTGATCAGCCAGCCTCGGGAGTGAGCGGTGTTGCGGGATCCGTCCTCGAAAAAGAAATCGACGCGGGCCATTCCCTCAACCTTGCAGGCGCGGTAGGCGCCGATCGCAAGGCGCTGTAGCTCCGCCAGCTCGTCGTCGGTCAAGGGTGCCGGGATGAGGAGATCGGCGCCATCGTCGTACTTGTCGGCGAAGTCGTAGAAGTCGGCGCCTGGCACGATCTCGCCGGCGACACTCGTCTCGGGGTCCTCGTTTCCGAGCACGGCGATCTCGATCTCACGGCCGACGACCTCTTCTTCGAGGATGACTTCACGGTCATAGGTTGCAGCCAATTCGATCGCTGTCGCGACCTCGTCGGCGGTAGTGGCCCTCGAGATGCCGATCGATGACCCCATGTTGGCGGGCTTCACGAACATCGGAAGACCAAGCTCGTCGATCGCGGCATCGACCTCGGCGAGGAGTTGCACCCGGTCGCCGTCGGGGTGGCGAATGATTTCGTCGTCGACTGTGATCCATCGGTATGCGCACTGCGGGAGTCCGTGGCTGGCGAGATGGTCCTTGCAGGCGACTTTGTCCATGCAGAGCGCCGAGGCGAGGACACCAGCGCCGACGTAGGGCACCCCGGCGAGCTCGAGCAGGCCTTGCACCGTGCCGTCCTCGCCCATCGGTCCGTGCAGAACGGGCAGAACGACGGTGGGGGCGGAACTAGCGAGCGTTGGTAACGGCTGGACCTCGGGGCCGACCGCTTCGAGACGATCAGGCATCGCGTCGTCGCTGCCCGCGAGCGCCGTCCGTGCCTGTTCCGCATGGACCCACCGGCCGTCGCGGGTGATCCCGATCGGCTCGACCTCGTAGCGGCCGGGGTCGACGGCGGCGAGGATATGTCGGGCGGACACGCATGACACGTCGTGTTCTGCGGAACGACCACCGAAGAGAACGATGAGTCGGATGCGAGCGGGCGTGTCGGAATCGGGGGCGGCCACAGGGTCGACCGTAGTCGTGCCACACTCCCGTCATGCGTTGGACCACCGCCGAGATCGCATCGGCTGTCGGTGGCCGCCTCGTCGGTGGCAATGTCGCCGTCGATTGCGTCACTCAGGACTCCCGCGAGATCGACCCATCCTCCGGTTCGTGGCTCTTTGTTCCTCTCGTTGCCGAACGCGATGGTCATGATTTCGTACCGACTGCGATCGGCGCCGGTGCGGCTGCGACCTTCGCCGCTCGACCGGTCGATGCCGGCGACGCCGCCGTGATCGAAGTGGCGTCGACCGACGAGGCCCTCACTGCGCTTGGCGCCGCTGCACGTGACCGGCTCGGTGACGCTGCCGTCATCGGGATCACCGGATCGGTAGGGAAGACGACGACGAAAGATCTTCTCGCGTCCGTCCTTCGTCGTTCCCGGACCACGCACGCCAACCTTCGCTCGTTCAACAACGAGATTGGGGTTCCCTTGACCCTTCTTGGCGCTCGCGACGACAGTCGCGCTGTCGTGCTCGAAATGGGTGCCCGGGGTGTGGGGCACATCGCCATCCTCTGTCGGACTGCTCGGCCGACGGTCGGCATCGTCACGACCGTCGGGAAGGCGCACACCAGCGAGTTCGGCAGCGTGGAGGCCGTCGCTCTCGGCAAGGGCGAACTCGTGGAGTCGCTTCCCGTCGAGGGCTTCGCCGTGCTGAACGCCGACAACCCTTACGTCGCATCGATGGCCGACCGCACGGAAGCCACAGCGGTCACCTTCGGCGATACCGGCGAGGTGCGGGCCGAATCGATCACCATCACCGAGGATCTGATCCCATCATTCCGGTTGGTGTCGCCCTGGGGCGACGTCAACGTCCGGTTGGGAGTGCAGGGCGACCATCTCATCCCGAACGCGCTCGCTGCGGCTGCGGCAGCGTTGCCACTGGGCGTCTCGCTCGAGCATCTTGCCGCTGGCCTAGAAGAACCCGACCGGTCACCGATGCGGATGGCGATGAAGAACGCGCCGTCCGGTGCCCGAATCATCGACGACACCTACAACGCCAATCCGCTGTCGGTTGCGGGTGCGATCGAGGCGCTCGCCGCCGTGCCAGCCAGCCGCAAGGTTGCAGTGCTCGGTGTCATGGCCGAACTCGGCGAGTCGAGCCGCACCGACCACGAGCGCATGGCGGCGCTCGCCGCAGAGCACGGTATCTCGGTGATTGCGGTCGATGCGCCCGAGTACGGCAGCAGTGCCTTCCACGTGGCCGACATCGAGGAAGCGAAGACAGCACTCGGCGCACTCGACACAGCGACCGCCGTCCTTGTCAAGGGTTCACGGGTGGTGGCGCTCGAGCGCCTTGTCGCCAGGTTGCTCGCCTAGCGAGGATTGACCGGGAGATTGTCGGGCGGCAGCGGCACATTGCTGTCGAGCCAGCGCCGCAGTTTCTCGGCATCACAATCGGGACAGAGCCATACGACCTTCATGCCCTGGATGGAGAGTTGCGTACCCCGGCTCTTGTCGAGGATCGCCTGCAGTGCGTCTCGCAGGTCGGTGCGCCCGCACGTGTCGCACTGAGGGGTGAGGTCGCGTGCCCAGACCGTTCCACAAGTCCCGCACGTGATCTCGATAGTTCCGTCGACGTCGCGACCGTCGAGGTTCTCGTCTTCGTCACAGGTGGGGCACACGATCAGCGGCATCACCCCGACGGTACTTCCTGGTACCCGGCACAGTGACCCGTCGAGCGTTGCGCGATATCGGCTCGAATTGCCTAGGGTCCGGGCATGGCTGATGTCCCGGATTTTCGATCGACCACCGTCGAAGCGCTGGCTGCTTCGGTTCGGACCGGGGAACGCTCTGCTCGTTCGTTGACCGACGCTGCTCTTGACCGGATCGACGCCGGAAACGCCGAACTGAAAGCCTTCGTCGCGATCGATGCAGAAGCGGCGCAGCGTCAAGCGGATGCAATCGATGAGCGGCTCGCAGCGGGGGAGGACATCGGTCCCCTCGCCGGGATCCCGATCGGTGTGAAAGACCTCGAGGACGCCGCTGGCTTCCGCACGACCCGCGGGGCCAAGCACCTCGAGGACTCGGCAGTTCTTGATCGAGATGCCACCGAGGTCGCTCGCTTGCGCGCTGCGGGCTGTGTCGTGATTGGGAAGACAAACACGCCGGAGTCGGGGTGGATCGGCGACACCTACAACCCGGTGTTCGGAGCTACGAAGAGTCCGTGGGATCTCAGCCGTTCACCGGGCGGGTCGTCGGGGGGCACGTCCGCCGCGGTGGCCGGCGGCTTGGTTCCGCTCGGCACCGGGTCCGATGGTGGCGGCTCGATCCGTATCCCGTCGTCGGTCTGCGGCATGTCGGGGTTCAAGCCCTCCCAGGGGCGCATCCCGCACGGACCAGGCCCTCATGGCGCAGCGGACCTCTCGACGGTTGGCCCGATGGCCCGTCGCATCCGAGATGTCGCGCTCGCCCTCGATGTGGTTGTCGGGCCCGACCCCAACGATCTTCGCTCGCTTCCGCACCCTGGCGAGTCGTTCCGATCTGCCTGCGACGATCCGCGGCCACCAGCGTGTGTGCTGTGGTGCCCATCGATCGAGGGTTCTGAGCTCGATGCCGAGGTCTTGGCGGTCACGACCGAGGCAGTTGATCGAATTCGGTCGGCTGGCGTTGAGGTGGTGGAGGCGGCGCCCATTGTGCCGGAAGTGTTCTCGGCCTTCTTGTTGCTGTTCTACGGCGGCATGGTGCCGGGGTATCGAGACGTCATCGACGGAGCAGCGTTCGCCGGGGTCACACGTCGGCTGCAGGAGATCCTGACCATGGCCGATGGCCTCCTCACTCCTGAGTCGATCGAGGATGCTCGCAAAGCAGCGCAGCACTCATCGATTGCCTTGGCCGAGGCGATGGAGGGCTTCGACTGTCTGCTCAGCCCCACCACGGTCGGGCAGACGCCGCTCAGTGAGCGAGGCGGGCTGGTGAACGGTCAGGAGAGCGACGGTTGGGTCGGCAACACCTATCCGCTAAATGTCACGCGCCGGCCAGCGGGGACGACCAACGCTGGCTTTGCGGCCGACGGAATGCCAGTCGGTATACAGATCGTTGGGCATCAACTGGACGACATCCGAGCCCTTGAACTCACGGCGTGGGTCGAGGATCTTCTCGGCTTCGACCCGGTCGCCCCATTCGGTCCATGAGCGCCGACGTCCGTGTCGTGGGCCACGACCATGTCGTGTTCCTGGTCGACGACGTCGAGCGATCGTTGGCCTGGTACTGCGGCAAGCTTGGCCTTGTCAGCGAGCGCGAAGCGGAATGGCGGGCCGGGGAGGTTGGGTTCCCATCCCTGCGAATCGACGAGTCCACCGTGATTGATCTCTTTGCCGGGGAGCGGTCCGGCCAGAACGTCGACCATGTCTCGATGCGAGTTGCAAACGACGTTGATCTGCACGCGGTTGCCGAGTCTGGTGAGTTCGACGTGGTGACCGGGCCCGACTGGATTTGGGGGGCTGGCGGGCAGGGCTGGGGTCTGTACGTCCGTGACCCGGATGGCAACACGATCGAACTTAAGCACTACGGCGGGGAAGCGCCCGGCTAGATCGGAACCATGGAGGGATCCCGATATCGTTTCGGATTCTTGGGCCGTTAGCTCAGTTGGCTAGAGCGCTGCCTTCACACGGCAGAGGTCACTGGTTCGAATCCAGTACGGCCCACCACTCGACAGCGGCCTCCTTCAGCGCCGCTGCCTCACGTCTGGGAATCAGTCGCTCTGAGAGAACAGCGTGGAGAGGTTGGCGGCGAGCCACGCACTCGCGGCAGCGAGTTGCAGCCAGTCGCCACTCGACGAAATGCCGTAGACAACAACACTCACGATCCAGCACAGGCTTGCGGTCGTCTGACCGAGCCACTCAACGCTGTGGGCCTTAGCAAGCCGAGCTCGACGAAGGCCGACGGACGCGGACCGGCGCGGTCGGTCAGAGGAACTCGCCGCAAAAGCGGCACTTGACCGCTGCCGCCTTGATCACCTCGGCGCAGTACGGGCAGCGTTTCTCAGCCTCAGGGTCGACATCGACTCGGATGTCGTTCGTCTCGGCGGCGGTTGCATGTCTGAGCGTGGCGGCCATGCGAGCTGCGCCCGAGATCATGTTGTCGACGGTGACCTCGCCGGAGCTGGTCGTGAGCGTTAGGGTCGACTGGAACGTGCCCTCGTCGAGCACCACGGCGCTGATCAAGTCAAGGTCGAAGCTCTCCACCGTCGACTCGGATACGAGCGCCCGGACAGCTTGGCCGACAAGGATGACTCGGGTCTCTGTCATCACGATGTAGCCGAGCCCGTTGCCGATCTTGCCCTTGGCTGCCTCGACGACCACCTCGGTGTCACCGAGCTCTGCCATCAAGGTTCGGAATGGGCGGCGGCTCGTAAGGCCGTTCTTGATCCCACGCCCCGCCAACCAGCGGTCGAAGTCATCGTCGTTGCGGGTCAGGCCGTGCACTGGTCGAACCCGGTGTACCTGTCGATCAGCGGCCGACGCTGACCGGCGTGGCGGTCAACTCTTCGGTCGGCGGCTCGAAGCGGGTCAGGTCGATGCCGTCGACGGCGGCCTTGTACTCCTCGATGGTGGGTGTGCGCCCCAGCACCGACGACAGCACCACGACCGGGGTCGAGGCGAGCAGCGACTCGCCCTTCTTCTCATGGGAGTCACGCACGACACGACCCTGGAAGAGGCGGGTGGAGGTGGCCATCACCGTGTCGCCCGGCTCGGCCTTCTCCTGGTTGCCCATGCAGAGATTGCAGCCCGGACGCTCGAGATAGAGGATGTTCTCGTAGCCAGTGCGAGCGACGCTTTTCGGGTCGGTGTCGTCAAACTCGAATCCGGCGTAGCGGCTGAGCAGCTCCCAGTCACCCTCGGCCTTCAGTTCGTCGACGATGTTGTACGTCGGCGGTGCGACCACGAGCGGCGCCTGGAACTCCACCTCGCCGTGTTGTGCTTCGAGGTTGCGCAGCATCTGGGCCAGGATCTTCATGTCGCCCTTGTGCACCATGCACGAGCCGACGAAACCAAGGTCGACCTTTTTGGTTCCGCCGTAGTGCGACAGCTCACGAATGGTGTCGTGGGTGTAGCGCTTCGACGGGTCGTCGTTGTTCACGTCGGGATCGGCGATCATCGGTTCGTCGATCTCATCGAGGTCGACGGTGAACTCGGCGTAGTACTTCGCGTCGGCGTCGGGAGCCAGCGGCGGGCGTTCACCGCTCTCGATCCCGGCGATGCGGGCGTTGGCGCGATCGACGAGGCCCTGGAGCACGGCGTTGGCGTTGTCCATGCCCTTGTCGATCATCACCTGGATGCGGTCGCGGGCGATCACGAGCGACTCGACGAGGGTCTCGCTGTCGGAGATGTTGATCGAGGCCTTGGCCTTCATCTCGGCGGTCCAGTCGGTGAACGTGAATGCCTGGTCGGAGGCGAGCGTGCCGATGTGAACCTCGATGACCCGGCCCTGGAAGACGTTCTCGCCGTTGAACTCATCGAGCATCTGTGTCTGGGTGGCGTGCACGACATCGCGAAAGTCCATGTGGGCGGGCATGTCGCCTTTGAAGGTGACCTTGACCGATTCGGGGATCGGCATCGAGGCCTCGCCGGTGGCGAGGGCGAGGGCGACCGTGCCGGAGTCGGCGCCGAACGCCACACCCTTCGACATCCGAGTATGGGAATCGCCACCGATGATGATCGCCCAGTCGTCGACGGTGATGTCGTTGAGGACTTTGTGGATCACGTCGGTCATCGGGGCGTAGTTGTGCGCCGGATCGCGGGCGGTGATCAGCCCGAAGTCGTTCATGAATTTCATCAGGCGCGGGATGTTCTCCTGCGCCTTGGTGTCCCACACCGAGGCCGTGTGGCAGCCCGACTGGTAGCCGGCGTCGACGATCGGCGAAATGACCGTCGACGCCATCATTTCGAGTTCCTGGGAGGTCATCAGGCCGGTGGTGTCCTGCGAGCCAACGATGTTGACCTCGACTCGGGTGTACGACCCGGCATGGAGCGTGGCGCCGGATGCGCCGACGGCATTGCGGTTGAAGATCTTCTCGACAGCGGTGAGTCCTTGGCCCTCGTGGGAGACCTCGTCGGACGGGGCGAACACCGCTGGGGTGTCGATGCCGAGGGTGTTGGCGGCGAAGGTCTGCAGCTTCTTGCCAAAGACGACGGCGTAGGAACCGCCGGCCTTCATGAACTCGACCTTCTGCGGGGTGAACGCCGACGAGATGTCCATGACCTCGTTGCCGCCGGCGTCGATCAGTTTCCGGGTGCGGGTGTTGATCGTGAAGACCGAACCGGTATCGACCGAGTAGGTCTGTTCGAGGATCGCTTCGCCCTCGTCGTCGACGATGAGCTCGCCGTCGGCGTCGAACTGGTTCACCCAGTTCTTGAGGTCGAGGCCGATACCGCCGGTGACGCCGACGGTGGTAAGGAAGATCGGGGAAATGCCGTTCGTGCCGCCGACGATCGGGGCGAAGTTGATGAACGGCACGTACTCGCTAGCCTGCTTGCCGATCCAGAGGGCGACGTTGTTCACACCGGACATACGCGACGAACCCACGCCCATCGTGCCCTTCTCCGCAACGAGCAGAACGCGCTTGTCGGGGTGGGCGGCCTGGAGGTTGAGCAGCGCCTGCTGCTGTTCCTTGTTGTGCTCGAACATGCTCTGACCGTGCAACTCCCGATCGGAACGTGAGTGGGCATCGGCGCCGGGGGAGAGGAGGTCGGTGGAGATGTCGCCGACGCCGGCGACGAAGGTCACGAGCTCGATCTCTTCATCGATTTCGGGCAGCTTGGTGAAGAACTCGGCGTTTGCGTAGCTCTGCAGCACCTCGGTGGCAAGCGCTTTGCCGGCCTGGTGCGCTTCGGCCAGGCGGGCCATGTCCGCTTCGTAGAGGAAGACCTGGGTCGTGAGCACATCGGCGGCGGCTTGGGCCGAGTCCTCGTCGTCGCCGAGCAGGAGGTCGAGCAGTACCGCAATCGACGGGCCGCCCTTCATATGCGAAAGCTGCTCGAAGGCGGACTCGACGGAGATGCCATCGATGGCACCGGCACCGGTGATCACGTCCTTGAGCACGACGGCTTTGAGGCCAGCAGCACTCGTGGTGCCGGGGAGCACGTTGTAGATGAAGAAGTCGAGGCAGTCGGTCCGATGGGCGCTGTCGGCGTCGGACATGTGCGCAACGATCTCGGTCAGCAGGTCGGCGTCGTCGATCGGCATCGGGTGGAGCCCGTGCGCCTTCCGGCCCTCGATTTCGTTCAGGTAGTCATCGTGCAAGCTCATGACGTCGGTCTCGCTTTTGCTGCTGCTGTTGTCGGGAACCCCCGGAAACGGGGTCCATTGTATCTTGTATTGAAGTTGTATTGGACCGATGTCGCGGGTTCCGGAGGAGTCGACACGGCCGGTGATCAGGCCGGCTCGGGCGGGGGACGCATCGCGAAGAGCAGCGCTGTGCCGAGCAGGCCGCTCACGAGGGCGGTGATCTGCGCAGCGGTGTGGCCCGAGGCGTCGATGATCGCCCCGATTGTCGGCGGCCCAACGAGGCCGCCCACGCCAGCGGCCGTGTAGAGCGCACCGAGCACGCCGCCCATCCCGACGACACCGAACCGCACGGCGATCACGGCGGGCGACAGGGCGATGAAGCCGCCGTATGCGACCCCGAGGACGACAGCGAAGAGGATGAGCAGGCTGTAGCTCGTGTCGGCGACGATCCACAGCAACACACTGAGCGAGAGCACGAGGAACGACAGTTGATACAGCCCGGTGATGCCGATGCGGGTGGCGACCGCCCCAAAGCCGAGTCGGCCTGCGATTGAACTCATGCCGACCAACCCCAGCAAGACTGCAGCCGAACCGGTGCCGCCGACCGCGTCGATGTAGTCGGCGAGGAAGACAAAGGGGGTGAATAGGGTTATCGAGATCAGGATCGACGAGACGTAGAGAATCCAGAAGTCCACGCGACCACGAATCGCCTCTCGGATCGGCACTGGCGATGCCGCTGAGGTAGGGGAACGGTGAGCCCCGATGGCAGCGACGGTCAGGAGCACGGCGGTCACGATCGCAAGCAGTCGATAGGCGTCACGCCAGCCCTGGTTGTCGATGACCCACTCGATCAGTGGCACCATGACGAGGGTTCCGGTGCCGATGCCGGCCACGGCAAGGCCCAGCGCGAGCGTTCGCCTCGCCTCGAACCAGCCGCCGACCGTGGCGACCATCGGCACGTAGCAGCACGCTACGCCGAACCCCACGCCGAGGCCGTACGTGAGGTAGCCGACCTGGATCGACTCGACCTCCGCAGTGAGGAAGAGGCCGATGGTCATCGCTGTTGCGCCAAAAGCGACAACTCGGCGAGGGCCGTGGCGATCGGCGATCCGCCCGGTCACGATCCCGAGCGCGAAGTAGGCGAAGGTTGTCAGAGCGAAGAACAGCGCCGTTGCCGACCGGTCGGTGCCGAACTCGTCGGCCATCGGGCCAAAGAACTCACCGAAGCTGTACGCCACCCCGAACACCGTGAACATCGCCAGGAAGGCGGATGCCACGACGACCCACGAGCGCGCCGAATCGACGCCGTGGATCGATGGGGGGTCGGTGGCCGTGGACTCGCTCAGTGGCGAGTCACCTTCACCGGCATGCTCGCGTAGCCGTGGACGAACGACGAGAAGACGCGCTCGGGCTCAGCCAGAACCTCGATGGTCTCAAACCGCTTGAGCATCTCTTCCCAGAACACTCGGAGCTGAAGTTCGGCGACGCGGCTACCCATGCAGAAATGAATGCCGTAGCCGAAGGACAACTGGCGGTCGGCGTTCTCCCGGTCGATGTCGAGGACTTCGGGGTTGTCGAAGACGTCTTCGTCCATGTTCGCGGAGATGTACCACATGAGGAGCTGGTCGTCCTTCTTGATCTCCTTGCCGTTCAGGACGGTGTCCTTGGTCGCCGTGCGGCGCATATAGGCCAGCGGCGTCTGCCAGCGGATGACCTCGGGGACGAACTTCTCGATCAGCGACGGATCGGCCTTCAGCTTCCCGAAATTCTCGGGGAACTTGTGGAGGCCGTAAACGCTGCCGGTCATCGTGTTGCGGGTGGTGTCGTTGCCGCCGACGATCAGCAACAGCAGGTTGCCGAGGTGCTCGAAGGCCGACATGTCCTTGGTGTGCTCGCCGTTGGCGAGCATGGTGACAAGATCAAAGCCGGCCTGGCCACGACGCTCGTCCCAGAGCGTCTCGAAATAGGCGACACACTCAAACAGCTCGTCGATCTTTTGCTGCTGGGTTTCGACGACGCCACCCGGACCGGGGATGGCAAACACGATGTCGGACCAGCGGGTGAGCTTGCGGCGATCCTCCATCGGGAAGTCGAAGAGGGTGGCAAGCATGAGGGTCGTGAGCTCAATCGAGACCGTGTCGACCCAGTCGAACGCCTCGTCATCAGGGAGCGAGTCGAGGAGGGCGGCGGTGCGCTCGCGGATCATCGGCTCGATGTTGCGAAGGTTGCTCGGTGCCGACACGCCGCGCACCGTCTTGCGCTGCTCGGTGTGGGTCGGCGGATCCATTGCGATGAACGGGGTGAGCTGCTGGGGAAGCGCTTCTTCCTGCATCTTCTCGACCGACAGCCCGAGGGTGATGCCGCTGGCGGAGGAGTAGGTCTCCCAGTCGCCGTCGACAGCGCGGACATCGTCGTACTTGGTGATCGACCAGTAACGACCCGAGGTCTCGAGTTCGTTGAAATGGACCGGATCCTCGGCGCGCAGGCGAGCGAAGTGTTCCTGCCAGCGATCCTCGAGGAAGAGGTGGGCGTTGAGTGGGTTGACCTCCTCGATGGGCACGTCGTAGGCGCCGGGGGCGTTGCGGCCCTTCTCCGCCATTTCCATCTCGGGGGTGACCACGTCGGGGTTGAACATCTGACGTGTCTCTTCGGCCATGTCGGTCATCGGAGGTGCTCCTCAGCTCAAACTTACAGTGTAATCGCGTCATGGATGGCTCTTCCAGACCTGCTCGCCGGGGTTACGCTCCGCGCCATGACGCCCGACCGACTGGCTGCCGTTCGCACCGCCCTTCTGCGCGACATGACGATCGACATCGTCACGCTCGGTGCGCGAAGCGGCGAGTGGCGCACCACCGAGATCTGGTTCGTCGTCGTCGACGGCCGGATATACCTCTGCGGCACGCCCGGGGCAGGTGAGGGCGAGCGTGAGTATGCACCTCGTGACTGGATCGCGAACCTTAAAGCCCATCCCGATTTCCGCTTCGTATTCAAGGAGTCGATCGACGAAACCCTCGATGCCCGAGCCATGATCGTTACCGATCCCGACGAGCGACGGCGCGTGTTCAGCGCCGATGTCACCGGGTGGTATCGCCGCCAGACCGGCTCTCTCGAGGCCCTCGTTGAGCACGGCCCGATGGTGCGGGTCGACCTGATCGGTTCCACCGACGGCCTCGACCTGACCGAGCCAAGGTGAACGGCTGCAACGGCACCGACCTCACAACGGCAAGTACGGTCCCATCATCGAGGGAGGTCCCATGACGATCACCGAGCAGATCATCGACACCGAGACAGCGGACGGCCCGATGGCCATCGTGCACGCGTCCCCGGAAGGCGGCAGCCCAACGCGGGTGCTGATCTTCATGGACGCGCCGGGCATTCGCCCGTCGCTGAAGCAGTTCGCCGCCAGGCTGGCCGAGGCCGGCTATGAGGCGGTGATCCCCGACCTGTGGCATCGCCACGGCCGCATGATCGGCTTCGACCCTGTCGACGACGCCGAGGCGAATCAGGCCAACCGGCTGAAGATCATGGAAATGCTCGGCACCCTCGACGACGGTCAGGTGCAGATGGATCGCGACGCGGCACTCGATGCGCTCGGGTGGACCGACGGACCGATGGCGACCATGGGGTTCTGTCTCGGCGCCCGATATGTACACAAGGCCATGCAGGAACTGCCGGACCGGTTCCCGACCGGTGCGATGTGGCACCCGTCGTTCCTCACCGATGACACCGAAGCGTCGCCCCACCTCACCGTCGACGCGATCGGAGAACTCTGGATCGGTATCGGCACCGCCGACAAGGTCCAGTCGATCGAGATGCACCAGCGATACCTCAACGCCATCGAGGGGCTGGACAACATCACGCTGCGAATCTTCGAGGGCGCGGACCACGGCTACACCTGGCCGGTCTCGCCGACGTATCACGAGGAAGCGGCGACGGTCGGCTGGAACGCCACCACCGAGATGTTCGATCGGGTGCTCGGCTAACCGAAAACCATGACGCCGTCGTCGACGGGTTCCTTGCCGATGAGCTTTATGTCCTCGCTCACCGACTGGGTGTTGAGCCAGGGGGCCCGATCGCCCTGTTTGGGCAGCATCGGCATCATTCTTTGCATGTAGCCGGCCGGGAAGTCGTCGATGAAGGGGCGACGTGGCATGTCGAGATCGCATGGGCGGAGACGCGGAGTGGCGGTGTCGGTGCCGGAGTTGCGCATGTGGTTGAGCAGGCGGCAGCCGTACTCGACGATCAGGTCGGCCCGCAGGGTCCACGACGCGTTGACGTACCCGAAGACGGAGATCAGGTTGGGGATCTCGGAATAACCGAGGCCCTTGTAGGTCCAAAGCTCCGAGAAGTCGATCTTCTTGCCATCGATGTCGAGGTCCATCTCGCCGATCGTCACCAGGTTGAGCCCCGTGGCGGTGACGATGATGTCGGCGTCGACATGCGTGCCCGAATCGAGTTGGATTCCCGTCTCGGTGAAACGCTCGATGGTGTCGGTAACGACGTCGGCCTTGCCGGCCTTGATCGCCTCGAACAGGTCGGCGTCGGGCACGAGGCAGACCCGTTGGTCCCACGGGTTGTAGGACGGGGTGAAGTGGGCGTCGATCTGTTCCTTCGGCAGGTGCTTGGCGAGCTCGCTCAGCAGCCGTCGACGGATTCGGTCGGGGTTGATGCGGGTCTGGCGATACACGTACTCGCCGAAGCGCCGATTCTTCTGGCGGGTGAGTTCGAACGCCAGGCCATTGGGTAGCACCTTCCGGAGCGCGTTCGCGATCGGGTCCTGCGACGGTGCAGACACGACCCAGGTCGGTGTGCGCTGCACCATCGTCACGTGCTCGGCCCGGTCGGTCATGGCCGGAACGAGGGTCACCGCCGTGGCGCCCGACCCGATGACCGCAACCCGCTTGCCAGCGTAGTCGAGATCTTCGGGCCATTCCTGGGGGTGGATGATCTGGCCGCCGAACGCGGCGGCGCCGGCGAACTCGGGGGTGAAGCCTCCGCGGTACGAGTAATACCCGGTGCACATGAACACGAAGTTGGCCGTGATCTCGAATGTCTCGTCACCGTGATCGACCGTGAGCGTCCATCGCCGATCGGTCCATGACCAACTCGCCTTCGAGATGCGATGGTCGAAGCGGATCTTCTCCCGGATCTCGAAATCGTCGACCGTTTCGTTCAGGTAGTCGAGGATCGAAGGGCCGTCGGCGATCGCCTTCGGGTTGCTCCACGGCTTGAATTTGAAGCCCAGCGTGTGCATATCGCTGTCGGAGCGGACTCCGGGATAGCGGAAAAGGTCCCAGGTGCCGCCGAGTGCCGACCGACCCTCGAGGATCGCGAATTCGCGGTCGGGGCACATGGTCTGCAGGTGGTAGGCCGCAGAAATGCCGGAGATGCCGGCGCCGACGACGACGACGTCGAGGTGCTCGGGGGAGACGCTCATCTCGAGAAGCCTACGGCGGCATCGCAGGCCGACCCGCATTCGTCTCGACGGTCGCCGCGGTCGCTCAGGAACGAGGCACCTTCCAGTAGCCACGGATCGTCGTGTGCGAACGCGGAGTGGCTCGCTCGTCGAAAAAGTGCTTGCGGATCGCCTGCATCGATGCGGCCTCGCCGGCCGCCCAAACCCGAGTACCGCCCGGGACGGTGGTGCCCGCAATCGCTCGGCGCAACGAGGTGCCGGGTGGTTCGGTATCGACGGCGTGATGCCACATCACGGTCGCGGACGGGTGGTCGGGCAACGCCAGGCGAGCGTCGGGATGCTCGATCTCGAGATGGACGTCGACCTCCATCGATGCCGGGATGACCCTGAGTAGCTGCTCGATCGCCGGGATGGCGGTCTCGTCGCCGAGCAACACGTAGCGGTCTGCTGATTCGTCGATGGCCTCACCGCGGCCGGGCCCCGAGATCGCACACGGATCGCCGGGCGACGCCGTTTCGGACCAGTCGGCGATCGCTCCGCCTGGATGCCGAACGATGTCGATGGTGAGTTCGCGGCCGTCGAGTCGCACCGGGGTGAAGGTTCGGAGCGAAGGACGGCGGCCATCGCTGAGGAGGTATTCGTTGCCGTTCCACGTCGGCAGCTCGAAGGTTTCGCTCGGCCAGGGGACGAGCAATCGCACGCTCGCCGCCGGTTCGGGCAGTTCGAGCCCCTCGAGTTCGACCCCTCCGACCACGACCCGCATCATCCGCACCGATCGTGGCTCGGTGTGAAGCACGGCGAGACGGCGGAGCGGCGGGGGTTCTCGCCGGAGGCGGGTGGGGGCGTCGCTCATGGCTTGATCCTGCCACGATCGATGCGCCGAGCGGGTGGGACGCATCCGGTCGCGCGCTGCCGACCGTAGATCCGGGCATGGCCAGCATTGCCGTGCCCCTCGACACGCCTGTGGTTTCCGACGACCGCATCGATCGCCTGCGACGGTTCAACCTCGTGATGGGTGTGCTCCATCTGGTCTCGGGTGGGTTCATGCTGCTCGTCAGCAACGACTTCTCACTCCCGGTCACCTCCTTTGCCACAAACGGGCCGCCAGGAACCCCACTCGCCGACGGTGAAGTGGTCGAGGCGTTCTCGTATCCACTCGCCGTCGGTACCGCCGGCTTCTTGCTCCTCTCCGCCGTCGCTCACCTCTACGTCGCAACGCTCGGGTTTTCTTTTTATGCGAGCGAGCTGCGGGCCGGACGCAACCGGATCCGCTGGATCGAGTACGCAGCGTCGTCGACGCTCATGATCGTGTTGATCGCCTCGGTGGTCGGCATCTACGACGCCGGCGCGCTGCTCGCGATCGCCGGGGCGAACATCGCCATGATCTTGTTCGGCTGGCTGATGGAGACGGTCAACCAACCGGGTCGCCCGGCATACTGGTCGCCGTTCTGGTTTGGCTGCATCGCAGGTATTGCGCCCTGGAAGGCGGTCACCGCCTCCGTGTGGATCAGTGTCGCCGTCGCCGACGACGGCCCGCCCGGATTCGTCTACGGCATCCTCGTGTCGATCTTCCTCGCCTTCAACTGCTTCGCCCTGAACCAGTGGCTGCAGTACCGCGGCAAGGGGCGTTGGGCCGATTACGCCCACGGTGAGGCCGTCTACATCTGGCTCAGCCTGATCGCCAAGAGCCTCCTGGCCTGGCAGATCTGGGGCAACACCCTCATCGAATAGTCAGTCGCAAACGGCGACGACCGGGCTTCGGCCGATCACCGTTCGACCCATCTGGTCACTCGAACTCAGGGGCCCGTTTCTCGACGAAGGCGGCGACCCCTTCGAGGCCGTCGGCGCTCGCCATCGCCTTGGTAATCATCGCCGCCTCAAACTCGCTGGCGGTCTCGAGGGTGGCGTCGATGCCGTTGTAGACCACCCGCTTGGCTTCCCCGAGCGCCGACGTGGCGCCCTGCGCGAGGGTCGTGGCCAGCTCGACGGTGGCGGTGTCCACATCGTCGTCGGCGACAACCCGGTTGACCAGCCCCCAACTCTCAGCCTCCTCGGCGGAGAGGACCCGGTTGGTGAGGGTCAGGTCGAGCATGCGGCGCAGCCCGATGTGCCGGGTGACGAAATACGACGACGTGCCGTCGGGGGTCACGCCCGCTCGGGTGTAGGCCATCGTGTACTTGGCGCTCTCGCCCGAGACCACGAGGTCGAAGGCGCTCATGAGACTCATGCCCGCACCGCCTGCGGCGCCGCGCACGCCGGCGACGAACGGCTTCGGGGTGTGGTTCATCATGTGGATCGCGGCGTGGAAGTCGATCAGCATGTCGTGGGCGTTGCGGGCCATCTGGTCGCCCCAGGCGTGGAAAAGTTTCAGATCGCCACCGGCGCAGAAGACCTTGCCCTCGGCGGTGACAGCCACGGACTTGACGCTGTCGTCGTAGTGGATGTGCAGCATTGCCTTGCGCAGCTCACGGGCGAAGGTTGGGCTGACGGCGTTTGCGCCCTCGGGGCGGTCAAAGTGTAGTCGTCCGACACGATCCTGGACGTCGTACGTAATGGTCTCGAACTCCATGACGCGCACCGTAGTGCGCCTCGGTGTCACTGACCTACGAGCAGAGGATCTCGACCTCGCGATCGTCGGAACCCAGACCGGTCTGGTGGTCGCCAGAGACGAACGGCCCTCGGGTGAAGAGCATGGTCGACACAGCGGAGCGGTGGGTCTTACGATGCCGCAGCCAACGAGGGCACCAACGACAGGGGGACGGCCATGAAGGTCGGTTTCATCGGTCTCGGCAATGTGGGCGGCAAGCTCGCCGGTTCGTTGCTGCGCAACGGCTACGACCTGATGGTCAGAGACCTCGATCGGGAGATCGCGCAGCCCTTCGTCGACGCCGGCGCGAGGTTCGCCGAGTCGCCCAGGGAAATGGCTGAGCAGTGCGATCTCGTCATCACGTGTCTGCCGTCGCCCGCCGCGTCGGCGGCGGTCATGGAGGCCGAGGACGGGCTGCTCGCCGGATTCGGCTCGGGGAAGATCTGGGCCGAGATGTCCACCACCGATGAGGCCGAGGTGAAGCGTCTCGGCGCCAAGGTGATCGAAACCGGTGCGTCACCTGTCGACTGTCCGGTGAGCGGTGGCTGTCATCGTGCCGCCACCGGCAACATCGCCATCTTCGCCGGCTGTGACCGAGACGTCTTCGAACGGATGCTGCCGGTACTCACCACCCTCGGCCGTCGAGTGCTCCACACCGGCGAACTCGGCTCGGCGTCGGTGCTCAAGGTGCTGACCAACTATCTCGCTACCGCCAACCTGATCACGTGCGCCGAGGCACTCGTCACCGCCAAGGCAGCGGGGATGGACCTCAACACCACCTACGAGGCGATCGCGATCTCATCGGGCAACTCGTTCGTCCACGAGACCGAGAGTCAGGTGATCCTCAACGGCAGCCGCGACATCAACTTCACCATGGGCCTCGTCGTGAAGGACATCTCGCTGTTCCAGGCGATCGCAGACCGTCACGATGTGCCACTCGAGATGAATCCTCTGATGATTCAGATCTTCCAGGACGGCATGGAGCGTTTCGGCCCTCGTGAGTGGTCGCCCAACATCATCAAGCGGCTCGAGGAAGCCACCGGACTCGATATCCTCGCCCCCGGCTTCCCGACGGAGATGGTCGACCTCGAACCTGAGGAGCCGGGCTACGAGGTCATCCCCACCGGTAGCCGATGAGCGGTCGGGTGGGCCGGCTCAGTTCAATCGGGAACGGATCCACTCGCAGACCTCGGTCATCGATGCCCGGGCCTCGGGGAGCTCGCGATAGAACTCGAAGACGTGCCACATGCCCTCCCAGATCCGGAGGGTCACGTCGACGCCGTCGCTCCGCATCCCGGCCGAGATCCGGACGCCGTCCGAGAGCAGGAGATCCCGAGTTCCCGTCGTGATGAAGGTGGGTGGCAAGCCGGTGAAGTCGGCGTGCACCGGCGAGACAAGGGGATCGTCGACCGCGGCATCGCCACGGTAGAGGTCGGCCATCACGCGCAGTTCGTCGTTGTCGAGCACGAGGGTCGGGTCGCGGTTCGTTTCGTGACTGTCGCCGCCGAATGCAAGGTCGCCCCATGGCGACAGCAGCGCAAGCGCATCGGGAACGCGGAGTCCGGTGTCCCGGATCCGTTGCATGAGTGCGAGGGCGAGATTGCCGCCCGCAGACTCTCCCGCGATCACCACGGGGCCGTCACCGATCTCGTCGAGGACGCCTCGATATGCCGCCTCGGCAGTGTCGACCGCAGCGGGGTACGGATGTTCCGGCGCCAACGGATACCGCACGGCGATCACCCGTGCGCCACCGTCGACCGCCATCGGTGCCGTGATGACGATGTCCTCCTCGGGTGAGCCGACCGTGTGTCCGCCACCGAAGAAGTAGACGACCGTGCCGGTTGGCGTATCGCCAGTGACCTCGAGACACGGCACACCGCCGACCTCGATCTCTTGCTCGTTCGGCGCGAACTCGGCACGGGCCGCCGCCATCGACGGCTCCCAGCCCGAGCGGATGGTGGCCCGGACCTTCGCAGCGTTGTCGAGATTGATCGGGGCCTGATCCGTCGGCGGGTTTGAGGCCAGCCAGGCCCGCGCCTCGGCGCTGATGCCGGATCGCGACCATGTTCCGGGGGACTTCATGCCCCCACAGCTACCATCACCGCCCATGCGTCCGCAGAAGATGGTGACCCTCGATGTCGAGGGCGTGCTCATTCCCGAGGTGTGGGTCAACCTCGCCGAGCGGACGGGTATCGACGAACTCACGCGCACGACACGGGACGAACCCAACTACGACACGTTGATGAACTACCGGCTCGAGATTCTCGAGCGGGAGGGTGTCACGATGGGTGACCTGCGGGACGTGCTCGCCGAGATGGGCCCGCTCGACGGCGCCCACGAGTTCCTCCAGAGCCTTCGCGACCAGTACCAGGTCATCTTGCTGAGCGACACGTTCCAGCAGTTCGCCTCGCCGCTGATGAAGCAGCTCGGCTGCCCCACGATCCTGTGTCACCAGCTGCGGGTGAAGGACGATCGCATCGTCGACTATGTGCTCCGCATCGACGATCACAAGCGCCGGTCGGTCGAGGCGTTCCGCTCGCTGAACTACCAGGTGGTCGCCGCCGGTGACTCCTACAACGACCTCTCGATGATCCGAGCCGCCAACGCCGGGGCGTTGTTCCACGCCCCACAGAACGTCATCGACGAGAACCCCGACCTGCCGGCGTTCGACTCCTACGACGAGCTGCGGGCGTGGATCGACTCGACTGATCCCAGCCCGGGGACCTAAGCGTCGATGACCGGCACCTGCGCCATCGCCTCGGCGATCGCGTCGTCGCTCAGGTCGTAGTCGACCATCTCACCCGAGAGGAAGCTCTCGTAGGCGGCGAGGTCGAGGTGGCCGTG
>CAJWHS010000033.1 GCA_913041415.1 uncultured Acidimicrobiaceae bacterium | reverse complement strand
CCAGCTCGATGCTGCGGCCCAGCCGGTGCGCTTCGGGTCGTGGGTCGGCGGTGACCGCGACGGCAACCCCAACGTGAGACCCCAGACCACCTGCGAAGTACTCGACTTCCAACGGGCCCGGGCGCTGCGGCTGCTGGTCGGCGAGATCGAGGAGCTGTCGGCCGAGCTCAGCATCGCCAGTGCGATTCGCACGATCTCGCCCGAGCTGCAGGCCCAACTCAAAGCCGACGACGAGAACTTCCCGAAGGTTCGGGCCCGGTTCCGAGCGTTGAGTGCCGGCGAGCCCTACCGGCAACGTCTCGCCGTCATGCACCAGCGTCTGCTGGAGGCCACAGAGACCCCGCCCGGGCCTCGGGCCTACAGCCGCCCTTCCGAACTGGCCGAGGATCTCGACGTGCTCGCCCGTTCGCTGGAAGCCGCCGGTGGCTCGCTGATCGCCAACGGGCGTCTCGCTCGGGTGAGACGCCTCGTCGGTCTCGTCGGCTTCCATCTCGCGACGCTCGACATCCGTCAGCACGCCTCGACACATCACGCCACACTCTCCGCGCTCCTCGAGGCGGTCGGCACGGACTACGCCCGACTCAACAAGCCGGCCCGGGCGGCGCTGCTCGCCGACGAACTCGGCTCGCCCCGGCCGCTCGCCGCACCACAGACGGGAGAGGCCGACGAGACCCGGGCGCTTTTCCAGGTCCTGCGCGATCGCATGGACGAGCACGGCGACGACATCATCGAGAGCTACATCATCTCGATGACCCAAGGCGTCGACGACATCCTCGCCCCGGCGGTTCTCGCCCGCGATGTCGGCTTGATCGATCTCTCCGCCGGTATCGCCCGACTCGGTTTCGTGCCCCTGTTCGAGACGATCAGCGATCTGCAGGCGATCGGGCCCGTGTTGCGCGAGCTGTTCGCCATCCCGTCGTATCGCGCGCTCATCGAACTGCGCGGCAATGTGCAAGAAGTGATGGTGGGCTATTCCGATTCCAACAAGGACGGCGGCATCACGACGTCACAGTGGGAGATTCACAAGGCTCTGCGCACGATCTCCGACGTCGCCGACGAAAGCGGGATCGAGATCACGGTCTTCCACGGTCGTGGGGGCACCGTCGGCCGTGGCGGCGGCCCGACCCACGCAGCGATTCTGTCCCAGCCCGCCGGCGCGATTCGCGGGGCAATGAAGACCACTGAGCAGGGTGAGGTCATCGCCGACAAGTTCGGCCTGCCCGAGATCGCCAACCGCAACCTCGATCTTGCCTTTTCTGCCGTCGTCGAAGCATCGCTCGCTCATCGCAAGCCCCGTAATGCTCCGGAGGACGTGGCTGCGTGGAACAGTGTGATGGAAACCATGTCGACCGCGGCCTTTGCCCGGTACCGGGCGTTCGTCGAGCAGGACGGGCTAGTCGAGTACTTCACCACCGCCACCCCGGTCGAAGAGCTCGGCGCGATGAACATCGGCTCACGGCCGTCACGCCGCAAAGGCGGCGGCGATCTCTCCGATCTCCGCGCGATCCCCTGGGTGTTCGGCTGGACCCAGTCCCGCCAGATCATCCCCGGCTGGTTCGGCGTCGGTACCGCCCTCCGTACTGCGGTCGAGGCCGGTCATGCGGACGCCCTCGCACAGATGTACGGCAACTGGCAGTTCTTCCGCACGTTCATCTCGAACGTCGAGATGACCCTGGCCAAGACCGACCTGGCGATCGCTCGGCACTATGTCAGCACCCTGGTCGCCCCGGCGCTTCACCACATCCTCGATGGCGTCGCCGCCGAGCACGCACTGACGCTGCAGCAGCTCAGCCTCATCACGGGCGGGGAACTGCTCGACGACCTTCCGATCCTGCGCCGCACCCTCAACGTGCGCGACATCTACCTGGACCCGATCAACATCCTCCAGGTCGACCTGCTCGCCCGCAGCCGAGCCACCGATATCGACCCGGCACAGCAGGCCCGACTTCAACGAGCGCTCCTGCTCACGATCAACGGCGTCGCTGCGGGGCTGCGCAACACTGGGTGACATCGGGCGCGGACGCCCGACCTGGCTACTTCTTTTGGAAGTTCGGGGTGCGCTTCTCCGCGAAGGCCCGCGGACCTTCCTTCGCATCTTCGGATTGCATGACGGCGTTGGCATAGGCCTCTTCGTGAGCCCACGCCTCGGCCTCGGTCATGCCCGATGTCTCATGCATGGTTCGCAGCACGGCCTCGACGGCAAGCGGACCGTTCCCAGCGACGATCTCGGCGACCTCGAGTGCATGTTCGAAGGCGGTGCCGTCCGACACGACGCGGCTGATGAGCCCCATCGCTTTTGCCTCGGCGGCGGTGATGTGTTTGCCGGTGAGGAGGATGTCGGCCGCTTCGGCATAGCCGATCTGGCGAGGGAGACGAACGGGAGAGCCACCAGCCGGGTACAGCGACCAGCGCACCTCGGACACGCCAAACTTCGCCGACTCGGCAGCGATGCGGATATCGGTTCCCTGGAGGATCTCCGTACCACCTGCGATGGCGACACCCTCGACAGCGGCAATGATCGGTTTGGTCGGCCGATACGTCTTGGTGAGACCCTCGTAGATCCAGGTGGCGCCGTGCTCGGCCATCGCCCCCTTCACGTCCCAGTCGTCGTGCTCGTCGGCGTCGCCGGCAAGGCTGCGCAAGTCCATGCCGGCGCTGAAGTCGCCACCGGTACCCGTGAGCACGATGCAACGGATGTCGTCATCAGCCGAGGCTTCTTTCCACGCATCACGCATGCGTCCGAACATCTGCAGCGTCATGGCGTTCTTGCGCTGCGGACGGTTCATGGTGGCGATCATCACGTGACCGCGCTTCTCGACGAGTAAGTCAGGCATGCCTGGACGGTAGAACGATCCGACCCCCCAGACCAAACGGCTCCATGCGGCGGCCACGGCACCGGATGCTCGGCAGGCTCACTCGCCCCCGGGCGCCGTGCCGGCCGTCCGCACCGCGTGGATGAACCCGGCGAGTGCACCGACTGCGGCAAAGGCGACGTGTTCGACCAGTACGGCCACGGTTCCTTGTGTTGCCCAGAGTGTCGGGCCGTCGAGATCGCCCTTCACCCCGAGAACGATTGCCGTCGCAACGGCCAGCGCGAATCCGCCGAGCGCTGCATTCACCGATCGGCGCTGGGTCAGACCGGCGCCGACCGACCCATCGATCGCAGGCCAGGCCGACGCCACGATCAGCGGGACGACGTGATACGTGGTGGTCGGCGTGCGGGCTGCCAGGAGCGCCCACAACACGGCGGTCAGAAGGGTCACCACCAGCCCGACCAACCGGAGCGCCTCACGCACGCGCGGGTCTCCATGTTCGTCCCTCCACCTCACCGAAGAGTTGCCCTGCGGTCTTCTGCAGCCCGTAAGACCAGGTGGGATAGGCGTGGACGGTCTGGGCGAGGCGACCGGCGAATGCTCGGGTGCGCATCGCAAACGCGACCTCGTGGATCATCTCTCCAGCCCGCTCGGCGACGATGGTCGCACCGATCACATTGCCGCCGGCCAGATGTCGGGTGACGCGCTTCGGACCGGTGATCAACTTGATGAAGCCGTCCTCTCGACCGTCGGTCACGGCGCGATCCATCTCGCTCATCGGCAGCTCACAGACCCGTCCACCTCGAGCGCTCGCCTCGGCCTCGGTGACGCCCACCCGGGCCACCTCGGGACTCGTGAAGGTGACCCACGGCGTGTGGTGGGTGCGGTAGCGGCCTCGATAGCCCTTATTGAGCGCATTGCCGGCAGCGATGCGTCCCATCTCATCGGCCGCATGGGTGAACGGCAGCTTGCCGGTCACGTCGCCGACGGCGTACACACCCGGAATGGCGGTGCGAAGCCGGTCGTCTGTCTCGACGTGACCCTCGGCGTCGAACGACGCTCCAAGCTCGTCGAGACCAAGACCCTCGGTATTCGGGGTGCGGCCGGCTGCGACCAGTACCTCGTCGACCTCGACCGTGCGGCCGACCAGGCGGAGTTCGACCCCGACGGACGACCGACCAACCGATTCGATTCCGGTGCCCGTAATCACCGTGACACCGCGCGCTGAGAGCGAGGCCTCGACGATCGCCGACGCCTCGGCTTCCTCCTGCGGCAGGAGACGTTCAGCACCCTCGACGAGCACGACCTCGCTGCCGAGCATGGCGAACGCCTCGGCCATCTCACACCCGATAGTTCCGCCCCCGATAACCCCCAGGCGACGAGGCCGATCGGCCAACGAGAAAATGTTCTCGTTGGTGTGATGGGGTGTCGCTGCCAGGCCTGGGATCGGCGGCACGGAGGGGCGTCCACCGGTCGCAACGATGATCCGGGGCGCGGTGATGCGACGTTCACCCACCACCACCGTGTCGTGGGTGACGAGCCGGGCCCGATGCATGATGAACGACGCGCCGTGCTCCATGAGAACCTCAGCGCTCTCGGTGGCAGCGATGCGCTCGATCGTGGCGCGAACCCGAGTCATGGCCTCGCCGAAGGAAGCACCGTTGCGAGCAGCCGAGAGCAACGTCTTGGAGGGCACACAGCCGGTGAACGTGCAGTCGCCCCCGGGAGGGCCGTCATTGATCATGAGCACATCGGCCTTCGACCATAGGGCGGCGCGCAGCGCGCCTAGGCCACCAGCACCACCACCGATGATGATCAGCTCGTGATCCATGGGCTGGACACCTCCCGTGCCACGTCGCGACCGTCGGCGCCGGCTGATCCGCAGACCAGCTCAGGCCTCGTCGAGGGCAGCCCGAAATTCGCCGACGAGCGCCGCGACCCCTTCGGGCCCTGCGTGATCGAGCATGCGCTGCACGACCGCCGAACCAACGACAACGCCATCGGACACCTGCGAAACCTCAACCGCCTGCCCGGGCGTACCGACACCGACGCCGACGAGGACCGGCTTGTCGGTGACGCTCTTCAGACGCCCGGCGATCTCGACCGCCGATGCAGCAAGGGCCGAGCGAACACCGGTGATACCGAGCAGACCGACTCCGTAGACAAAGCCCCGCGCCCGCTCGACAATCAGGGGCAGCCGATCGTCGGGCGCGGTCGGCGCCGCCAGCATGACGGTCTCGACGCCGGCCTCATCGGCAGCCAATGCCCATTCTCCCATCTCTTCGAGCGGGATGTCGGGCAGGATGCAACCCGACACGCCGGCAGCGGCAAGCGAGTTCGCGAACCGCTCGAAACCCATGTGGTAGGCGATGTTGCCGTACGTCATCACGGCGGTCGGCACGCCGATGTCGGCGTGCCGAAGGTCATCGAGGATGGTCTGCGGTGTGACCCCGGCCTCGAGTGCCCGATCATTGGCTTCCTGGATCGTCGGACCATCCATGACCGGATCCGAGAACGGCATGCCGATCTCGATCACATCGGCACCCGCTGAAGCTACGGCACGTACCGTGTCGAGCCAGTCGTCACCGAGCCCCCCCGTGATGTAGGGAACCAAGCACTTCCCACCCGAATCGATACGAGCACGCAGAGCCGTTTCCACGGCGCCGGTCATGATCCGAGAACGTCCATCATCTGGTTCACGTCCTTGTCGCCACGACCGCTCATATTGACCAGGATGGTCTTGCCGGCGACCTCTTCACGCATCTTGGCGATCCAGGCGAGCGCATGGGCGGATTCGAGAGCAGGAATGATGCCCTCGGTGCGCGAGCACAGCTGGAACGCCTCGACGACCTCTTCATCGGTGACCGGTTCGTAGCGGGCGCGGCCGCTGGCGGCGAGGTGCGCGTGCTCGGGACCGATGCCCGGGTAATCGAGACCGGCCGAGATCGACTGGGCTTCGAGCACCTGTCCCCACTCGTCCTGCATCAGGTAGCTCTTCGACCCGTGCACGATGCCGGGAACGGCACGGCCGACCGCAGCACCACCGGCCGGCTCGGCGCCGATCAGCTGAGCTCCGGTATCGGCGAACCCGGCGAAAATGCCGGCTGCGTTGGAGCCGCCACCGACGCAGGCGACGACGTAGTCGGGTACACCACCGTCGAGGAGCTCGGCGCACTGCTTGCGGGCCTCGTCACCGATGACACGATGGAACTCGCGGACCATCCACGGGTACGGGTGCGGTCCCATGACCGAGCCGAGGCAGTAGTGGGTGTCCTCGACGGCAGAGACCCAGTAGCGCATTGCCTCGTTGACGGCGTCCTTGAGCGTCTGGCTGCCCGTCTCGGCGGCCCGGACCTCGGCCCCGAGCAGCTGCATCCGGAAGACGTTGAGCTTCTGGCGTTCGATGTCGACGGTGCCCATGTACACGACACACTCCATGCCGAACAGGGCGGCGGCCGTCGCGCTGGCGACGCCGTGCTGACCCGCGCCGGTCTCGGCGACGATGCGGGTCTTGCCCATGCGCTTGGCGAGCAGGGCCTGGCCGAGCACATTGTTGATCTTGTGGCTGCCGGTGTGGTTGAGATCCTCCCGCTTGAAGAGGATGCGGCAGCCGAGTTCTTCTCCGAGGCGATGACATTCCGTCAGCGGCGACGGACGACCGGCATACGTGCGCAGCAAATGATCGAGCTCCTTCCGGAAAGCGGGATCACCCCATGCCTCGCGAAAGGCCCGGTCGAGTTCCTGACACGCAGGAACCAAGGTCTCCGGGACGTACATACCGCCGAAGTCGCCGAAGCGGCCCGACTCGGTGGGTTCGGCCATGGTCATGACAGGAAATCCTCTTCCCAGTTGTATGGAGCATCTTCGGTCTTCGCCCCCGACGCATAGTCGGGCAGTTGTGCACCCGCAGCACGGGCTTTGGCGATGAACTCGCGGAGCTTGACCGGGTCCTTGCGGCCCGGTGCGGACTCCACGCCGGTGGCGACATCGACGCCCCAAGGGCGGACCCGGGCGATGGCATCGGCGACGTTGCCCGGATGCAGTCCTCCGGCGAGCAGCACTCGGTGACCGGCCGACGGCGCACCTTCGGCGAGCGACCAATCGAAGACCTCGCCGCTGCCAGGTTCGGCGCCGTCGATCATGATCGCGTCGGCGCCGAAGTCAGCGACCCGCGAGAGGGCGGGGTGACCGGCGGCGAACGCCTTAATCACCACGGGAATTCGGGACCGGACTCGACGGGCATCCTCGGCGGATTCGTCGCCGTGAAGTTGGGCGGCGCGCAAGCCCGCCCGCTGCACGATCTCGACCACCCGCTCGGGCAGTTCGTTGCGAAAGATCCCAACCGTCATCGTCTCGGACGGGAGGCGACGAACGATGTCACGAGCACGGTCGACAGCGATCTGACGCTTCGACCCAAGGACGAAGTTCAGCCCGAGCGCGTCGGCTCCCATTCCGACGGCGAGAAGGCCGTCCTCCTCGCTCGTGACGCCGCAGATCTTCACGAACACCCTGAGCAAACTACTCGCCCGTTCGGGTGGAGCGACCACCTTTGCGTCAGGCGAGTCCGCGAAGGCGACGGATCTCATTCGCCGGATCACCCGAGGTCACGAGGATTTCGCCGACGAGAAGCGCGTGGTAGCCAGCCTCGGCAAGTGCTGCGGCATCGCTGCGGTCCCGCACGCCGGACTCTGCGACGCGCACCACGCCTGCCGGCATCTGCGGGGCCACGCGGATCGCCCGCTCCTGGTCGACCCCGAAGGTCACCAGGTCGCGCTGGTTCACACCGACGAGATCACCCCCGACAACGATGGCCCGCTCCAACTCGTGCTCGTCGTGAATCTCGATCAAGGCATCGAGACCCACCTCGTTTGCAAGCGCGTGGAAGTCGCTCAACTCTGCATCATCGAGCGCCGCAGCGATCAGCAGTACACAGTCGGCACCCATTAGCCGGGCATCGACCACGTCGCGGGGGTCGACCGTGAAGTCCTTTCTGATGACCGGCAGCGGGACCGCTGCACGGGCCGCCTGTAGATCCTCCACCGACCCACCGAACCAGTCGACATCGGTGAGAACCGACAGACACGACGCTCCACCCGCTTCATAGGTGCGGGCGAGCGCAGGGGCATCGAGGTCGGCGAAGAGATCGCCCTTGCTCGGCGAGCGGCGCTTGACCTCGCTGATCACGGCGATCGGATCCATTCCGGCCAACGCAGAGCGGAAACCTCGCGTCGGAGGCAGGCCCGCACACTGCTCGACGAGCACGTCGAGCGACCGGGTGTCCGCAGCCGCCAACGCCCGGTGTGCCTCGAGGATCCGGTCGAGATAGGTCTCGGGCAGGGCTACAGGCCCTTGCCGGCGGCCGGCGTGAGCATGACGAGTTCTGGCGCGCCGGCCATGACATCACCAAGGGCACCCATCAGTGCCTTCATGGCGTCGGAGCCGCTGTGCACGGCGAGGGCATCACCGTCGGCGTACAGCTCATAGATGTACGCCGTGTTCTCGTCGTCGTTCTGACCCCAGTTGAGGATGTAGATCTCAGTGCCCTCCTCGGACTCGACGGCGTCGAGCATTGCGCCGAACGCGTCGAGGAAGGTGTCCTTGGCGGCGGGCTTGATGGGGAGCTTGGCGAGAACAGCGGTCTTTGACATGGCCTGCATGCTATGGCGAACGGTGCTCACGGACGAATCTCTGCTCGTGAAACGGAAGCGGTCAGGAGCGGCGCTCGTATTTGGCCGCCATGCCGACCGCGATGATCGGAGCGATTATGAACGACAGACCGCCGAACACCATCGCAATCAACCCGAGGGTCACGACTTCGAGGATTCCGACGAGTGCACCGATGGCCAGCGACACGAACCCGCCCACGATGAGGGCCGCAGGTGTGAGCTGGAACCAGCGGGGCAACGAGCTGTCGGTGATCGGGCGATCATCTCGCTCATCGAACGGGTCCTCATCGTCGTCGCTGTCGTCGAAGGGCCGAAAGGTCTGTCCCGCAGTCGTCGACGCCTGGAACCCGCCACTCGGGCGTTGCCCACGCTCCGCCCGAAGGCGCTGCCGGTCATAGCGCGAACGTTCGTCGACATCACCCAGTACCGACCATGCCGCGTTGATCTCGCGCATGCGATCCTCCGCCGAGAGACGAGCGATCTCGGACTCTGTGTGGAAGTCAGGATGCGCATCGCGGGCGGCGTGCAGGTACGCCTTCTTGATCTCCGCCATCGATGCGTCAGGCGTGACGCCCAGGACCTCGTAGTGAGCCACGGGAGCAGCGTAGGCCCTGTGCCGACCCGTCCTCACACGGGCATCACACGATCATCACATCCATGAGGCACGATCAGGGACATGAGCGACGAACCCGTCATCCTCATCGTCGAAGACGACCCCAACATCGCCGACCTCACCGAACGCATGGGGGGCTCGGCGACAGCTCGACGATCGTCGCTCGGAGGGGCCGAGTTCGTGGTCAGCTTTGCGCCGGCGCCACCACCGACGCCGTAACCGCGCCGACCGTGACCTGATCGCCGATCTCGACCTTGCGCATCAGCGGTGCGAGTGCGACATCGCCAGCGGCGGACGTGACCACCCCCACGATGTCGTCACCGGCGGTGACCTCATCGCCGACGTTGACGTCACTCGCGGCATGCAGCACTCGCACCGGTCGGGGCACGTTGCCGCCCCGGCTGTCGATGCGAGCAACAAGTTCCTGCCCGGTGTAGCAGCCCTTGGTGAAGCTCACCGAGAGATCGATCAGCTGCTGACCCCCCTCCCCCGGGATGGTCTCGTCGGTGAGTTCGGCGCCCATGCGCGGCATGCCCGCACGAATCCGTTGGCGCTCGTCGGTAGGGTCGGCGGCGCCCGGCCACGTGAGCGGCGCATGGATTATGTCGTCGACCGTCTCGATCGTGGCGTCGGTGCGGAGGAGAAAGCGGCGGAGTCGGGCGACGAGGGTGTCGCGGTGGCCTGCGTCGATGTCGAGAAGGAACGTCTCGTCATTCACCCGCTGGATTCGGAACCAGGCGTCGAGTTTGCCCGTCGGCTGCAGGACGAGCGACCAGGCCGCCGCGCCGGCGGCGAGTGATTCGATGTCCTGGCTGATCTGCCCTTGGAGGTAGGCGGCAGCGTCGGGGCCACTGACCCGGACGGCTTCACGGAAACTCACGACGATGCCTCCTGACGGGCGTGCCGACGCGCTGCGCTCATTCGCCGCGCTGCCGGAACTGCGGCGAGCAGCGCCTTGGCCTTGTTCTGACACTCGAGACGCTCGTCGACCGCAACCGAGTCGGCCACGACACCGGCACCGGCCTGCACCGAGGCTCTGCCGTTGCTGACGAGCATCGTGCGAATCGTGATCGCCGTGTCGATATTGCCGGAGAAGTCGAGATAGCCGACTACACCGCCGTACGGCCCCCGCTTCACCGGTTCAAGTTCGTCGATGATCTCCATCGCCCGCACCTTCGGAGCTCCCGAGAGCGTGCCGGCGGGAAGGGTGGCGCGCAGCACGTCGATCGCCGTACGGCCCTTGGCGAGCGCGCCGCTCACCTGCGACGTGAGGTGCATGACGTGGCTGTACTTCTCCAGCGTCATCATCTCGTCGATCTGCAGCGAACCAAACTCAACCACGCGACCGACGTCGTTGCGGGCAAGGTCGACGAGCATGACGTGCTCGGCGATTTCCTTGGGGTGCTCGATGAGCTCGGCCGCCAGGCGGCGGTCGTGTTCCTCGGTTTTGCCGCGCTTGCGGGTGCCGGCGATTGGGCGGCTGATAACCCGGTTGTCGAGCAGCTGCACCATCGGCTCCGGTGAGCCCCCGACGACTTCGAGGTCGCCATGCCGCAGGAAATACATGTACGGGCTCGGGTTGACCTGACGGAGGACCCGGTAGAGATCGAAGGCCTCCGCGTCGAGATCGAGGTCGAAGCGCTGCGCGAGGACGACCTGGAAGATGTCGCCCGCGAGGATGTACTCACGGGCCGTCTCGACGGCAGCGCAGTACTCGGCCTCTCCCATCGTCGAGGCGACCTCGGGGATTGGGTCGGAGGGGTCGGGGAGCGACATTAGTGGTTCGTCGATAGCTCGGGCGCCGTCATCGGCGAGCTGATGGATCTGGGCGACCGCCGTGTCGTAGGCGGCCCGCAGATCGGTGTCGTCGTTGATGACGACGTTGGCGAGCAGCGTGACCCGCTGTCGCCAGTGGTCGTACACGGCGAGTTCTCCGATCATCGAGATCACGGCATCGGGGTGACCGAGATCATCGGTGGGCGCGTTGGGAAGATGCTCGACCTCGCGCACGACGTCGTAGCCGAGGTAGCCGATCAGACCGCCGTGCAGCGGCGGTAGATCGTCGAGTTCGGGCGACCGATAGTGGGCGAGCAGACGCTCGAGCGCCGTGAGCATCCCCTCTCCGGGGTCGATGTCGATGCCGAGGTCACCGATCACCTGCAGTCGGCCGTCCTTTGACACCAGGGTTCCCTGCGGCCGTCGACCGATGAACGACCACCTACTCCACCGGTCGCCGTTGTCGACCGACTCGAGCAGGAACCCCGAGTCGTCGCCGACGACTCGGGCGAATGCGGCGACGGGTGTGGTGAGATCCGCCAGGACCTCGGCCCAGACCGGCACCACCGTGTGGTCGGCTGCCAGAGCGGCGAACTCGTCGAAATTGGGGCGGATCCGCATCAGGTGAAGCGGAGCGTCTCGGCGTCCTCGACCGCCCGGTAGTAACAGGTCTGACGGGTCTGGCCGGCCTCGTCCTTGGTATGGCACACACCGGTGCCGGCCTTGCGGACCTTGTAGATCAGGCTGTTCTGCTCGCAATTTACGGCGACCTCGACCAGGTCGAGCACGTCGCCTGAGGTGGCGCCCTTGTGCCAGATCTGCTCGCGCGACGTGCTGTAGAGCACGGCGGAGCCGCGGGCGAGGGTCTCGCGATAGGCCTCTTCGTTGGCGTAGCCGATGAAGAGCACATCGCCGGAGTCGGCGTCCTGCAGCACGACCGGAATCACCTTATGCCCCGCTCGACCGATCTTGCCGATCTTGTCGAAATCGAGTTGGACCTCGAGGCCCTCTTCCAGCGCTTCGCTCATGTTTGCAGCGTATTGGGTTCGACCGCCCGCCCCTGCCTAGATTTCGCCGTATGGACGCCGAACTCGCCCGCCTCGATGCCGTTGGTCTTGCCGAGGCCATCCGTACCGGTCAGCTGTCACCCGCGGAGTCGCTCGAGTCGAGCATCCGACGCATGGAGGCCGTCGACGGTCACATCAACGCCGTGATCCATCGCCACCTCGACGAGGCGAGGGCATCGATCGACTCGCTCCCCAACGGCCCCTTCCGTGGCGTGCCGATGTTGATGAAGGATCTGTGGGCCTGCGAAGCCGGACGTCCCCACCACCAGGGCGTACAAGCGCTCAAGGATCACGGAGCCGTCGCCGATCGGGACTCCCATCTCGTCGAGGCCTACCGGGATGCAGGCTTCGTCTCCTTCGGACGAACGAATACCCCCGAGCTCGGCGCCGGCGCCACCACCGAGCCACTCGCCTACGGCCCGACCCGCAACCCTTGGGATCTCGCGCGCGGACCGGGAGGTTCGTCCGGCGGCGCAGCCGCTGCGGTCGCTGCGGGTGTGCTGCCGGCGGCCAACGCGAGTGACGGTGGAGGTTCGATCCGCATCCCCGCGGCGATGTGTGGCCTGGTCGGCCTCAAGCCGAGCCGAGGCCGCATCTCGATGGGCCCGCACATGGACGAGTGGGGCAACTCGGTTCAGCACGTCGTGTGTCACACGGTGCGTGACTCGGCGGCGATCCTCGACGCCACCATTGTGCACGTTCCCGGTGACGGTGTAATCGCACCGCGTCAGGACGAGCCCTACGCCGAGCTCGTCGGCCGGGATCCCGGTCGGCTCCGTATCGGGTTCCTCGATCACGCCATCCGCACGAACACCGAGATCGACCCCGACGTCGCCGACGCAGTTCGTGCGACCGCCGCCCGACTCGAGGCACTTGGCCACCATGTCGAGCCCAGCGTGCCCGCTCCCCTGCTCGACGAATCCCACATCACGGCGTGGGGTCCCGCCTTCGCCGCCGGCACCGCTGCATCAGTGGCGGCGATCGCCGCCAAGATCGGCCGAGAACTCGACGACGACGACATCGAGCGCTGGACCATGTTCATCGCCGAGCGGGCCTCGGCGTCCCCCCCGGCGGGCGTCATCAGCGCCCAAAAGGCAATGACCACGTTCCGGCGCGATACGGCGACCTGGTGGGCCAACGGCTTCGACATGTTGCTCACACCCACCTGACTGCGTCCGGCACCGGCGCTCGGCGAGATGGCCCCCGACAACGACGACTTGATGGGCGTGCAGGTCACGACCTTGCACTACTCGCAACTGACTCAGCCCTTCAACGTCACCGGTCAACCGGCGATCTCGTTGCCGCTCGCCCGCAGCCTTGAGGGTCTGCCCATCGGGCTCCAGTTCGTGGCTCCCTACGCCCGTGAGGATCTGTTGCTCTCGCTCGCCGGGCAGTTGGAGAGCGAGTACCGCTGGGCTGACGAACGGGCTCCTCTGCACCCCTGAGGGCGGCTGAGGACGTCGCAAGCGTGAGGTTCAGAGATACAGGCCGGTGGAACCCTCATCGAGGCGTTCCGCGGCAACGGCGTGGATGTCACGTTCGCGAAGCACGATGTAGTCAGTGCCATTGACCTCGACCTCGTACCGGTCTTCAGGGTTGAAAAGGACCTGGTCACCGGACTCGATCGTGCGGACGTTGGGGCCGACGGCGACAATCTCGGCCCAGGTCAGGCGCTTGCCGACCTGAGCGGTCGCCGGAATGAGGATGCCGCCGCTACTGCGGCGCTCCCCTTCGGCGTCGCCCAGCTTCACCAGGATCCGGTCGTTCAGCATCTTGACCGGAAGGCGGTCGTCATCGTGCAGGGAGTTCTCGGCGGTCACCCGGGGAACGCTACCGGTACGGTGTCGGCATGGAACCTATCGAGGTCGAGACCGTCTGGTTCGAGGTCGATGCAGGTGTCACCCTCGAGGGCGACCGACTCACCCCCACCCACCCCGTGGGCGGAGCCGTTGTCTGTCACCCCCACCCGCTCTACGGCGGCTCTCGACGAGATGTGGTCGTCGACTCGGCCACCCGAGCGCTCGTCGACGCCGGCTGGGACGTGCTCCGCTTCGACTTCCGCGGCGCGGGAGGTTCGACCGGTAACCACGGTGGCGGGATACCAGAGCAACTGGATGTGCGGGCGGCGATCGACGTTGTCGCCGACGATCGACCTGTGATCGTCGCCGGGTACAGCTTCGGTGCCGATGTCGCGCTCTCGGTTACCGATCCACGAATCAGCCGCTGGATCACGGTCGCTCCGGTGCTGTCGATCTTCACCGAGTTCGCCGCCGCCCACGACGCCCGCCCCAAGACAGTGATCGCTGCTGCCCACGACCAGTTCCGGCCGGCGACCGAGCTCAGCTCGGCGGTGGATGCCTGGCGTAACACCGAAGTCGTCCTGGTTGAGGGGGCCGATCACTTCTTCCACGGCGCCCAGCGGGCGATCGTCGACGCGATCGGCGCCGTCCTCGCCTGATCAGGCGGCGGGTGGCCGAACGGTGACCCCCGCCTCGAGCATCAACGCCTTCGCCTCGCCGACGGTGTGCTCGCCGAAGTGGAAGATGCTGGCGGCCAAGACGGCATCGGCACCACCCTCCGTGACGCCTTCGACGAGATGCTCGAGTGCGCCGACTCCTCCCGAGGCGATGACCGGCACGTCGACGGCCTCCGTGATCGTCGAGGTAAGCGGCAGGTCGAAGCCGTTTTTGGTGCCGTCGCGATCCATCGACGTGAGCAGGATCTCCCCGGCACCGAGACGCACGACTTCCTCGGCCCATATGACGGCATCGACGCCAGTGCGGGTCCGTCCTCCATGCGTGAAGACCTCAAAGCCCGACGCGGTGTCGTCGCTGCTGCGTGCGTCGATCGCAACGACACAGCACTGTGTCCCGAACTCCCGGCTGATCTCCCGGATCAACTCGGGCCGCTTCACGGCCGCCGTGTTGACCGACACCTTGTCGGCCCCGGCCATCAACAAGCGACGGGCATCATCGACCCTACGGATACCTCCACCGATCGTGAACGGAATGAAGACCTGTTCGGCGACCGCACGGGCCATCTCCACGGTGGTGTCGCGCTCACCGGACGACGCCGTGATGTCGAGGAACACGAGTTCGTCGGCGCCCTGCTCGTCGTAGCGGGCTGCAAGCTCGACCGGGTCACCAGCATCGCGGATGTCGACGAAGTTGACGCCCTTCACGACACGTCCGTCGTCGACGTCGAGACACGGGATCACCCGGATGGCACGAACGCTCACGACTCGATCTCCAGCGCTGCCACACCCTCGGCGACGGTGAAGCGCCCTTCGTACATCGCCTTCCCGGTGATCGCACCGGCAAGACGACGTCCCTCGACATCGATCTCGGCGAGCGCCCGGAGGTCGGCGATGGTGCCGACACCACCGGACGCGATGACGTCGACCGGTGTCGCCTCCACGACCTCACGAAGGCCCACCAGGTCGGGGCCCTCCAGGGTTCCGTCGCGAGAGATGTCGGTAACGACGAACGCATCGACGCCCGCATCGGCGAAGGAACGAGCCACGTTGAGCACACTGCGACCGCTGCCGACGAGCCAACCATCGGTGGCGACCTCGCCGGCCTTCGCGTCGAGACCAACCGCCACTCGATGGTCGGCGGCGAGACCCCGCACGAAGTCCGGGTCGGTGAGGGCTGCGGTGCCGATCACGACCCGCTCAACGCCAGCGCCGAAGAGCGCAAGCGCGGCATCCCGGTTGCGCACGCCACCACCGGTTTGCACGGGGACGGGCACGGCCGCCGCAATGGCAGCAACGACGTCGCGGTTCTCCGGCACGCCGGTGCGGGCCGCGTCGAGGTCGACGACGTGGATCCAGCCGGCTCCCGCTTCAGCGAAGGTGAGCGCTTGGGCGACAGGATCGTCGCCATAGATGGTCTCCTGGCCGTAGTCGCCCTTGTGGAGGCGGACGCACTTGCCGTTGCGGAGATCGATGGCGGGAAACAGCTCCATCTCAGGCCTCTCGAGCCGCAGCAACGAAGTTCTCGAGGATCCGGAGACCGTTCCGCCCCGATTTCTCGGGATGGAACTGGCAGGCCCACACATGGTCGCGTCCGACTGCGGCCACGAGGTCGTCGCCGTACGCGCAGGTCGCCACCACGTCGGGTCCAAGCTCAGCGGCATACGAGTGCACGAAGTACACCCAGGCGTCGTCGGCCAGACCCTCGAACATCGGATGATCGACAACCGTGCGGTCGATCATGTTCCACTGCATCTGTGGGCGCTTGACCGTGTCGGGAAGCGCAATGATGCGCTCGTCGAAGACACCGAGACCATCGACGCCCGGCGATTCGTCGGAGCCCGAGAACAGCACCTGCATCCCGACACAGATACCGAAGAACGGGACTCCTGCCGCGATTCGTTCGTGGGTGACCTTGTCGAGTCCGACCGAGCGGATCGCCTCGACACACGGGCCGAACGCTCCGACGCCGGGCAGCACGACACCGTCGGCCGCGGCGATCACGGCCGGGTCACGGGTCAGCACGGCGTTGGCGCCGGCGTGCGCGAACCCTTTGTGGGCCGAGTGCAGGTTGCCGATCCCGTAGTCGAGGATCGCGATCGTGGGTTCGCTCACGACCCGCCCCGCTCAGAGGGTGCCCTTGGTGGAGGGCAGCGTGTCGCCTTCGACCCGCACGGCGTCGCGCAGCGCTCGGGCAACTCCCTTGAAGTTCGCCTCGATGATGTGATGCGTGTTCTTGCCGCGGCGGCGCAAGATGTGCAGGGTAATTCCGGACGACATCACGAAGGCGCGCCAGAACTCCTCGACCAACTGCGGATCGAACGGCGGATCGCCGAGGATCCTCTCGCCCGGAAACTCGACCTCGTAATGCAGGTAGGGACGACCTGAGAGGTCGAGCACGACCTCGACGGCGGCTTCGTCAAGCGGGACACAGTTCGATGCAAAGCGGCGAACGCCTCGCTTGTCGCCCCATGCTGCCGTGAAGGTCTCCCCGAGCGCGATCCCGACGTCTTCGACCGTGTGGTGGGCATCGATCTCGAGATCGCCCGTGGCGTGGACCTTGAGATCGAAGCCGCCGTGACGACCAAGCTGGTCGAGCATGTGGCTGAAGAAGGGCAGGCCGGTGTCGATGTCGGTCTGACCAGAGCCATCGAGATCGAGCGCAATGTCGATCTCGGTCTCCTTGGTGGTGCGCTGGTTGGCAGCGGTACGGCTCACGTGAGGACCTCCGTGAGAGCTTCGAGGAATCGGTCGTCTTCGTCGGGCGTGCCGATCGTGACCCGCAGACAGCCCTGAAGGCGGGGCCAGCTGGCGCAGTTGCGCACGAGCACGGATCGGTCGACAAGACCCTGCCACACGTCGTTGCCGGACAGGTGCTGGGGCCGGATGAGAACAAAATTTGAACCTGACGGCCACACGGCGACCGGCAGGTCGGCGAGACCGGCTACGAGCCGCTCGCGCTCGTCGACCAGACGGGCGACCCGATCGTTCATGGCTTCGAGGTGGTCGAGTGCGACCTCACCGGCGATCTGTGTCATGGCGTCGAGGTGATACGGCAGGACGACCTTCTCAAGCTCGTCGATGACCCATGATTGAGCGAGGAGATAGCCGAGACGAACGGCTGCCATCGCCCAGGTCTTGGAGTAAGTGCGACTGACAACGAGCGGGATGTCGTCGCCGAGCAGCGTGACGGCAGAGAAGTCGGCGAACTGCCCGTATGCCTCGTCGACGCACAGCAGGCCGCCATTCGCCGCCGTGAGTTCGAGCACCCTCCGGATCGATGCTTCCGGATCGACGACGCCGGTTGGGTTGTTGGGTGAGCAGAGAAACACGACATCCGGTCGGTGTTCGACGATGACTCGCTCCACTTCGTCGAGATCGAGCGAGAAGTCATCGTTGCGTTCGCCCTCGATCACCGTGGTGCCGGTGATGCGGCTGAGGTGGCTGTGCAGCGCATAGGTCGGCTCAAAGACGGCGGCGCTGCGACCCGGGCCGGCGAAGGTCAACAGCAGTGTCTGCAAGACCTCGTTGGAACCGTTAGCGGCGAAGACCTGCGAAGTGGAAAGGCCGTAGTTCCCGCCGATGCGCGAGCGGAGCTCGGATGCGCTGCGCTGCGGATAGCGGTGCCAGGCGATCTCCGCAACACGCGCTGCGACGGCATCGGTGAAGCCTTCAGGTGGCGGCTCGGGACTTTCGTTGGTGTTGAGCCGGACATCGACGTCGATCTGGGGCGAGTGGTAGCCCGCCATCAGCGCAACGGACTCGCGAGCCGTGGGCCGGCTCATCGCTCGGCTCCTCGACGCAGGCGGATCGAGGCGGCGTGAGCATCGAGACCTTCAGCGCCGGCGAGCGCCTCGACGGCGTCGCCCATGGCCTCGAGGCCCGCCTGCTCCACGAAGACGATGTGCACGTCCTTCATGAAGTCGTGCACGGTCAGGGCGCTCGCGAAGCGGGCGGTGCCGTTCGTGGGCAGCACATGGCTCGGCCCAGCGACATAGTCGCCGAGCGAGGCCGGGGCGTAGCGGCCGCAGAACACGGCACCGGCGTTGCGCACCATGGCGACGAGTGCTTCATTGTCGGCCGTCTGGATCTCAAGGTGCTCGGGCGCAATGAAATTGGAGACGGCCATGGCCTGCTCCGGCGAGTCGGTGACGACCACCATGCCGCTCGTGCCCAGGGTCGATTCGATCTCGGCACGACGCGGTGCGTCGGCGACGAGCCGCTCGATCGATGCCGTGACCTGGTCGGCGAATGCGTCGTTCCAGGTGACGAACCATGCGAGGCCGTCGGGACCGTGCTCGGCCTGCAAAATCACATCGACGGCAGCGAAATCGGCCGGATCGGTGCCGTCGGCGACCACGACCACCTCGGATGGCCCTGCGAACGACGACGGGACGCCGACCGTGCCTGCGACCTCCTGCTTGGCGAGAGCCACATAGATGTTGCCCGGACCGACGATGACATCGACGGGCCGAATCGACTCGGTGCCATGCGCGACCGCGCCGATCGCTTGCGCACCGCCGACCGACACGACTTCGTGAGCGCCTGCGATCTTCGCCGCGGCAAGCACGATGTCGGGGACCTTGCCATCAGGGCCGGGAGGGACACACACGACGATCTGTTCAACGCCCGCCACCCGCGCCGGCACCGCCGTCATGAGCACGGTCGAGGGATAGACGGCCCGCCCCCCGGGGACGTAGCAGGCCGCCCGCTCCACGGCGCGGTGCATGCCACGAATCGACACACCGGGCTGCTCGACCGTGACATCGGCCGGCATCTGGGCCTGGTGGTAGGCCGCGATACGTTCGGCGGCGAGGTCGAGGGCGTCCCGGACGTCGGGCTGGATGCGCTCGATGGCGGCGGCAAGTTCGGCATCAGCGACCACGAGCGAGTCGAGTTCGACACCGTCGAAGCGGCTCGTGTACTCGCGGACGGCGGCGTCGCCCCGCTTGGCCACAGCGGCAAGAATTTCCCGTACGACGTCGACCGGCCCGCCGGTCGGCGTCTCGGGCCGCGGCAGGGCTTCGCTCAGATCACCGGTGAAACCTCGGAGGTCGATGCGTCGAAGCACCCGTTCACGCTATCGCCCGGTTTGTGCGGCCCCTGCGAGTTTCCCGGCATGCTGCTCCCATGGATTCCGACGCCGCCGAACTCTCCTCGATCACCACTGTGGTCTCCGACCTTGCCCTGCGGGTCGCTGGTGTCGCCGAGCGCCGCCAACACGATCCTGATGACCCGATCGTCGTCCGCCTTCATGAGATCGAACGCAGCCTGGTCACGGCGCAGCGGCGCCTCCGCGACGTCGCCCGAGCGCTCGACTGAGGCAGCCGAGCCCGCGCCGCTGCGCCCCCGGACCGTGACGCCCCCGCCCTAAAGGAAGCGGCCACCCCCGGAGAGGTGGCCGCCAGGCGACACAGGGCGGCGGATCCCTCGTGTCGCAGTGGGATCGAGCGGCGGGTGCTCGATCCGGATGGAAATTGTAACAGAGCCGGGTGCATTTGCGAACCGTCGCCAGCGACGTTTCGCGGGTTCAAACGGACCGCAGTCGACGTCACGTCGGCAACCATGTTCCCGGCGCCGAGCCGAGAGTCCAGAGCCTCCGGTGATCGCTCGCTAGCCTGACCATGTGACCATCACCGTCGACGGGCCCCTTCCGGGCCCTTTCCGCTGGAGCATCGTCGTATCGGAGCATCGAGATGGCCTCGCCCTCGACGACTCACTCACGCACGCCCTACGCAAGATCGACGGGCACGAGAACGACGATGGCCGGATCCAGCTCTGGATCCGTCACGTCGACGACGAGGCCGACATGATCGCTGCATCACTCGGTTTTCGCGGGTACCGAGACCTCTGGCAGCTGCGCTGTGCCTTGCCCAATCGCGACAGCGGTCTCGTCACCCGGGCATTCACACCTGACGATCTCGACGATTTCATCGCGGTCAACAACCGGGCGTTCCACTGGCACCCGGAGCAAGGTGGCCTCACCCGAGCGGGAGTCGAGGCCACCATGCAGGAACCGTGGTTCGACCCCAACGGGTTCCGCCTGCTTCACGAAGGCGACGAACTCGTCGGATTCTGCTGGACAAAGGCCCATCGCGACACAGATCCCAATCTTGGCGAGATCTACGTCATCGCCATCGACCCCAGCCGCCACGGCAAGGGGCTCGGCAAACCGATGACGCTCGCCGGACTTGCCTGGCTCGCCGATTACGGCCTCGAACACGGAATGCTCTACGTCGAGTCCGACAACGATCCGGCCAACGCGACCTACGCGGCAATCGGGTTCTCGCGCCATCACACCGACCGGGCCTACGAAGTGGAACGCTCGTGACCTCGCTCGACGTCATCGGCCGTTCCCACCGCGAGGCACCGGTGCTGCGCTACGACCCGAATCGAGACGAACTCGCCGCCCTGCTCGACGGCGAGCCCCGGTACCGGCTCGACCAGGTTTGGGCCGGCATCCACGAGCGGGGTGAGGAGATCGACGATCTCACCAACCTCCCCAAGGCCCTCCGGGCCCGCCTCACCGACGAACTCCCGCTCGCGCTCACCCCCGAGGTCGAGTCGATCAGCGACGACGGCGACACGGTCAAGTGGCTATGGCGACTCCACGACGGTCACAAGATCGAAACCGTGCTGATGCACTACGACGACCGCACGACCGTCTGCGTGTCGTCCCAGGCCGGCTGCGCGATGGCGTGCGGCTTCTGCGCCACCGGCCAGTCCGGCTTCGATCGCCACCTGTCCGTCGGCGAGATCGTCGAACAGATCGTCCGTGCCCGACGCCAATCGGCGCCTCGTCGCGTTTCGAACATTGTCTTCATGGGGATGGGCGAGCCATTCGCCAACTACGACCGCACATGGGCCGCCGTCGAACGCATCAACAAGGATCTCGGTATCGGCGCTCGACACATCACGATCTCGACCGTCGGTGTCGTGCCCGGGATCGAACGACTCGCCGAGGAGGACCTTCCCGTCAACCTGGCCGTGTCGCTTCACGTCGCCAACGACCGAGATCGAGACGAACTCGTCCCCCTGAACAAGCGCTACCCCCTCGGCCGCCTTCGCGAGGCCTGCCAGCGCTACCTCGACGCCAAGAACCGGCGCCTCTCCTTCGAGTGGGCCCTCATCGATGGTGTCAACGACCGAGACTCCGATGTCGACGAACTCGCCGACTACGCCCGGTCACTACGCGCCCACATCAACTTGATCCCCCTCAACCCCACGCCGGGCTATCTCACCCGCGGGACCCCACTCGACCGGGTCTACACCTTCCGCGACGCCCTCAACGACCGGGGCGCAAACGCCACCGTGCGGCGCACGCGCGGTACCGAGATCGACGCTGCGTGCGGCCAGCTGCGAGCCAGCCGTCAACTCGTCGATCCGCCGAAAAGACGCTGACCCGCCGGTGTGCGACTCGCCGCCCGCGAGCGCCCATACTGGAGTCATGTCCGACCAGATCTGGGTCAACAACCGTCAACCCCAAACGCTCTACATCGCGCAGGTCATCATGTACTTCCGCGGCGTCATGGCGATCCTGCTCGGCGGCGCCCTGTTCTCGCTCGGGAGCGTCAGCCTCTTCGGCTCCACGCTGCTCGGCGCCGTCTACACACTGCTCATCACCGTCGGCATGATCGCCGGCGCGTTTGGCATCGCCAACGAAAAGGCATGGGGCTACAAGCTCGGCGTAGCGGCCGCAGCCGCCCCGCTTGCGCTTCGGGTCGTGGTGCTGTTCATCGCCGGACTCGAGGCGCTCACCTTCGACACCGTGGGGCTCCTGTTCGACATCGCCCTGATCGCGCTGCTGCTTCATCCGATGAGCAGGGACTACCAGAAGGTCTGGTTCCGATGAGTCCCTCCTCCCCCATCCTCGACGATGGTGTCAACGTCGATCCGGACAATCTGCCGAGCGGCGAGGAGAAACGCCATCAGGTGCGTTCGCTGTTCGACACGATCGCTCCCCGCTACGACCTGGTGAACCGCATCATGTCGTTCGGCCTCGACGTGCGCTGGCGCAAGGCCTCGATGAAGAAGCTGACTGCGCCCGGAGGTTCGGTCGTCATCGATTTGGCCTGCGGAACGGGAGACTTCTGTCGCGAGATCGAGAAGGCCGGAATGGTGCCCGTCGGGCTCGATCTCTCCATGGGCATGCTCGCCGCCGCCCGCACCGGGGCACCACTGGTGCACGCCGACATCCTTGCGATGCCCCTCGCCGACGGATCGGTCGACGGGGCCACGTGCGGCTTCGCGCTCCGCAACCTGATCGAACTGCCGGGCTTCTTCGACGAGGTCGCTCGCGTCGTACGTCCGGGCGGACGGATCGCTTTTCTCGATGCCTCACCGCCCGAGAACCCGATCATCCGGTTCGGACACGGGATCTACTTCAACCGGATCGTCCCGGTCATCGGCGGCCTGCTAAGCGAGGGTCGGGCCTACAAGTATCTGCCGAAGTCGGTCGCCTACCTGCCGCCCTGGCCCGAGCTCCGCACCCAGCTCAAGGCGGCAGGGTTCGTCGACATCGAACGCAAGGTGTTCACCGGCGCTCACCTCTTCACGGCGACCCGGGGCGCCTGATGGTCGGCAGGGCACTCCACCACGTCTCACTCAATGTCACCGATGTTCGTGCGTGTGTGGCGTTCTACGAAGCGATGGGGTTCCGTGAGATCGAGCGCCCAGAACTCGGCTTCGACGGGGCGTGGATGCGCATTGGCGAGGCCGGCGAACTTCACCTCCTCGGCTTCCCACCACCGGAGGCGGTCGGTCAGCACTTCGCCGTCCACGTCGACGATCTCGACGAGGCGCTGAGAGCCCTCGCCGCCGACGACGTCACCGCCGACCGCATCAGCGAGATCGACGGCATCTGCCGCCAGGCCTTCCTCACCGACCCTGCCGGAAATCAGGTCGAACTCAACCAGCCCCTCTGAGCGGACGAACCATCGCTCTCCAGGTGCTGTCAGGAGGGTTAGCAGAAGGCTCGCGTCAGCCGGTCAGGGCCACGCCGATCGCAAAGCCCAGCCCGGAGACCATCTGGACCGACGCGGTGAGCCCGAGCACCTTCACGAGCTCGGGACCGGTGGCACCCTTCTGCACATCGACAACGGCCTGGATCATCTGGCCGAGGCCGAGCACGACCATGAGGCCGCCCCAACGACCGAAGCCGAACGCGGCCCACAGAGCAAAGCCCAGCGCAGCGAGGTGCATGGCAGCGAACACGACGCGCGTTGCACGCTCGCCGATACGAACCGCAAGCGTGTTCTTGCCGGCATCGGTGTCGCCCGGGATATCGCGCAGGTTGTTGATCACCAGCAGCGCAGTGGCCCACAGACCCACCGCCACGCTGGCCACGAGTGACAGAGTCTGCACCTCTTCGAGGAGGACATAGGTGGTGCCGACCGTAGCGACCACACCGAAGAAGACGAAGACGAAGACCTCGCCGAGACCGAGATAGCCGTACGGCTTCGGCCCACCGGTGTAGGTCCACCCGGCGATGATCGACAACCCACCGACAACGAAGAGCTCGGGGCCGACGACGAGCGCGAGCACGCCACCGAAGACACCTGCGATTGCGAACGAGACCTGCGCAGCGCGCTTCACCGAGGCGGCGGGGGCAAGCCCTGAACCGACCAGACGAAGCGGGCCGATACGACGTTCGTCATCCGTTCCTCGGACACCGTCGCTGTAGTCGTTGGCGTAATTGACGCCGACCTGCAGTGCGAATGCGACGATCAGAGCGAAGGTCGCCCGCCACCAGGCGTCGACGCCCTCCCCCACGGCGCATGCCGCCCCGACCGCGACCGGCACGACCGCGGCAGGCAGCGTGCGGGGGCGCGCACCGGCGATCCAAAGGGAGCGGCCGGTAGGTGGTGCGTCGTTCATCGAGACCTCACATAGTCCGCGATGGTGGCCACGAACAACTCGTGCTCCACCTCATGGAGGCGGGCCTCGAGCGTCTCACGGGTGTCGTCGGCCGTGATCGGCACCCGTTGCGAGGCGAGCACCGGCCCATCATCGACACCCTCGTCGGGGACGAGATGCACCATGACCCCGGTGTGATCGAGCCCGTCGGTCTCATGCGCCGCCCAGGCGTCGTCGATCGCATGCGCACCGGGAAACGCCCCAGGAAGTGCCGGGTGCAGGTTGACGACCATCCCGGGGAAGCGATCGAGGAAGGCCGACGTGAACAGGTGCATCCAGCCGGCCTGCACGATCAGGTCGGGGCGGGCGTCGGCGATCTCCGCCGCCAACGCAGCGTCGTAGCTTTCGCGGGCTCGGCGAGAATCGTCGGGGACGGCTTCTCGGAACGGCCCCATCGGCCGGTACACGGATGGCACTCCGGCGGCGGCGGCCCGCTCGGCCGCATACGCAGTCCGACGGTTGACCACGACGAGCACAACCTCGGCTTCGAGCGTGCCGTCGGCGCAGGCGTCGAAGATGGCCTGCAGGTTGGAGCCGGACCCCGTCGCTAAGACGACGAGACGTGACGTCACCGCCAGTCCCCGACCAGCTCCACCTCGCCGGTGTCAGACTCAACAAGCTGGCCGATCACGGGGTGACCGGAAGCGGCCGCCGCTTCGGCGTCGTCGGCATCGATCGCGACGATCAGGCCCATGCCCATGTTCCACGTACGGAACGACTCGCTGTCGGGCACGTCGCCGAGGTCGACGAGGTGACGAAAACCGGCAGGCACGTCCCAGGTACCGAGCTGGATCTCGGCGCCGATGCCGTCGGGCAGCACCCGCGGGATGTTCTCGAAGAACCCACCGCCGGTGATGTGAGCGAGCGCCTTCGGCTCGACGCCGAGTGCTCGGAGCTCGTCAACCTCGCTGAGGTAGCTCTTGTGTGGCGTGAGGAGCCACTCGATCATGTCGTCGGACGGGCCGTCGTCATGGCGATCGAGCAGAAGGCGAATCAGCGAATAGCCGTTGGTGTGAGGGCTGTCGCTCGCCATGCCGAGCAGCACGTCGCCCGGTTGGAGGTCATCCGTGCGAGGCCACAGCGCATCACGGTGCACGGCTCCAACAATCGTCCCGGCAATATCGACCGAGCCTTCGGTGTACACACCTGGCATCTCGGCGGTCTCGCCGCCGAGCAGCGCGCAACCGACCTCCTTGCACGCCTCGGCCATCCCGGTGACGATCTCGGCCACAATTTCGGGGACGAGTTTGGCCGTGGCGATGTAGTCGAGAAAGAACAGCGGACGTGCGCCCTGCACGAGGATGTCGTCGACACAATGGTTGACGAGATCACGGCCCACGCCATTCCAGCCGCCGTGGCGGGCGGCGAGTTCGACCTTCGTGCCCACACCATCGGTGGAGGCAACCAGGACGGATCCATCACCGAGGCCCGCCGTCGAGAACAGGCCACCGAAGGCGCCGAGCTCGGAAAGCACAGCAGGAGTGTTGGTCGAGCGAACTGCGTCGCCCATCAGCTTCACGGCACGGTTGCCGGCGTCGATGTCGACGCCTGCGTCGGCGTAGTTGGTCATGCACGCACCTCGGCGGTGGCTCGGGCGATGTCGGTGCGCCGCTGCGCACCCTCGAAGGTGATGGCGTCGACGCCGGCGTGGGCAGCCTCGGCGGCCTCGCTCAGCGTCGGGCGAACGGCGGTCACCGCGAGCACCCGACCACCGGTGGCGAGGATGTCATCGTCGGCGGTGGTGGTGCCTGCGTGAAAGACGGTGGTGCCGAGCGTTGCTGCGTTGGCCAGGCCGGAAATGGCGGCGGGCGCAGCGCTGCTCGCGGGATACCCCGCAGACGCCATCACCACCGTCGCCGCGGCGGCATCGGCCCAGGTGGGCTGGTTGGCCGCCAGGGTTCCGGACACACACGCCTCGAGGGCATCGAGGAGATCCGACGTGAGCAACGGCAACACGACCTGTGTTTCAGGGTCGCCGAATCGACAGTTGAACTCGATGACCTTGGGACCGGTGGCGGTGAGCATCATCCCGGCGTACAGGACACCCTTGTACGGCCGACCCCCGGCGGCGAGCGCGGCAAGGGTCGGCGCGATCACGTCACGACCGACGTCGGCGAGCAAGGCATCGTCGGCGATCGGTGACGGGTGGAATGCCCCCATGCCCCCCGTGTTGGGGCCTTCGTCACCGTCGAGCAGGCGTTTGTGGTCTTGAGCGGCGGGCATGACCGAAAAGTCGGTGCCGTCGCAGAAGGCGAGCACGCTGACCTCGGCGCCAAACAACCGTTCCTCGAGCAACACCTCGGCGCCGGCGGCGCCGAACCGGCCATCCACGAGGATGTCGTGGATGGCGTCGGCGGCTTCCTGCTTCGACTCAGCGACGATCACGCCCTTGCCTGCGGCAAGGCCGCTCGCTTTGATGACGGGCACGGCATCAAGCGTGTCGAGATGCGCGCGTGCAGCCTCGGCGTCGGTGAAGGTTTCGGCCGCGCCGGTCGGGATGCCGTGTTCGAGCAGGAACGCCTTGCAGTGCGACTTGGAACCCTCCAGTTGAGCCGCAGCGGCCGACGGACCGAACGCCGGGATGCCGGCGGCCTCGCAGGCGTCGACGAGTCCGTCGACGAGCGGATCCTCGGGACCGACGACCACAAGGCGCACCTGGTGCTCCTTCGCGGCGACGACGACGGCCTCGATGTCGGTGGCGCTCACGTTCAGGTTGTGACAGCCCGACTCGACCGCAGTACCGGCGTTGCCTGGTGCAAGCAGGACCTCGTCGACCTGCGGCGATTGTGCAAGCGCCCAGGCCAGGGCGTGCTCTCGGCCACCTCCGCCAACGACCAGAACGGTGTCACCCATCAGTCACCCCAGACCGAGGCGAACTGTTCCTTGGTCTTCAGCGTCAGCTGGACGAAGCGCTCTTCCTCGAACGGGTAGACCCCGGTGAAACAGGCGTTGCAGTACCCCTCCTCCGTCTCGAGTCCCCGCATGAGCGCGTCGATCGAGAGGAAGGCAAGCGAGTCGGCGCCGATGTGTTCGGCGATGGACTCGACATCCATGTTGGCGGCGATGAGATCCTCACGAGCCGCCATGTCGACACCCATGTAGCAGGGGTCGGTGATCGCCGGGCAGGCCACCCGAACGTGGACCTCGCTGGCGCCGGCATCCCGCAACATCTGCACGAGCGGGCCGGAGGTGGTACCCCGCACGATCGAGTCATCGATCACAACAATGCGCTGCCCCTCGAGAACATCGGGCAAGGGGTTGAGCTTGACGCGAATGCCCGCCTCACGCATCGCCTTGGTGGGCTGAATGAAGGTGCGGCCCACATAGCGGTTTTTGATCAAGCCATCGCCAAAGGGAATGCCACTGGCTTGGGAGTAACCAATGGCCGCGGGGATCCCGGAATCGGGCACACCAATCACGAGATCAGCTTCCACCGGAGACTCCTGGGCCAACCGCTGGCCGATGCGCTTGCGGTAGCTGTAGAGGGATTCGCCAAAAAAGCGGCTGTCGGGGCGCGCGAAGTAGATCAGCTCAAAGACGCAGAGCTTGGGGGTTTCTTCAATCCAGCGGCTGCGGAACG
>CAJWHS010000032.1 GCA_913041415.1 uncultured Acidimicrobiaceae bacterium | reverse complement strand
TTGACTATGGCGTCAGGTTTGAGTCCAAGCGCCAGTGCGAAGAGCGCCAGCAACTCGTCGGCGAGGCGCCGACAGGCCCGCCAGTACTCTTCGGCTGCGGACCGGAAGCCTGGCGGCTGTTCGGGCCACAGGTTCGAGGCATACAGCGTTGGGCTCGTGGCCCGGGTGGCGTCGGGAAGGGGCTCAACGGTGCCGAAGGCGAAGGTCTCCTTGAGGTCGGGCGGCGTCTCGATGCCGTAGGTGGCGGCGTTGGATTCTCGACCAGGGCCGATCCAGCCTCGGTACAGGCCAAACTCATCGGGAACGACGGTGCCCTTCTGCGTCTCGGGCGTGTGGAAGAACTCGCGGGCGGCTGAGCGCATTGCATCGAGCACCGCCGGGTCGATGCCGTGGTTGATCACGACGAGGAAGCCGCAGCGGCGGAGATTGGAGTCGACCGTGGCGGCGAGTATCCGCCGGTCGTCTTCAGTGCCGGCGAACCAGGGTTTCAGGTCGACGAGAGGGATGAAGTCAGCGGTCAATGGCTCGTCCAGTCAGCGGGATTCTCGAGCGTAGGGCTGTGCGAGTGCGGCCGGCGCAGCGACCTTACGAGCCCGGGCAGGGCTCGCCGAGATAGCGACTACGACTGCATAGGCTGCAACGAAAGGAACCATCCTCAAGAAGTCGGACGGGATGTCGATATCGGCCAACTGCAGGCTAAATCCCAGCCCGTTGAGTACACCGTACATGATGGCTCCGATGAGCGCGATCCACGGTCGCCAGCCGGAAAGGATGACGAGGGCTACTGCAATCCACCCGGCTCCTGCAGTTAGGCCGTTCTGCCACGTGCCGACGATTGCCAAGGCGAGGTAGGCGCCTCCGAGGCCAGCGCCGAATCCACCGATCATCGTGCCGAGGTAACGGACCTTCACTACCGGGATACCGGCGGCATCGGCTGCTGCTGGGTCCTCCCCAACCGCCCGGAAGGCAAGCCCGGCCGACGTTCGATACAACACGTAAGCACTGGCACCGACCAGCGCTACACCGATATAGACGATGATGTCTTGACCAAGCAACGTTGGTCCGACTCCGGGTAGGTCTCGGAGCGACTGGGGTAACAGCGGGTTGACGTCGACCCCGTTTGGGGCGGATAGCACACCCGGCTCGCCGGCCGTGCCGATAAACGACGATAGGCCACCTCCGACGATTACTAAAGAAAGCCCCGAGACGGTCTGATCAACCCGGAGCGAAACAGCAAGAGCAGCGTGCACCAGTGCGAGGCTGGCTCCGGCCGCACCCCCGGCGAGCATAGCGATGGTCAAGCTTTCGGTCTCAATGCCCGCCCAGAACCCGACGACGGCGCCCATAAGCATCATCCCTTCGACACCGAGGTTCATGACCCCGCACCGGTTGGCGATGATTTCTCCGAGGGCGGCGAAGAGGACGGGGATGGCAACGGTGATCGCGCTTGCAATCGAGAGAATGACCACACTGTCGTTCATTTTGCTCCGGTCATCTCGGCGCCTGGAGTGCCGTTGTCGTTGGGCAGCTCGTCCGCGTCAGTGGACACGAGCTCAACCTTGTTGGTGACGAAAAACTCGCCGGCAGTCACAGTGAGAAAGATCAGGCCCTGGAGCAGATAGACGACCTCAACCTCAATGCCGATCCCCTGGAGGCGACTTCCGGATGTGGCGATAGCTGCGAGAAAAGTTGCTACGGGCACGACTCCAAGCGGGTTGGATCGGGCGACGACGGCGACGATGATGCCCGCATATCCAATGTCGGTGGCGAGAGCGTTGGGTTCCAGGCCCTTGGTGACTCCGCTAACCTCGCTCACGCCGGCGATGGCGGCGAGTGCGCCGGAGATTCCAAGCACGGCAATGGTTTTCATCCGGACGCTCATACCGGCATACCGGGCGCTAGTCGGTGAGTCACCGATCGTGCGGATTTCGAAGCCCCATGTGGTGCGGCGCAGCACCCACCAGAGTCCGACGGCGCAGACGACGGCGATGATGAAACCGAAGTGGAGACGCCCTGAGAGTTCCGGCATGACAGCCGAGTCGGGTAGTCGTTTGCCGCTCGGAAAGGCGCGCTGCGGTTCACGCCAGAACGATCTTGACCCGAAGATCAGGTAATTCATGAGCGACAATGCGACGAAGTTGAGCATCAGTGTGGTGATGATCTCGTCAGCATTGAACAAGGCCTTGGGAATCGCGGCGAACATCGCCCAGGCGGCCCCTGCGACCGCACCGAAAGCCACCATTGCAGCGAGCATAAGCACTGCCGGTATGTCAGCGGGAAGGAAGAGCCCTATCCAGCTTGCTGCAATCGCGCCTAAGTAAAGCTGCCCCTCAGCTCCGATGTTGTAGACCCGCATCTGGAACGCCACCGCCGCTGCAAGCCCGGTGAGGATAAGCGGGGTCGCTAACGCAAGCGTTCGGGTCAGTGAGGCCCAGCCGTTGAGGCTGGCATTGAACATCGTGCGATAGGCCTCAAATGGGTCGCTACCTGAAACTCCGAGAAGGACCGCACCAATCGTCAGCGCAACAAACAGCGCAGCGACCGGCACGCCGAATCGGACCGCAGGCCCGGCGAATCCTCGGGGTACGACGCGGAGGCGCCCGGTCACATCACCCCTAGAGAGTCGCCAGAGCCGTTGGGCGTGTCAACGCCGGCACCGCCCGACGGGGGCGACACGGGAGCATCGAGCGGTGCGGACCCCGTCATCAGCAGACCGATGCGGTCAATGTCAACCTCAGCTCGGGTGAACCGGCCCACAATTCGGCCTTTGAACATGACGACGACCTTGTCTGACATGCGGATTATCTCGTCGAGGTCCTCGGAGAAAATCAGTACACCGCGTTCAGCCTCCCGCTCATCGACAATGTGTGATCGGACTGTTTCGGCTGCAGCCATGTCGAGGCCGCGCGTTGGCGCAGCGGCCAGGAGGACCTCGTGAGACTGATCCAACTCCCGAGCGAGGATCGCCTTTTGCAGATTTCCGCCCGACATTAGAGACACCCGCATGCCTCGCCGGTTGCCTCGGACGTCGAAGGATGCGACGAGGCGTTTCGCTGTCGCTTCGATCGCCCCCCACGAGATCAAACCGCGTCGCGAGTGGGGCGGTCGGTCAAAGTTTTTGAGGGCGATGTTGTGCTCAAGTTCCAAGCCTGGGGCAAGTCCGACCCCGAGGCGGTCCTCAGGGACGTAGGCGAGGCCGGCAGTCATCCGGTCCTTGGGGCCACCGGAGGAGCAATCGGTGCCAGCCACAACCACGGTTCCGTCGGCGAGCTGCCGTAGCCCGGCGATCGCTTCTTGAAGTTCGCGTTGTCCGTTTCCAGCAACACCAGCAACACCGACGACTTCTCCGCGACGGACGGTTAACGACACGCCGTCAACTGCTATCAAACCTTTGTCGCCGCGAACGGAAAGGTCGGTAATTTGGAGCACGGGGTCGCCGGCTGGGTGGGCGGATGCAGAGGCCTGTTTGCGCTCAGCCGCTTCGATGTCGCCGAACATCATGCGAGCAACATTCGCCGGGGTGGTTTCAGCAGTTAAGACCGAGCCAGCGTTGAACCCGCGGCGAAGCACGGTGATTCGATCGGTGTAGGCCATGGTTTCAGCCATCTTGTGACTGACGAGCACAACGGCTTGCCCCTTACCGACCATGGTCGATATGGCCTCAAAGAGGCTGTCGGTTTCTTGAGGCGCGAGAACAGCCGTCGGCTCGTCGAGAATGAGGATGCGGGCTTTGCGGAAGAGCTGCTTGAGGATCTCGACTCGTTGCTGCTCGCCGACTGAGAGCTGCCAGATTGGCGCTGTCGGGTCGACGGGAAGCCCGTATTCCTCTGCGAGTTCGCGCACGAGCGATTCGACGTCGCGCATTGAGCGTGGTCGTTGTTCTCGAGACAGTCCAAGGACGATGTTCTCCGCAACTGTGAAGCTATCGACCAACCGGAAGTGCTGATACACCATCCCAACGCCACACTGCGAAGCATCGAGTGGGGATCGGAAGTCCACGGGTTCGCCGTTGATTGACACCGTGCCGGAGTCGGGGTGGTACAACCCGGAGAGCACCGAGCACAAGGTGGATTTTCCGGCTCCGTTCTCCCCGAGTAGTCCGTGAATCTCGCCACCTTGGAGGTCGAAGTCGACCGAGTCGATGGCGCGAACGCCATAGAAAGACTTGGTCAAACTTCGGACCTCAAGGTGTGTTTTTGCTTCGATCATCAGGCGTGCTGGGTGGGTACCTGAAGGGGTCGGATCAGGTGGCTGGGATCTCGCCGATGATCCCCTCGACCAGGAAATCACAGCAGAAGTCGCGTTCGGCGAAGGGGATTGTTTCTCCTTCGACGATCACCTCGTTGCCCTGATTGTCAAAGATCGGACCGGCGAACATGTCGAATGTTCCATCGATAATCTGCTGCTTGCGCTCTTCGACGAGCTCGAGCATGTCGTCTGTTACGGCTGGGCCATAGGGGGCAAACTCGATCCAGCCCTCGGCCAAGCCGCCATAGGAAATGCCAGGGGTGAACTCGCCGGCGATGATGTCCTCGACTTGCTCGATGTAGTACGTGCTCCAGTCGATAAGGAAACCTCCGGCCCATGCCTCCGGCTCGAAGTCGGACCAATCATTGGTGTAGCCGAATACGTAGCCACTGCGCTCCGCCATAACCGTGGCGTAGACTTGGGCCCCGACCTCGTGGGCGATTACGTCTGCGCCCTCGTTGGCGAGTGCTTCTGCCGCCTGCTGCTCGATGGCCGGGTCGAACCAGGTATTGAGATACAGCGCCCTGACCTCGACGTCTGGATTGACTTCCTGTGCGCCGAGTGTGAAGGCGTTGAGCCCTCGGTTGACTTCTGCGTACGGGAAGCCGACCGGGTAACCGATGATGTTCGACTCGGTCAGGAGGCCAGCGACCATGCCATCGAGGTAACGGCCGTCCTCGGTGGCCTGGCTGAAGTGACCGACGTTGGGCTGATCTTCAAAGCCGGCCCATGTAAGGAAGTAAGTATCAGGGTTTTCGTCGGCGACCTCCATCATGTCGAACTGATAGAAGGTCGTACCGATCACCAGGTCGGCGCCTGTGTCAACTGCGTCTTGGAAGGCGTTGGTGGCGGGCTGGCCCGGCTCGATCGCTTCCACGTAACTGAAATCGATGCCTGGGAAAGCGTCGGCCATTCTGTTGCCGCTGCGCAAGTGGGTGGTATTCCAGCCGCCGTCCTCGGCGGAGCCATCAAGGATCATGACCACCTTGAAATCCGAGTAGTCCTCGCCGGTGGCTACCTCGCTATCGTTTTCGGTGGCGTCAGCCGGGGCGTCGCTGACGCTGGATTCGCTTCCACTGTCATCGTCACCGCACGCGGCGGCGATGAGAGTGAAGGCGAGGAGAATGCTCACGAGGACACTGGACTTTGATCTGAAAAGCTTTTCCATGGCCGGGAGTTCAACACCGGTTTGTTTCAGCGCAATTTCTTCTTCGTGTTTCTCGAGTGTCGTAATCCGTCGTTAATACAGCCGACCTATTTTGATCGTGGCCCGGCGTAGGGTCAGCGAAATGAGCGTCGCCGCCTGGAGTCTCAACACATCCGACCGATGCACGAACCCTGCGATCCTCAATCGGTGGCATCCGGTTGCGCCGTCTCACGCAGTTGAAGCTGGTGAGTCTCATTTCACGGTGTTGCTCGGGGTCGAGATTGTCTGCCGCCTCAACCCCGCCGGTGAGCCTGAAGTGCGACTCCGACGCGATCCAGCGACTTGCGTTCCTGCGATTGTTGACTACGGTTGTGTTTGGGTTTGCCTCGGAGAGCCCACCGAGGCTCTCTTCACGATTGAGGAGGCCGGCGAACCGGACCGGCGCATCGTGCACGCCGGCACCATCGGCGTCAACGTCTCGGCGCCGCGGGCCGTTGAGAACTTCCTGGACATGGCACACTTCCCCTACGTCCACACCGGGATCCTTGGCGTTGAGCCCTACACCGACGTCAACGACTATCAGGTCCATGTCGATCCGGTAACCAACGACGTTTGGGCGACGGACTGCGAATTCTGGCAGCCGATGGCAGCCACGACTTCTACGACCGGGCAGATGACCGACTACCTGTACCGAGTGCCGCACCCATTCAATGTGATCCTCTACAAGACGACGCCGGTCGATGCGCAGCGTATGGACGTGATTGCGCTCTTCTGTCAGCCGGTTGGACCAGACCGGATCATTGCCCACCCCTTCCTATGTCTGCTGGACGACGAGAACACCACTGCGTCGATCAGGGCCTTTCAACTTCGAATATTCGCCCAGGACAAGCCGATTCTCGAGAATCAATTGCCGAAATGCTTGCCGCTTGATCCTCGGGCGGAGCGGCCGATCCGCGCTGACCGGGCCGCGATCACGTATCGCCGGTGGCTGAGCGATCTGGGCGTGACCTACGGGGTGATCCCCGCGTGACGACCATGTGGTATCCGATCGCCGATCACCACGACGTAATCCCACGCCACACGGCGCGGACTTCGCTGCATGGCCAGGAGCTGGTCGTGTGGCGGGCCGACGACGGCAACGTCAACGTATGGGAAAACCGCTGCCTCCACCGGGGTGTTCGGCTTTCAATCGGCGTCAACGACGGCGCGGAGCTGGTGTGCAGGTACCACGCGTGGCGTTACGCCAATCGCTCGGGGGGCTGCACGTACATCCCCGCCCACCCACGCGACGCTCCCGCTCGGACTGCGGCCTGTTCGACCTTCCCGGTCGCCGAGCGCCACGGCTTGGTGTGGTCGACGCTGGCCGGTGGAGATGATGCGTCGGAGCCGCCGTCGATCGAGCAGCTCGGCAACGACGCGTTCGTGCTGCGGGCTCGCCCGGTGCGGGCGCCGGCCGACGTCGTGCTCGGGCTGCTGGAGGAGCTCAATTGGGCACCGTTCGGCAGCGACGACACCGCCGACGCGGCGGTCGAGCGAACGAGGGTGCCGGGCGGGGTTGCCGCAGTGGCCTCCGAACGCGGGGTCGAGGAACGCATCATCTTCTTCGTGCAGCCGGTTGATTCCAGCCGATGCGTCGTCCGACCGGTCCGGTCCGGCGAACCGACCGACTCGGTCGCAGCGCTGCGACATCACGCCACCATCCTCGCAGACGTGGTCGAGCGCGCTGAACGTATCCAGTCTGCTCGGCCGGCGGCCCCGACGGCCGAGACGCCAGTAGCGATCCCGACCGCGCCACCGCGCCCGGAAAGGCTCCGGGTTCGCATCGAACGCAAGTGGGCAACGGCGGAGAAAATTGCTGCCTTCGATCTCGTCGAGGCGGACGGTGGGAACCTGCCGACCTTCCTGCCGGGCGATCACATCGACCTCCACCTCCCCAACGGGCTGATCCGGCAGTACTCGATCACCAACGGCCCGGGCGAAACTGCGCACTACCGGATCGGTGTGAAACGCGACCCGGCCTCGACCGGCGGGTCAGCGTACCTTCACGACCGGGCCAAGACCGGTGACGTGCTGAAGATCTCCGCCCCCCGCAACCGTTTCGCGCTTCGGCGGAACGTGCCCTCGACGATCCTGATCGCCGGAGGGATCGGCATCACCCCGATCCTTGCGATGGCCCAGGCGCTCGATCGGGCTGGCCTAGACGTTGCGGTGCACTCGTTCGTGTCTTCGGAGGGTGAAGTTGCGTTCCGTGACGTGCTCGACCGGCTCGGTCCGGTGGTGCATCGTTACGTCGGACTCGATCCCGACGGGACGGCCGGAGTACTCAAACATGTCCTAACCTCGCCCGACCCAGGAGTCCAAGTCGCAGCGTGCGGGCCACCACCGATGCTCGATGCCATTCAGACGATCGCAGACGCCGCCGGCTGGGACGAGGACGCCGTTTCGTTCGAGTACTTTCAGACCGGCGACATCGATCGCTCGTCGTCTTTCACGGTAGAGCTCGCCCGGTCGGCGCGCACAGTCAAGGTCACCGCTGGCACATCGGTTCTCGACGCGATCCGAGCCGAGGGTCTCGACCTCGATTCCTCCTGTGAACGTGGTGCCTGCGGGACCTGCGCCTTGCCAGTACTCGACGGCGAGGTAGACCACCACGATGTCTTCCTTAGCCCCGCCGAGCGCGCTGCGGGCGCCACGATCCTGACCTGTGTGTCACGAGCGGCCTCGAACCGGCTTGTGCTCGATCTGTAAAACCGATGATCACCCTGCACGACTATGTCCTGTCCGCGAACTGCTACAAGGTGCGATTACTGCTCGCCCAGCTCAATCTCAAGTTTGAGTCGGTCGACGTCGACTTCCATCCGGGCCGGGAGCACAAAGGGGCGGCCTTTCGGCGGTTGAACCCGATGGGGCACATCCCGGTGCTTGTCGACGAGGACTTCGTCATCCGCGATGCCCACGCGATCCTCATCTACCTCGCTCGCCGCTACGACGACGGTGCTACCTGGTACCCGATCGACGACGCTCACCGGCTCGGTTCGACTGCACAGTGGATGAACTTCGCCGACGCGACAGCATCGACGCTGAGCGCCGCACGCCTGGTCGTCAACCTCGGCTACGACCTCGACCTCGACGCCGCTCGCACCGGTGGCCACGAGACGCTGCGGGTCCTCGACGAACATCTTTGGTTTGGCGAACGGGAGGGCCGGGCCTGGCTGGTCGATGGTGATAGGCCGACCCTGGGCGACCTCACCGTATTCCCCGACGTCGTGCTCGCCGAGGAGGGTGAGATCGATTTGCTTGACTATCCCGCCGTGCGCCGCTGGCTCGACCGGGTGAAGCAGTGGCCCCGCTTCGTCGTCATGCCCGGCGTGTTTCCGTTCGGGACGGGCTGAGCGTCAGCTGACGCCGTAGGCCTCCTGCATGCAGGCCTCGACGTAGGGTCCGGCCAGCACGGGTGGATATCGGGCCGGGCGTTCCTCGGACTGGCAGCTCTCGAGTACAGCGACCGTCTCGAGCGGGTCGATGTTCGAGAAGAACGGGATCGAGTGGCGGTCCTGGTCACCGAGGTTGACCGCGCGATGCACGGTTGAGCGGTAGAGGTCGTTGGTCCACCTTTGGAGCAGGTCGCCGACGTTGACGATGAACGAATCGGTCCGAGGCGGCACCCGGATCCAGTCTCCGGCGGGATTCAGTATCTCGAGCGCCTCGTGCTCGTCAGTCGCTAGCACCGTGAAGACGTCGTAGTCGGAGTGGGCACCGATGCCGAGGACGTCGTCTCGTCGTTCGGGCTGAGCCGGATAGCGAAGCAGACGGAGCTCGCCGATGGGCTTGCGCATCTTGTCGGTGAAGAAGTCTTCGTCGAGATCGAGCGACAGTGCGAACGCCCCGTAGAGGCGACCACACAGCGCTCGCATCGCGTCGTAATAGGCGAGCACGTCGGTCCGGAAGCCGTCGAGTTCGGGCCATTGATTCCGGCCCCACCCGTAGGTGTCGCCGTCGGCGTCGGGATCGCCAGGCACCAACTCGAGGCCGATGTCGAAGGCTTCGTGCAGGTCGCCAGCGTTGTCGGGATCTGTGTTCTCCTCGAGCAGGCCGGTGTAGCCCCGCAGCTTGTCCGAGTGCAGGATCGACACGGCCACCTTCTCTTCGTCGGGGAGATCAAAGAACCGCTTCGTCGCCTCGAACGCGGCCTCGACCACCGGCGGGTCCACACCGTGGCCGGTGACGTAGAAGAAGCCGACCTCCAGACAGGCCTGACGCAGTTGTGCGGCGACCGCCCGCCGCTCGACCAGTTCACCCTTGCCCATCCGCGTCAGATCGACCTCGGGGACTTGTTCGAACGGTGGGGCGATTGCCGCCGCTTCTGCTTGCGCTACCAGCCGGCTGGCGTTTCGGGCATGGAGGATGGGTGCGTCTTCGGTCATCGAGTCAGTGGTTCCAGAAGGCGGCATGCTGGGCAACGATGTCCGCTTCGAGTTCGGGGAATGGGCCTCGGACCGTCGTGGTGTTGCGCCCCGACGCGAACACGGTGCGGCAGTCCAAGTCGCCCGTTGGATTCTGATCGTCGCCCTCGGTGAGTTCGGCCAGCCGTTTCTCAGTCATGCCGTACACGACGGAGCCGATCTCGGCCCAGTAGATCGTGCCCGCACACATCATGCAGGGCTCGACCGATGTGTAGAGCGTGGCGCCTCGGAGCACCTTGAGCGGCAAGCCGCGCGCGGCCCGGCGGGCGAGGTTGGTCTCGGCATGGCCCGGCCCGCGGTCGATCGTGAACTCGTTGCCGCCTTCACCGATGACGTCGCCGGACGCGTCGACTAGCACCGAACCGAACGGATGGTTGCCGGTCGCCACCGCCTCGTCGGCGAGTTCGATGGTGCGCCGAAGGAATCGGAGATCGTCGTCGTGGGTCATGCTTCGGAAAGTAGGCAAGATCTGTGTCTCGCCGATTCCTCTTGTGTAAAGGGGCAGTGAACGTTCATTAGCCGGAAACGAAGGTGGCAACGATCAGCAACATGAGTGCTTTACTTTCCGGCTGTGCAAACTTCCTCTGCCGTCGCCGTTCCCCTTGATCTCGCTCCGTGGTTCGACGGAGACGACGCGGCGCAAGACCAAGTCGCCGCAGCCGTCGACTACGCCTGCTCCACCTCAGGGTTCCTCGCCATTACCGGCCACGGCGTGCCCACGCCGCTGCTAGATCGGATGCTTGATGTGAGCACGGCGTTTTTTGCTCTTCCGGTCGATGAGAAGCTGCGCTACCACTCAGGCGACGCAGCAGCGAACCGCGGGTACGCGCCGTTCGAGTCTGAGGCACTTGCCTACAGCCTGGGGGTGGATTCCGAACCCGACCTCTTTGAAGCCTTCAACATCGGCCGGGAGGTCGTCCCCGACGGCATTCCTGACCCTGCGGCGAAGACCTACTTTTCGCCGAATGTTTGGCCCGACTCGCCGGCCAACATGCGGTCGGTGTTCCTCGAATACTGGGATGCGTGCGAGGCGCTAGGTCACACGCTGTGCGAAGTGTTCGCTCGCGCTCTAAATTTACCGGCCGGTTTCTTCGCGCCGTACCTCGATCGCACGCCGAGCGTGATGCGTGTCAACAATTACGAACGGCGCCTCGAACACGGCCAGCCAAAGCCCGAGCAGCTGCGCATGGGTGCTCACACTGACTACGGCAGCCTCACGATCCTTCTTGCAGACCCCGTTCCCGGGCTCCAGATCAAGGGTGAGGATGGGCGGTTCCACGACGTTATCCCGCCCAAGGACGGCTTTCTCGTGAATCTGGGCGACCTGCTCGCGGAGTGGACCAACGACCGGTGGCGGTCTACGGTCCACCGCGTCGTCCCCCCGCCGGCTGACGAGCCGGGTGCTTTCCGGCGTCGATCGGTCGCATGGTTCCAGCAGCCGAATCATGACGCAGTGATCGAGGTGCTCGACGTGTGTTGTGACGAGGACCATCCACCGAAGTACCCGCCAACCACGTCGGGCAAGCACTTGATGGCAAAGCTAATGGGCCCGCGAGCAGGCCACGACGTCGACGTCGATGTCGCCTTCCTCGCTGGTAGTGACTGAGACTTAGTCGATCTGCCGGCGCAGTCGCCGGAGCTGACTTCGGATATATGGCCGGGCCTTGCGCTGACCACCCTGCTCGGCGATGCGCGCCTCGAGCGACTCGAGAACGCGAACGAGTCGATGCCGATCGACAGTCCAGCCGCTGCCTTCGCACTCGTCGGCCCAGTCGGCCAGGTTGCGGTGTCCACGCCGCCCATTGCAGCGCTTGCAGGCTGCGACCTCATTCTCCAACCACGAAGGGCCGCCTTTGAGCCGGGGCACTACGTGCTCGGTGGTGGCCTGCACGCGCGCCGTGTCGACGTCGCAGCCACACCAGACACAGGTGGGCCCATCGCGACCGAGGATCAACTCGAGACGCCGACGTCGGCCTGGGTTGGTCACAGGCGCCATGATGGTGGTCGTGGAACCCAAAGGCCCAAACCACTGGTTCGAGGAACTCGCCGACCACATGGGGGCGGCGTACCTCCGCTATTCGTTCACGAAGGGCACGGCCAAGGAGGTCGACGAACTGCTTCGGCGGGTTCCGCTCGAGCCGGGGGCGCGCATTCTCGATGTCGGCTGCGGACCTGGTAGGCACGCGCACGAACTCGGTCGGCGTGGGTTCGTCGTCCACGGTGTCGATATCAGTCAGACATTCATCGACGTAGCCCTCGCCGCCGCCCCGCCGGGCGTGACCTTTGAGCGACTCGACGCCCGAGCGATGACGTTTGCTGCGGAGTTCGACCTTGTGTTGTCGGTCTGCCAGGGCGCGTTTGGTATGAGCGGCGGGCCGGCAGCGGGGCCGTTCCTCGATCCCGACGCAGAGATCCTCGACGGCATGGCCCAAGCCGTCCGACCGGGCGGGATGGTTGTGTTCACTGCCTTCAACGCCTACCTCCAGGCGGCCAACCTGCTCAGCGGCAACGACTTCGACGCGGAACGCGGTGTTCACCGCGAGGCCACCGAGGTGCGCAACAGCGGGGGAGCGACGGCCGAGGTCGATCTCTGGACCACCTGCTTCACGCCGCGAGAGCTCCGGCTGTTGTGTTCGACGGTGGGACTCACGGTCAAGTCACTCAGTGCTGCGGAGCCCGGTGACTGGTCGCTGCGGCCACCGGACACCGAGTCACCGGAGTTCCTGGTCATCTCGTCGCGCTAGGGGTACGGTGCGCGGGCATGGTCCGCAAAGGCACTTAGCTAGGGGAGCGGCGGCGCGGCTGGCGGCTCGGCCAGGCACGAACTGGTGGTTCGGCTTCGGGCGCAGTCGCGCATCGGGGCCGATAGCGTGAGACAGCTGTCTACCTGACAGGCCTGCGCGGTCCGATACCGCCCGGGTAACTCGATTCGCCGAGAAAAATCCCATGACCGACACAAGCGCCCCCGAATTCGGAACTTTCGATTCCGAGGGCAACTACATACCCCGCCAGATAATCGACGCCGACCTCGGTGGCGTCGACATCGAAGAGGCCTACACCTCCACGATGGTCCTCGTGGAGGACGGACAGCTCGTTGAGGGCACCGTCGTGCGAGTCGATCAGGACGAAGTCCTCCTTGACATCGGCTACAAGAGCGAGGGTGTCATCCCGAGCCGTGAGCTGAGCATCCGCAACGACGTCGACCCCAACGAGGTCGTGTCGATGGGCGAGCGCATCGAAGCCCTTGTCATCACCAAGGAAGACAAGGAAGGTCGCCTCGTCCTGTCGAAGAAGCGGGCCCAGTACGAGCGTGCCTGGGGCAAGGTCGAAGAACTCAAGGAAGCCGACGGTGTGGTGAAGGGCCATGTCATCGAGGTCGTCAAGGGTGGCCTGATCGTCGACATCGGCCTGCGAGGCTTCCTTCCGGCCTCACTCGTCGAGCTCCGCCGAGTCCGCGATCTCCAGCCATACATCGGCAATGAGATCGAGGCCAAGATCATCGAGCTCGACAAGAACCGCAACAATGTGGTGCTCAGCCGTCGCAGCTGGCTTGAGGAGACCCAGAAGGAACAGCGCGGAGCGTTCCTTGACAACCTCAAGCCTGGCGAGCGTCGCAAGGGCGTGGTGTCCAGCGTCGTCAACTTCGGTGCCTTCGTCGACCTCGGCGGCATGGATGGCCTCGTGCACGTCTCGGAGCTGTCGTGGAAGCACGTCGATCACCCGTCATCGGTCGTCACGGTCGGCGACGAGATCGACGTCGAGGTCCTCGAGGTCGATCTCGACCGCGAGCGCATCAGCCTGTCGCTGAAGGCGACCCAGCAGGATCCGTGGCAGGAGTTCGCCTCAAGCCATCGGGTCGGCGAGCTCGTCTACGGCCGGGTCACCAAGCTTGTGCCGTTCGGTTCGTTCGTCCAGGTGGGCGAAGGCATCGAGGGTTTGGTCCACATCTCGGAGATGTCGGCTCACCACGTAGATCTGCCCGAGCAGGTGGTCACCCCGGGCGAAGAGCTCTGGGTGAAGATCATCGATCTCGACCTGCAGCGTCGCCGCATCAGTCTGTCGATCAAGCAGGCCGCCGAGGGTGGCGAGGTCGCCGCCGAGTACCAGGAGGCGTTCGGTGAGCACGCTTACGACTCCGACGGCAACTACATCGGCGGCGATACCGCCTCCGAAGGCCAGGCTGCCTGGGAGGAGTTCTACGCCGAGCACGGTGACCAACCCACCGAAGGCGAAGCGGGCGTCGAGTACGAGTACGTCGAGGTCGAAGAAGAGGTCGAGGTGGAGGTCTCCGAAGAGGAGTGATCCACCTGGGCCGAGGGGCCCGATCGATTCGGCCATCTGAGGTCGAAGGTCGAAGCGGCGGTACCTGGCGGGGGTGCCGCCGCTTTGCCGTTTTCGCGACGTCCTCCGCTCGACTGCGTCACGGGCGCCGACGGCGTGCGGATTCGTCACCGTGTGGTGGTCACGACGGCGTGATCACTACGCTCGACGGCGTGATCGAGATCGGACTCACCGGCGGTATCGGATCCGGCAAGTCGACCGTTGCCGACCTACTCGCGGAGCGGGGCGCCGTGTTGATCGACGCGGATCGCATCGTTCGAGAGCTGCAGGCTCCCGGCGGCTCGGTCTTCGCCGGCATGGTCGAACGCTGGGGCGACGCGATCGTGTCTGCCGACGGCAGCCTCGACCGCCAAGCGGTCGCCGAGATCGTGTTCAACGATGAGGACGAACTGAAAGCGCTCAATGGCCTCGTCCACCCTGCGGTCGGGGAGGAGATGAAGGCCCAGCGCAAAGCGGTGCTCGGCACCGATGCGATTGTCGTGCTCGACATCCCGCTGCTCGTGAGGGCCGACGGCACCTCCGACAAGGATCGTTACGCGAACCTTTCCGGGATCGTGGTGGTCGACGTCGACACGGATATCGCCGTCGAGCGTCTCGTCGAGTTTCGCGGCTTCTCAGAGGACGACGCGCGAGCGCGTATGGCCAACCAGGCAAGTCGAGAAGATCGCCGTGCTTTTGCCGATGTGGTCATCGACAACTCTGGTCCGCTCGGCGGCCTCGACGCCCAGCTCGATGACGCGTGGGCTTGGATGCAGTCCCTACCGCATCCGGCTCCTGAGGCCGAGGCGACCAGCGACGATGCCGGCGAGACAGCCGACTGAGACGCTGTCACCGCGCCGCCGCTCCTGCGCTCGGCGATGAGCGTGTCGTGCCCCTTGGCTAAGTTGGTCTTATGCCTCCGGTAACGGTCTCCTCGGCGAAGAACCCGTTTCGGGTCGACGCTGAGTTCGTGCCTGCCGGAGATCAGCCGGCTGCGATCGTGGCGCTCTCGTCGGGCATCGAGGCGGGCGATCGTTTTCAGACGCTGCTCGGTATCACCGGTTCGGGCAAGAGCGCCACGATCGCCTGGACCATCGAGCAGGTGCAGCGGCCCACCCTTGTGCTCGCGCCTAACAAGTCGCTTGCAGCACAGCTCGCAAACGAGCTCAAGGAGTTCTTCCCCGACAATCGGGTCGAGTACTTCGTCTCCTACTACGACTACTACCAGCCTGAGGCGTACATGCCCTCGAGCGACACCTACATCGAGAAGGACTCGTCGGTGAACGACGAGATCGATCGACTTCGCCACTCGGCCACGTCCTCACTGCTCACCCGCCGCGACACGATCGTGGTGGCGTCGGTTTCGGCGATCTATGGCCTTGGCTCGCCGGAGGAATACGAGACCCAGCTTCTCGTGGTGCGCACCGGCGAAGAGCACGACCAGCGATCGATCCTCAAACGGCTCGTCGAGCTTCAGTACGAGCGCAACGACATGAATCTCGTACGCGGCAAGTTCCGAGTGCGAGGCGACACGATCGAGGTCCACCCCGCCTACGACGAGACGGCCGTCCGCCTCGAACTGTTCGGCGACGAGATCGAACAGATCACCGTGGTCGACCCCTTGACGGGGGAGCGGCTGGAAGCGCTCGAGGAGCTCGTGATCTTTCCTGCGACGCACTACGCCACGAGTGAAGAGCGGATGCTGGCAGCGATCGAACGGATCCAATCGGAGCTGCAGACGCAGCTGGCTAGGTTTGAGAAGGACGGCAAGTTGCTCGAGGCCCAACGCCTTCGCATGCGCACCGAGTACGACCTCGAGATGATGCAGGAGGTCGGCTACTGCAACGGCATCGAGAACTACTCGGGTCCGATCGACGGACGGGCCTACGGCGAACCGCCGTACACCCTGCTCGACTACTTCCCTCAGGATTGGCTCCTGGTCATCGACGAGAGCCACGTCGCCGTGCCACAGCTGCACGGCCAGTACGAGGGTGACCGGTCCCGAAAGTCGACACTGATCGAGCACGGCTTCCGACTCCCGTCGGCGGCCGACAACCGCCCGCTGACCTTCGAGGAGGTCATGGAGCGGCTCAACCAGGTCGTCTTCCTCTCCGCGACACCGGGTGATTACGAGCTGCAGGTGTCGAGCCAGGTCGTCGAGCAGATCGTACGCCCCACCGGGCTCATCGATCCCGAGGTCGTCGTGAAGCCCACGAAGGGTCAGATCGACGACCTGCACGAACTCATCAAGGATCGAGTCGAGAAGGACGAACGGGTTCTTGTCACCACCCTCACGAAGAAGATGGCCGAGGACCTCACCGAGTACCTCCTGGAACTCGGTATTCGGGTGCGCTACCTCCACAGCGAGGTCGACACGATCCAACGCATCGAGATCCTGCGAGATCTCCGTCTCGGCGAGTTCGACGTGCTCGTCGGCATCAATCTGCTCCGGGAGGGCCTCGACCTTCCTGAGGTGTCGCTCGTCGCCATCCTCGACGCCGACAAGGAAGGGTTCCTGCGCAGCGAAACGTCGCTGATTCAGATGATCGGTCGTGCTGCTCGAAACGTGGCGGGCGAGGTCGTGATGTACGCCGATCAGATGACCGATTCCATGCAGCGAGCGATCAGCGAGACAATGCGACGCCGTGGGCTGCAGCAGCGGTACAACGAAGAGCACGGCATCAACCCGCAGTCGATCCGGAAGGAGATCACCGACATCTTGTCGATGATCCGGCCAGCCGAGGAGCGGGCGCCGGTGCCCGACAAGTTGTCCGAGCTCAGTGATCGTCGCCGTGCGACCGACGATCTCAGCGACTTGCCCGAGGACGAGTTGGAGCGTTTGATCCGCAATCTCGAGCAGGAGATGCGCGACGCGGCGGTCGACCTTCGTTTCGAATACGCCGCCCGCCTCCGCGATGAGGTCAAGGACCTCAAGCGAGAGCTTCGGGAGATGCGCTAACTCGTTCGCCGGTTACGTCTCCGACTGATTCAGATCGTCGCATTTCTGCGGCGCCGAACAAGCGTTCGGCGCCGCGCGCAACGCTAGAGTGCGTCGGTGGCCGATCGTCTCGTCATCCAGGGCGCGCGTGAACACAATCTCCGCGAGGTCGATCTTGACTTGCCGCGCGACAAGCTCATCGTGTTCACCGGTCTGTCCGGGTCGGGCAAGTCGAGCCTGGCGTTCGACACGATCTATGCCGAGGGGCAGCGCCGGTACGTCGAGTCACTGAGCGCCTACGCCCGCCAGTTTCTGGGGCAGATGGACAAGCCCGACGTCGATTTCATTGAAGGGCTTTCTCCGGCCATCTCGATCGACCAGAAGTCCGCAAGCCGGAATCCCCGGTCAACGGTCGGAACCGTCACCGAGGTCTACGACTATCTGCGGCTCCTGTTCGCGCGCATCGGCATCCCTCACGATCCCGAGACCGGCGAAGAGCTGGTGCGCCAGACACCGCAGCAGATTGTCGACAAAATCTTGACGATGGAGAAGGGGCTGCGGTTCCAGGTCCTTGCTCCGGTCGTCAAGGGCCGAAAGGGCACCTATGACACCCTGCTCGCCGACTTCGCCGGTCAGGGGTTCGTCCGAGCCATCGTCGACGAGCAGCTCATCGACCTCAACGAGGAGTACGAACTTGAGCTCGAACGGTACGAGACCCACGACATCTCCGTTGTCGTCGACCGTCTCGTGTTGCGCGAAGGGATCGACCGTCGGCTCACCGACTCGATCGAGACGGCGCTCAACCTCACGGGAGGCATCGCCGAACTCCAGATCGTCCCGAAGGACGGCGAGCCCGAGACCATCGTTTTCAGCCAACACCTGTCTCGCCCCAGCGACGGCAAGTCGTTCGATGAGCTCGCACCACGCAATTTCTCTTTCAACTCGCCGTATGGGGCCTGCTCACATTGCGATGGTCTCGGCACGGTGTTTGAGGTCGACGCTCGGCTCGTGATCCCCGACCAGGAGCAGACCATTGCGGGCGGCGCGATTCAGCCGTGGGCGGGCGGTCGTAGTCGTTACTTTTCACGACTGGTCGAATCGATCTGTGAGCTCTATGAGATCCCCCAGGATCTTTCGTGGGAGCAGCTTTCCAAGAAGCAGCGGGATCTCCTTCTACACGGCAAGGGCGTGAAGGGGCGCGTTCAGGTTCGCTACAAAAATCGGTACGGTCGCACCCGCACCTATCAGGCCCGGTACGAGGGCGTGATCCCGTATCTGATGCGGCGCCACGACGAAGCCGAGAGCGACGCCACCCGCGAGCAGATCGAAGGCTACATGCGGCAAGTGCCGTGTCAGGTTTGCAGCGGTGCTCGTCTCAACCCGCTCTCGCTCGCCGTCACGATCGACGGGCACAACATCAGCGATCTCTGTTCGATGTCGATTGCCGATGCGGCCAAGACGCTCGGTGAACTCAAACTCAACGAGCGCGATGCGATCATTGCCGAACAGGTTCTCAAGGAGATCAACGCTCGCCTCGGTTTCCTCCTCGATGTCGGCCTTGATTATCTCTCGATGTCGCGCAACGCAGCGACCCTCGCCGGTGGCGAAGCGCAGCGCATCCGGCTCGCGTCGCAGGTCGGTTCTGGTCTGGTCGGCGTGCTATATGTCCTCGACGAGCCTTCGATCGGCCTGCATCAGCGCGATAACCAGCGGCTCATCGAGACGCTTGTCCGGATGCGCGACCTCGGTAACACCGTGCTGGTCGTCGAGCACGACGAGGACACGATGAAGGTTGCCGACCATATTGTAGACATCGGCCCGGGGGCCGGCGAGCATGGCGGCATCATTGTGCACAGCGGCACCTACAAGCAGCTGCTCAAGAACAAGGACTCCATCACTGGCCAGTACCTGTCCGGGAAGCGTTCGATCCCGGTGCCGGGTACTCGTCGTCCTGGGAACGGCGACGTCGTCACGGTCGTGGGTGCGGAGGAGAACAATCTCAAAGACGTCAACGTCGAGTTCCCACTCGGCAAGTTCGTCTGCGTCACGGGCGTGTCCGGTTCCGGAAAGTCGACCCTTGTCAACGAGATCCTGCTGCGGTCGTTGATGCAGCGGATCTATACCTCGAAGGTGCCGCCCGGCCTCCACAAGCGGATCAAGGGCATGGAGCAGCTCGACAAGGTCATCGCCATCGACCAGTCGCCGATTGGGCGCACCCCTCGTTCGAATCCCGCCACCTACACGGGTGTCTTCGACCACATTCGCAAGCTGTTCGCCCAGACCAACGAGGCCAACATTCGCGGTTACCAGCCGGGTCGGTTCAGCTTCAATGTGAAGGGCGGGCGCTGCGAGGCCTGCCACGGCGACGGCACGATCAAGATCGAGATGCACTTCCTCCCGGATGTCTATGTTCCGTGTGAGGTCTGCAAGGGCAAGCGGTACAACCGCGACACGCTCGAGATCACGTTCAAGGGCAAAAACATCGCCGAAGTGCTCGCCATGCCGATCGAGGAAGCACTCGGGTTCTTCTCGAATCAGCCGCCTATCGCCCGGCACATGCAGACGCTGGTCGATGTCGGTCTCGGGTATGTCCGCCTCGGTCAGCCGGCGCCGACACTGTCGGGTGGCGAGGCCCAACGGGTGAAGCTGGCATCTGAGCTTGCCAAGCGTTCCACCGGCCACACGATCTACATCCTCGACGAGCCCACCACAGGCCTGCATTTCGAGGACATTCGCAAGCTTCTCGGCGTGCTCGGACGGCTCGTCGATCAGGGCAATTCGGTGCTGGTGATCGAGCACAACCTCGACGTGATCAAGACGGCCGACTGGTTGATCGATCTTGGCCCTGAGGGTGGTTCAGGGGGCGGCGCGATCGTCGCTGAGGGCACGCCCGAAGCGGTTGCGCAGATCCCCGAGAGTTATACCGGTCGCTTCCTGGCACCGTTGCTCGACTGACGCCCATCGGCGAGGAGGTCCGCCCCGTCGGGCTGGTCACGGCGCCCTCGCTCTAGTCTCGGAGGTGATGGTGCAGCGACCGCCGGCCGGGACGATCCCCGACACTCCTGGCTCGTATCAATTCAAAGACTCTGAGGGGCGAGTGATCTACGTCGGCAAGGCGAAGAGCCTTCGGTCGCGCCTCTCCAACTACTTCCAGAATCCGCGCAACCTCCACACCCGCACCCGGCAGATGGTCGAGACCGCCGAGACGGTGGAGTGGATGCAGGTCGGCAACGAAGTCGAGGCGTTGATGCTGGAGTACACGCTTATCCAGCGCCACAAGCCGCGGTTCAACGTCCGCTACATGGACGACAAGTCGTATCCGTTCCTGGCCGTCACCACCCTCGATGACTGGCCCCGGGCGATGGTGATGCGGGGGAAGCGCAAGAAGGGCAATCGCTATTTCGGCCCCTACGGCCAGGCCTACGCCATCCGCGACACGCTCGATCTCCTGTTGCGCACGTTCCCGATTCGAACCTGCACCGACAACAAGTTCCGGCACCACGAGCGGTTGGGCAAGCCGTGCCTGCTGTTTCACATCGAGAAGTGCGCGGGCCCGTGCGTCGGCGAAATCGAGAAAGACGCCTACGACCATTTGGTAAGCGAGCTGGTGCGCTTCCTCGAAGGCGACACCGATGAGGTTGTCGCTGAACTCGAGCGACAGATGGAGCAGGCCTCAGAGGGTCTCGAGTTCGAGCTTGCTATTCATTTCCGCGATCGCCTTTCGGCAGTCCGCAAGGCCATCGAGAAGCAGCAGATGGTGTTCCCGAAGAACGAGGACGCCGATGTCATTGGGATTCACGACGACGAACTCGAAGCGGCCGTGCAGGTGTTCTTCGTCCGTAAGGGTCGGGTCATGGGGCGTCGCGGTTTCGTTGTCGACAAGGCCGAGGAACTCGACCGGCCTGAACTCGTGAGCCGGGTGCTTGAGCGACTGTATTTCGACGACAACCCCATCGGGTGGCCCAAGGAGGTCCTCGTCCCCGAGTTGCCGGCGGATCCTGCTCTGTACGAGGAGTGGTTGTCGGAGCTTCGAGAGAGCAAGGTCACCATCCGGGTTCCGCAGCGAGGTGACAAGCGCAAGCTCCATGCGACGGTCACCCAGAACGCGGAGGAGAGCTTCACTCGGCATCGGCTTAAGCGAAGCAGCGACCACAACAGTCGTGCTCGCGCGCTCAACGAGTTGCAGGAGTATCTCGACCTTCCCCATGCTCCGCTGCGAATCGAGTGCTACGACATGAGCCATATCCAGGGCACCGACTATGTCGGCTCGATGGTCGTGGTCGAGGACGGTGTGCCCAAGAAATCGGACTACCGGCGCTTCAAGATCAAGACGGTCGACGGCAACGACGATTTCGCTGCGATGGAAGAGGTGCTCACGCGCCGCTTCACGGCCTATCTCGCCGATCGTGAACGGCCGATCGAGGAGCGTGATGGCAAGTTCGCGTATCCGCCGCAGTTGCTGGTGGTAGACGGTGGGAAGGGACAGCTCACATCGGCGGTGCGGGTCCTCGATGAGCTGGGGTTGCGCGAGGAGATTCCCGTGATCTCCCTGGCGAAGCAGTTCGAGGAGGTGTTCGTTCTCGGGCAGAGCGAGTCGATCAGGCTTCCTCGCCAGTCGGAGGCTCTCTTCATGCTCCAGCGGATCCGCGATGAGAGCCATCGGTTCGCCATCACCTTCCATCGTCAGCTGCGCGACAAGCGGATGACGAAGTCCGCGCTCGACGGGATCCCGGGGCTCGGTCCGACTCGCAAGAAGCGCCTCACCAAGGCACTTGGCGGGGTCAATGCGGTAAAGCAGGCCGATCTTGAGACGCTCAAGGAGCTGTCCTGGCTCCCGGACGAGGTGGCGGCGAATGTCTTCCAGGCGCTCCATCGGCCGGGCGGATGACACCCTCAGCGGTCAGAGTCAGGCATTCTTGGCTTGATGAGTCAGCCGCTTTGGGACCAGCACGCCGACTGGTGGCAACGAGAGTTCACCGACGGAGCCGATCCCGAATATGTCGAACAGATCATTCCGCTCGCGCTCGAGTTCACCGATGGCTTCGAGCGGGTGCTCGACGTCGGCACGGGAGAAGGCCAGATCGCTCGGGCGGTGATGGCAGCACGCGGCGGTTTTGCGATCGGCCTCGACCCGACCCGGAGCCAGGTCGAGGTCGGGCGTAATCGCGCTGGTGGGCCGGCGTACGCGCAGTCGGGGTGCGAGGATTTGCCGATCGCCGATGGCAGTGTCGACGCCGTCGTGGTGTGCCTCGTCTTTGAGCACGTCGACGACGTGGCGTCGGCGTTCGCAGAGATCGCTCGGGTCCTGCGTCGCGGTGGCCGCTTCGCCTTCTTTCTCAACCACCCGCTGTTGCAGACACCCGACAGTGGGATGATCGTCGACCACATGATCAAACCTCCCGAAACATATTGGCGGATCGGCCCCTATCTGCGCGAGGCGGTCACGGTCGAAGAGGTGCAGAAGGACGTGTTCGTGCGCTTTGTTCACCGGCCCCTCAGCCACTACGTGAACGGTCTCATCGAGGCAGGGCTCGTGCTGCGGGAGATGCGGGAGCCGGCCCCGCCGCCGGGTTTCATCGCCAAAGCGGGGGAGTACGAGCACGATGTCGTTCGAACCACGCCGCGGCTGTTGGCCCTGGTCGCGGACAAGCCCAAAATGGGATCGGAGGCAACGTGAGCGAAGTCGTTGTCGTTGCCGGGATGTCCGGTGCCGGCCGCTCGACGGCCGGAAACAACCTCGAGGATCTCGGCTGGTTCGTCATGGACAACCTTCCGCCGGCGCTCATCCCGAAGGTTGCCGAGCTCGCCGACGGTTCCGGGACGACTGGTGATCGCTTGGCGCTAGTCGTTGGCACCGGCAGACAGCACGAGGTTGTCGTGCCCCTGATCGGTGATCTGCGCCAGCAGGTCGAACGTCTTCAGCTTGTTTTCCTCGATGCTTCGACCGATATCCTCGTGCGTCGATACGAGTCGAGTCGGCGTCGTCACCCGTTCGAGGACGTCATGTCGGGCACGCTCACCGAGGTGATCGAGGCTGAGCGCCAGGCGCTCGAACCGCTGCGAGCCGAGGCCGACCTTGTCATCGACACCACGGATCTCAACGTCCACCAGTTGCGTTCGCGAATGGAGGAGGCGTTCTCTGCGGGCGGCTCGGAGACGGCGATGCGCACGACGGTCACGTCGTTCGGCTACAAGAACGGGATCCCGCTCGATGTCGACCTAGTGTTCGACTGTCGGTTCTTGGCGAACCCACACTGGGTCGAGGAACTGCAGCCTCAGACCGGGCTCGATGAAGCCGTTTCCGACTATGTGCTGGAGCAACCCGTCACCGGTGCGTTCCTGGCCCGCCTTGAGCGGCTCTTGGCGCTGATCCTTCCGTTCTATGTGCAGGAGGGGAAGTCGTACTTAACCGTTGCGTTCGGGTGCACCGGTGGCCGTCATCGATCGGTCGCAATCGCCGAAAGGGTGGCCGAGGCGCTCGACAAGCTCGGGCACGCGCCGGCGATCGTTCATCGGGACATCGACAAGTGATGGGCCCGTCGGTCGTCGCGATCGGCGGCGGGCACGGCCTGTCGACAGTGCTCGAAGCCATGGTCGGCCGTGCCTCGTCGCTGATCGGTGTTGTATCGGTCGCGGATGACGGCGGTTCGTCGGGTCGGCTCCGCCGGGATCTCGACATCGTCGCTCCCGGGGACATGCGCCGCTGTCTTGCCGCATTGACCCCCGAGGGGTTGATGCGGGACGCGCTTGAGCACCGTTTTGAAAGTGGCGTGCTCGCTGGCCATCCCGCGGGCAATGTCGTGTTGGCGGCGATGCTGGAGCTTGAACCCGATCCAGTCCTGGTGATGGACACCCTGGTCGAAATGGTCGGTGCCCGCGGACGGGTGCTGCCTGCGACGTCGGTGGCCGTCGACCTCGTCGCCACCGCCGAGCGGGGCACTGTGAAAGGCCAGGTTGCGATCAGTGAGCGTGGAGCGATCCGCAGCCTGCGGTTCTCGCCAGCGAATCCTGAGGTGCCGGCTGCCGTGAGCGAGGCGATCGTCGACGCCGACCTGATCGTTCTGGGCCCTGGTTCGCTCTACTCGAGTGTGCTCGCGCCGGTTGTTCCCGGCGTGGCGGCTGCGCTTCAGCGTCGCTCGGGCATGCTTGCCTATGTTGCGAATCTTTCCGCTGAACCGGGGGAGACCGACGGGTATGACCTCGATGACCACATCGATGCGGTGGAACGACACGGCATCAGCCCGGATGTGGTCATTGCGGATGCAAACGCTTCTGTTCCCAGGCGTCGTCAGGATAGAATCAGAAGTTGCGAGCTCGTTGGAGCGCTCCAATCCGCCCACTCCGCCCACGATCCACGTCGGCTCGGGGCGGCGCTATTCGACCTGGTCTCGTAAACTCCCACCGTTCGCCAACGTCGTCGGACGACACCTCGTTTGCCATCCATAGAGGAGTCCTCGTGACTGTTTGCGTCGCCATTAACGGTTTCGGTCGTATCGGCCGAAACTTCTTCCGTGCTGCCAAGGAGCAGGGCGTTGACATCGACATCGTCGCCGTCAATGACCTGGGCTCCATCGAGACCATGGCGTACCTGCTCACGCACGACAGTGTCGCGGGGCCCTACCCGGGCACCGTCAAGACGACCAAGTCATCGATCACCGTCGACGGCCAGCGCCTCCCGGTGCTGTCCGAACGCGACCCGGCGGATCTCCCTTGGAGTGACCTCGGTGTTGATGTTGTCATCGAGTCAACCGGCTTTTTCACTGGAAAGGAAGCCGCTTCGGCCCATCTGGGCGCCGGGGCAAAGAAGGTCGTCATCTCCGCGCCGTCCGGCGACGCTGACGGCACGTTCGTCGTGGGCGTCAACGACGACACGTACAACCCGGCCCGGCAGCACATCATCTCGAACGCATCGTGTACGACGAACTGCCTGGCACCGATGGTGAAGGTTCTCGAGGAGACGTTCGGGCTCGAGCAGGGCTTGATGACCACCATCCACGCCTACACGGGCAATCAGCAGCTGATTGACGGTCCGCACAGCGATGCTCGGCGCGCCCGAGCGGCTGCTGTCAACGTCATCCCGACGTCCACGGGAGCTGCCTCGGCCATCGGCCTCGTCGTGAAGAAGCTCGACGGCAAGCTTGACGGCTCGGCGATCCGGGTGCCCATCCCGGCTGGTTCCCTCACCGACCTCACCGTCGTTACCAAGAAGAAGACCGACGTTGACGCCATCAACGCAGCGTTCAAGGCAGCCGCCAGGTCCGGCCCGCTCCGCAAGGTTCTCGACTACAGCGAGGCGCCGATCGTGTCATCGGACATCGTCGGGAGCCGCGCCTCGTGTGTGTTCGACGCTCCGCTCACCCAAGGCAGCGGCAACCTCTTCAAGGTGTTCGGTTGGTATGACAACGAGACCGGGTACAGCCACCGTCTCGTCGATCTCGCCGTGACGGTCGGGAAGAAGAAGACTCCAGTGAAGAAGGCCGCCAAGCGGGCCACGAAGGCTGCTAGCAAGTAGGGAATGATCGACGTTCCCCGCCTGGAAGATCTGGGCGATCTCAGCGGCAAGTCCGTCCTGGTCCGGGCCGATTTCAACGTTCCCATTACCGATGGGCACATCACCGACGATTTCCGGATTCGAGCAGCGGTCCCGACGCTGCGCTACCTGCTCGAGGCCGGGGCGAGCGTCACTGCCTGTACTCACCTCGGTCGCCCGAAAGGCGAGCCCGATGCGGCCTACAGCGTCGCGCCGGTGCGGGCGAAGCTCGCTGAGTGGCTCCCCGAGGTGACCTTGCTCGACAACCTTCGGTTCGATCCGAGTGAGACCGCAAACGATCCCGCCTTCGTCCAGGCGCTCATCGAGGGTCACGACGCCTACGTCAACGACGCGTTCGGGGCTTCCCATCGCGCGCATGCGTCGATCGTTGGGCCCCCGCAGTTTCTCCCATCAGCCGCTGGCCGTCTTCTGCACCGTGAGGTTGAGGTGCTCGGCGGGATGAACGACCATCCGCGCCGGCCGTTCGTGGCGGTCATGGGCGGGTCGAAGGTCAGCGATAAGCTTGCGGTCATCGAGGCCCTGCTCGAGCACGTTGATTCGTTGATCGTCGGTGGTGGCATGTGCTTCACCTTCCTGAGAGCGAAGGGACACAACATCGGCTCGTCGCTCTGCGAGGACGACATGATCGATACCTGCAAGACCCTCCTCGAGGGCTCGAAGCCGATTCATCTTCCCTACGACATCACCGCACTGGGTCCTGACGGGAGGCTGTTCGAGCCGGAAGCGGGCGGTGATGTCCGCCAGATCGGTGTCGAGATCCTCGACGGCTGGATGGGTGTCGACATCGGTCCAGGTTCCGCGGCCCAGTTCGGTGATGTCATTCATCAGGCCGGAACCGTCCTCTGGAACGGCCCGATGGGGGTCTTCGAGGATCCCCGCTTCGCCGGCGGTACCGGTGCTGTCGCCCAGGCAATGGCCAACACGAAGGCGTTCACGATTGTCGGCGGGGGCGACAGCGCTGCTGCTGCCAAAGAGTTCAAGGTCGACCGCGACATGGACCATGTGTCCACGGGTGGCGGCGCATCATTGGAGTTGATCGAGAAGGGCGACCTGCCCGGTCTCAAGGCCCTGAGAGGAGCACCGAATGTCCGGTGACCGCAAGCCGCTCATCAGCGGGAATTGGAAGATGAACCACAACCACTTCGAGGCCATCCAGACGGTCCAGAAGTTGGCGTATGCGATCGAGAAGGACGACTACGAGGCCTGCGATGTCTCGGTGCATCCGCCGTTCACCGACCTGCGTTCGGTGCAGACCGTTCTGCAGGCGGACAACATCCCCGTTTCGCTTGGTGCGCAGAACGTGCACCAGGCGGAGAAGGGTGGGTTCACCGGCGAAGTGTCGGCCGGGATGCTCGACAAACTCGACGTGAAGTACGTGATCGTCGGCCATAGCGAACGGCGTGAACTGTTCGGCGAGACCGATGAAGTCGTCAACGCCAAGGCCACTGCGGTGCTCCAAGCCGGTATGACACCGATTGTGTGTGTGGGAGAAACGCTCGAGGAGCGCACGGAGGGCAGGGCGCAGGCCCGCGTCACCCAGCAGCTCGCCGGTTCGCTTCCAGGACTCAAGCCGGAGATCGTCGAGGACATCGTCATCGCGTACGAGCCGATCTGGGCCATCGGCACGGGTGAGACAGCCACCCCGGCCGACGCGCAAGAGATGTGTGCCCACATCCGATCAAGGATCGCCGAGACCTTCGGCGCGAAGGCGGCGGAGGCGGTGCGCATCCAATACGGCGGCTCGGTAAAGCCCGCTAACGCACCCGAACTCATGGCCCAACCCGATATCGACGGCGCTCTGGTCGGTGGGGCGAGCCTCGATGCCGAGGACTTCGCCCGGATCGTCAAGTACCGGATCTATCAGGCCTGATCCTGAGCCCGCCTGGTCAGGAGTGCCGATCGGGCCGGTCGTTTCGGTATCCTGACGGCCGTGATCTGGTTCGTCGCCCCGCTGCACATTCTCTCTGCGCTCACCTTGGTCTTTCTTGTGCTTCTGCACAGCGGCAAAGGCGGCGGGCTTTCCGACATGTTCGGTGGCGGCGCAGGCGCGGCAGCCGCCGGCTCGACGGTGGTTGAGCGCAACCTCGATCGCATCACCGTGCTTGCTGCACTGGTGTTCGGTTTCACCTCGATCGCCTACGGCCTGATCTTCTAGGGCTACATCCCACGGGCGTTGTCTCCGGCGCGATTGGGGGTGGCGCACTTACGACGCCGCGCTACGCTTCGCCTCCGCATCCGGGTCTCCCGGGTGGCCACGTCGGAGTGGCGGAATTGGCAGACGCGCTGGCTTAAGGTGCCAGTGCCCGTTAGGGCGTGGGGGTTCAAGTCCCCCCTCCGACACCATCAAGAACACGGAGATTCCAGGGCAGTAAGGCCCCGGAATTGTTCGTTTTGGCCAGCGTGGTCACGGATTGGTCACACCGGGCCGGTGATGATTGCGGCGATCGCTTCTGCGGCCTCTCGCTGCATTCCCACCGGACCCACCAGCCAT
>CAJWHS010000031.1 GCA_913041415.1 uncultured Acidimicrobiaceae bacterium | reverse complement strand
GCGACCGCCGACGCAACGAGGTGGCTCCGGCCGGTGCGCACCAAGGAGAAGATCAACACCATCAGGCCGAACGTGGCGATGAGTTCCCCGAGGTACTGGCCGCCACCGCCGCGGACCTTGTCGCTGAGGTTGATCGGGTCGAGGTCGAACATGAGGTTGGCGGCCATCACCCCGACGGCGCCGCCGGCCAGTTGGGCTGCGACATACGGGCCGAGGTCGACCCACGGCCGCTTCTGCAGGAGGATGTCGGCGAGTGTGACCGCCGGGTTGAGATGCGCCCCGGAGACCTCGCCGAACATCAGGATGACGGCGTAGAGCACGCCGACGGTAGCCGCTGCGTTGGCGAGCAACTGCAGCCCAACATCGTCGGTGAGGCGTTCGGCCATGATGCCCGAACCGATGACGCCGACGAGAAGGAAGGCAGTGCCGAGGAATTCGGCGAGCAGGCGGCGGGCGAGATCGTTCACAGGCGGAGTTGTACTACAGCGCGGCGAGATTGCCTACGCTGTCGACACCGAGTGTTCTGGGCTTGGGCCCGGCCGGCGATCGCCGTCGACCGGGCCCCAGTTTCCCTGGAGGGGGATCGGTGGCCAAAAGCCTCCGAGCTGGTGTCAGAACGGCCCTGCATCCGTATGACACCGAACCCGTCAGAAACCTTAGTGCAGCGCCGCTACAATGTCAGATCCAGATGTAAACAGATCGACACGAGACAGCAACGAAGGGGTGACATCGGCTCAGGATGTGTTGATTCCTCAGGCAAACGCATGCCGATGACCGAGTTCGGTTCCGGCGAAGGCGTCGGCTACATGTCGATAACGCAACAATGATGTGAGGAACGAAATCGTCAGCGTGATGGCGTTGAGTTCACCGGCCTTGAGCCGAGCGAGGGTGTCGCCCGGCCGCTCCCACCAGACCTCGACGAACTCATCATCCGCGACCCGCGCCTCTCCAACGGGGTGGCGAGCGAGAAAGACGGGTGTCGTAGCGACGCAGCACCTCCTCGGGGGTTGTCCAGTGGCCCATCGCGGCGAACGCGGCACCGTCGTGCACCTCGTTCGGATCGGGCAACAAACTTACCTCTTCGCGCGTCTCGCGGATCGCGGCGTGGGGATACGCCACCGCATCGGCAGCGGAGAGACCGGAGCCCGAGGCGCCGGGCACGAGGGCCGTGCCGAGTCGCCAGTCGTCGTCATCAACGGCACCGCCCGGGTAGACGATCATGTCGCCGATGAACGCACCGGGTCGCCGGCAGCCGAAAAGCACGTGGAGATCGGGCCGATCGTCGATCACCACCAGTGAGGCCGCCGGGAGGGCGGGGACCGTCACGTGTCGAAGTACTCGCCGGCGTTCACCAAAAGGCGCTGTCCGGTAATCATCGAGCTGCGATCGGAAAGGAAGAACATCACCGATTCGGCGACGTCGGTATCGGCCGCCATCGCTCGAAGGGCGTTGGCGCTCGCCAGTTCGTTCTTGATGTCCTCCGGCTCGACCCCACGCTCACTCGCCTGCCACTGGCAATACATCTGCACGTTCGGCCCCCACATCCAGCTCGGCACGACCGTGTTGACGCGGATTCCGTCCGGGCCGAGATCGTTGGCCAGATCGCGGGCGACCGCGAGCAGCGCTGCTTTCGACGGCCCGTAGACGCCCTGGGGCACCGGGTTGGACTTCATCGCCGACTGCGAGCCGATCAGCACGACCGCTCCCCCGCCGTTGGCCTTCAGCACTGGGACAGCAGCCCGGACGAGGTTGGTGGAGCCATAAACGTTGACCTCGAGTACCTGGCGAAAGGTGTTGGCGTCCATGTCGAGGAGGGTGCCCATCACTGCGTCGTAGGCCGCGACGTTGACCACGCCGTCGAGACCGCCGAACTGTTCTACGCCGGCGGCAACGGCGGCATCGAGCGCGTCGGTGTCCATGATATCGGCGGCCATCGCGAGTGTTCGCTCACCGCTCGGATCGAGTTCCGCAACCGCGCCCTGCAGGCGATCCAGATTGCGAGCGGTCGCGATCACGTTGGCGCCGTCACGCAGCGCCGAGGCCGCGCACGCACCACCGAGGCCGGGACCGACCCCCGAGATCAGAATGGTCTTCCCCTCAAGCTCCATTCCCGCAGCCTTGCATGAGGTCAGGGCGCCGCCCAATCGAACGGCACGCCGGCATCGGCGCACGACGTGTCAAGCGTGCGGAGCGGATCGGCGACGAACTGCTGGACAATGCCAGCGATACAGCTGTTGCCGAACCAGATTCCGTGGCCCCGACCGTCCTGGATGACAGTGGTGGCGTTGGGGAGGAGATCGGCGGCGGCGGCGGCGAAGGTCGACGGCGTGATCGGATCAACGGTGCCCGACAGGAGCAAGGTTGGCAGATTCGACGAAACCGGCGTGCCGGCGATGGCGCGGGCCTCGCCTTGCTCCCAAGCCGGGCAGAGGTTGCGGAGTGGTTCGACCGGCACTGCCGCACCGAAGCCACCGTCGCGTCCGACGGGCTCACCGGAGGTGAAAGGCAGACGGTCGTGACACTGCACTGCGAAGTAGGTGCCTTCGCGATTGGCGTTGTAGGCCGCCGCAAAGCTGCGGGTACCGACCCGAGCGAGCCATCGTTCGGCATCGGGGTCTCCATCGGCGATACCGGCCAAAGTCGCCGGAAGGAAGCGGGCGAGCGATTCGTTGTAGAGCAACAGGAACACGAACTCGGCGAGTCGGGCTCCGTCGAGTCGGACGTCGACCTCGCGGTCGAAGCCACTTTCGTTCGCGCTCAGGGTGACGATGCGCGGGGATTCATCGAGTTCGAAGATCAACGTGTCGAGACCGAGGGCCACATCGGGGTTGAGGTCGGCGCACCGGGTGCTCCGGCCGCAAGCGGCACCGAGCGCATCGATCGACCGCTGGGCCGCGGTTGCGACCGACGTGTCGACATCGAGATCGGGTGGGTAGACGCCGTCGAGGACGGTGCCCACGAGCCCAGCCGGAGGCTGGCGAAGCAGCTCAAATCCGATCGTGGTGCCGTACGACACCCCGTACGCAACCCAGCGGTCATAGCCAAGACCGGCCATCACCTGGCCGACATCGAACGCATGGTTCTGGGTCGTGGTGGCGTCGAGCAGGAGATCACCAGCGAGCCGCTCGGCGCAAGCGTCGAGGGCATCGGCAGCGAGTTCGCGGCTGCGTTCGCCATCGCGTTCCACAAGATCAGGGATCACGCCGTCAAACTCAGGACAATCGAAGTCGGCCGAGGCGAAGCCGGTACCCCGCTGGTCGACGAAGACTTGTGTGAACGGCTGTTGCGGGAAGAAGCCGGCGAGATCCGAGCTGGCCCCACCCGGGCCACCTTGGAGGACGGCAACCGGCGTGCGAAAGCCGACGTCGTAGCCGGCCATCGTTGCGATCGAGATCGATGCCGTGGCGCCGGATCCGGCGGCCGGATCGAGCGCACCCTCGGCGATACCGCAAGCGACGATGTCGGTAGCGATCGCTGGCGGGCAGTCGACCTGCGTAATCGCTGCGGGCGCAAGCGCCTCCGCACCCGGCGTGGTCGGGGTCGGCACGGCGCCGTCCGCGACGGTCGTGGTGACCAGCGGCGGTGCAGTCGCGCTGTCACCACACGCAGCAGCGAGGACCGCCGTCACCATGACAGCGGTCGCAAGCCGAAGATTCACCAGAGCTGATCGGTGTAGGTGTCGGTGCCGACGATGGTCGGCAAGAATGGCGCTGCGAAGCTAACCACGCCCTTGCGCTCGGCAGCGAGGTCGGCAGCATAGGTCCGGAAGCGGTCCCAGACGGCTTCCGGGTTGTCCTCGAGGAAGAACATCTGAAGGCGTCGTTCCGGAGGGCCCGGCGGCATGCCGAGATCCATCGGGGCCTGCTCGGTGCCTTCGCCCATCTGGATGTAGCGCCACGACACCATGCTGGCGATCGGCGAGTTCGCAAGGAGTGCTGGGAGCGCCGTTTCGTCGAGGTGAGCGCCGAGTTCCTCGTCGCTCACGCCGTCGGCCGGATCGACAGCCACGACGGCGAGACCCTGGTAGTGGTGATCGAACGCAAGCTCGATCGGAACCGGGTCGTCGTCTCGGTAGGCGTGTTCGGGGCTGGAGAGCAACACCGTGTGGGCGTGCTGGCGCTCCATGAACCCTCGATTGTTCATGTAAAGGTCGACGACCTGATTGCCGGCCCAGTCGAAGTGTTCTTTGTGCTTGTCCTCGAGCACCCAGTATGTCGCAAGGTAGGAACCCCTGTCGTGGGGGCTGGCGACCGGGGTGTCGCCCTCGGGGAAGCGGAGATCCTTCATCGCCCGGGTGGCGACCCACCGCTTCCCGGCGAACAGGCACGGGCCGATCATGCAGCCGGCGTAGAAGTGGTCGCGCTCGTACCAGCGGTTGTAGGCGACCTCGTGACCCTGGCTCGGGTCGACGAGGGTGAACAGCGCCGAACCGGCGACGATTGGGTAGTCATTCATGGCTTCCTCAGGAGTCGTAGACGGTGCGGCCGATCCAATCGGCGACGAGGGCCGGTTTGCCTTCGCCCTCGATCGCGACCGTGATCGTGCGGGTGGAGTTGACGGCGGTGCCCTTGAGCTCGACAGCCGAGGTGACGGCCGAGGCCCGGATGCGCTTGCCCGACAGGACCGGGTTGATGAAGCGGACCTTCTCGAAGCCGTAGTTGATGCCCATCTGGACGCCCTCGAGCGGGATCTCGTTGGGGATCGAGGCGGTGAGCTTCACCAGCATCGACAGGGTGAGGAAACCGTGGGCGATCGTGCCGCCGAAGACCGGGGTCGCCCGCTCCGGATCGATATGGATGAACTGGTGATCGTGGGTGCAGTCGGCGAAGTCGTTGATCTGCTCCTGGGTGATCTCGAACCAGTCGCCGGTGGCCTCGTCGTGGCCTACACGGGCGTTGATCGCCTCGTAGGCGGCAGCAGCATTGCTCATGTCATTTCTCCATTCCGGGGACCTGGCGGGGACCTTAGTTCCGGAGCGCGACGGCGAGCATTTCGGCTGCCGGGTCAACGGCGGCGCCGTCGCGGCGAGCGAGGACGAGAGTTCGTTCGGCGATCACCCGCCCCGGGCCGAAGTCCGGTCCGGCTTGGACGACTGGCAGCACGGTCGAGCCCACCCTCAGTTCGACCATCGTGCGGAGCACTTCGGGCTGGTTCGATTCCGCCACGATCGTGGTCGGAGCGCCAAGACGCTGCAGAGCTTCCTCGGCGATCGCGCGGGTGCGGGAACCCTGGGCGAACAGCACCCATGGCCCCCATGCGGCGAAGTCACGGGGCAGGCCTCGAGTCGGGGTGAAGACGGCGAGCGGCTCGGTCATCAGCGACTCGGTATGGACTCCTCGTCGGGTATGACCCCCGACGACGACAGCGAGGTCGAGGTCGCCTGATTCGATCTCGTCGAGCAGCTCGCCTGACGGCGCGACCCGCAACGTGAGATGAAGCTCAGGGTGGTCGTCGCGGAACTGGCGGAGCACGTCGGTGAAGTGCCCGACGGCAGCGGCATCGATCATGCCGACCCGCAACTCGCCGGCCCGGCCGGTGCGGGTGCGCTCCGCCCAGTCGGCAAGATCGCTGGTGAGGGCGATGACCTGTCGGGCGTGGGCCAGCACCGGTTCGGCGGTCGGACGCAACGTGCGTCGGCGACCCTCCCGATCGAACATCGGCACACCGATGCGGCGTTCGAGTTCGCTCAATCCCTGCGAAAGCGCCGAGGGCGACACACCGATCCGGGCTGCGGCATCGGCCCAAGACGGTTCGGTGGACACGGCCACGAGATAGTCGAGTTGGCGAATGGAAAGGTCTGGGAGGGCAGGAGTCACCCGTGCAGAATAGTTTAGAATTGCTTCACTAACTGAGATCGTTCTTGACGATTCCTTATGATGTTGTCCATGGCCAAGAACATCGCCCCCGCAACCGGCAAGCTCGGTGTGCTGACGCCCGGACTCGGTGCCGTCGCCTCGACCTTCATCGCCGGTGTCCTGTCCGCCCGCCAGACCAGCGTCGCCCCACTCGGCTCGGTCTCCCAGATGGCCCACATCCGTCTCGGTACCCGCGAAGAGGGCCGCAACCCCCTCATCAAGGACTTCGCTCCCCTCGCCTCACTCGACGACATCGTCTTCGGCGGCTGGGATCCGATCTCTGCCAACGCCCTCGAGGCCGCCCGCACCTGCGGCGTGCTCGAGGAAAAGGATCTCTCTCCCATCGCCCAAGAACTCGAGGGTGTCGTCGCCATGGACGCCGTCTTCGACCAGAAGTGGGTGAGCCGTCTCGAAGGAACCCGCGTTAAGTCCGAGACCAACAAGTGGGATCAGGCCATGGCGCTCATGGCCGATATCGAGAACTTCAAAGTCGAGAACGGATGCGACCGTCTCGTCATGGTCTGGTGCGGTTCGACGGAGGCCTTCCAGGAGCCGTCGGCCGTCCACGAGACTGTCGCCGCGTTCGAACAGGGCCTCAAGGACAACGACGACAACATCTCGCCCTCGCAGATCTACGTGTACGCCGCCCTTCAGAGCGATGTGCCATTCGCGAATGGGGCACCGAATCTCTCGACCGACCTGCCCTGCATGCAGGAGCTGTCGCACACCCGCGGGGTCCCGATCGCCGGCAAGGATTTCAAGACGGGCCAGACCCTCATGAAGACGCTGCTCGCCCCCGGTCTCAAGGCCCGCATGCTCGGTCTCCGCGGCTGGTACTCGACCAACATCCTCGGCAACCGCGATGGTGAAGTGCTCGACGCCCCCGAGAACTTCAAAACCAAGGAAGAGTCGAAGCTCGGCGTGCTCCACAAGATCCTCGAGCCCGAGGTGTACCCCGAGCTCTACGGCAACGTCGACCATGTCGTGCGCATCAACTACTACCCGCCGCGCGGCGACAACAAGGAGGGCTGGGACGCCGTCGACATCTTCGGCTGGATGGGGTACCCCATGCAGATCAAGATCGACTTCCTGTGTCGCGACTCGATCCTGGCGGCACCGATCGTGCTCGACCTAGCTCTGTTCATGGACCTCGCCCACCGGGCCGGCGAGTCGGGTGTGCAGGAGTGGTTGAGCTTCTATCTGAAGGCCCCGCAGGCCGCCGGTGACAATCCCGCCGAGCAGGACCTCTTCATCCAGCAGACCAAGCTGAAGAACACCCTTCGCGAGTGGATGGGCGAGCTGCCCGTCACCCACAGCGAGGCTGGCTGAGTCGGCCGGCGATGCTCAGACGGCAACCGGTTCCTGCCAGAGTTCGCGATACAGGGGACCCCCGACCCGATCGCCAGGGGCGAGACCGTGCTCGGTCATCACCTGGGAATGGTCGGGGTCCATGCCCTCCAGCCGGAACATGACCCGGATATCGTCGTCGAGCCATTGGGTGTTGAACACCTTGAGGTCCCGGTCTGGATGCAACAGGTCCGATCCGCCATGGATCACCCGGGCGTTGAAGATCGCCACGTCGTCGGGCTCCATGTCCCAGCTCAGGATCTCGTACTGCTTCCGGTTGCCCTCGATGTCGGGAAACGGCTCGAGCTCGTCCTCAAGCTGGTCGTAGACGACCTGGTCGCGTTCGTCGCCGGTGAGCGCCCCGAAATTGGTCTGGGCGTGGCGCACGTCCCGGCCATGGGAGCCATTCACGAACTCGAGGGCGCTGCGCTTCGCGACCGGCACGAGCGGCATCCATGCCGAGCAGGTGTCGAATCCCTTGACCGACCAGTACGGCTCGTCCTAGCGGAACGGCGTGCGGAACTGGCTCCCGGTGCTGCGAGTGAAGATGGCGTCGAAGAAGAAGTGCACCGCCTCGACGTTCATCACCCGACCGGCGAACTCCGTCATCGGTGAGTTCTCAACGAAGTCCCGGTATTCCGGAATCTCCTGCCAGACCTGGGAGTCATAGAACGTGACCCGGCCGTGCTCGTCGGCGTTCCACACTCGACCTCGGGGCGACGGATCGGCGACGTTGCGCTCGAGCCCCGCCGTGAGCTTCTCGATCCAGTCCGGGTTGATGACCTGTCGAAGGCAGACGACGCCGTCAGTGGCGAAGTCGACGATGTGCTGATGTGTGATGACGTCAGCGAGGTTGGACATGGGACACCCCCTTCGCGGGCCCGAAGGAATCCGGCGCAGCCTAGATACCGGCGAGGTACGCGATCGTCGCTTCCCAGGAAGGCACCGCCGGGTCGATGACGTCGAAGTGGCCTTCGTCATCGAAGATCAAGGTGTCGACGCCGTCGCCGGCCTCGGTGATGTAGGGCGCCACCACATCGAACGGCACGTCGTCGTCGCGCAGACCGTGCACGATCAGCTGAGGAACCTTCACCGGGAGCCGCCGGGCGGGGTCGGCCTCGTCGTACGCCTCAGGAATCTGCTCGGGAGTGCCGCCCATGAACCCCTCGACCGCACCGCGACCGAGATCCAATGAGCCGGCGAGATCGGCGACAGGGGCCTGACCCACCACGAGCCGAGGAACGACGACAGGGTCATCGCGCTGACCGACCCAGAGCGCGAGATGTCCACCGGCGGAGTGCCCGACGACGAACACCCGGTCGAGATCGAGTGGCGCATCGATGCGGGCGAGGGCGTCGATCGCGGTGGCGATGTCATCGAGCGTTCCCGGATAGCCGCCGCCCTCGTCGCCGACCCGCCGATACTCGATATTCCAAGTTGCGTACCCCTTTGAACGGGCATCGGCGGCCTGTGGTTCGGACAGGCTGCTATCGAACGTGTTGCGCCAGAACCCGCCGTGGATGAAGGCGATCACCGGGAATGGGCCCTCGCCGGCGTCGATGGGTAGCCGGAGGCTCCCGACCTCCTGAGGCGAGTCGCCGTACCTGACCGAGTCGCCGATGCCGACCTGGAGGACCCTTGCGTCGGGCACGGCAGCGGAAGAGGAGGCCGATGCCATCGATGACGTGCTGATCACGACCGGCGCATCGGCCGGAGCCGTCTCGTCACCGGGCCCGTCGGCGCCACACGCCGCAACGAGCACGGCAAGCGCGAGCAGAAGCGGACGCACTCATGCTCCATCGGCGACATCGCGTTCGATCGCCCCCGATGCGAGCAGCGCATCGATCTCGGCATCATCGAGTCCGAGTTCGGCACACACTTCACGGGTGTGGGCACCGAGTCCCGGTGCGGGCCGAATATCCGCAACCGGCATACCGGTCGCGTGGAAGCCGGGCCCCTCAAAGGTCATGCCGCCGATCGGCGGTTGCTCAAGTTCGACGATGAAACCGCGGGCCCGGTAATGCGGGTCGCCGTACTGCCCGGCGGAGTTGTGCATCGGCCCCGCCGGCACCGTGCGCGCAAGGCAGGCCTCGACGACCTCGGCGACGGTGTGTTGCCGTGTCCAGGCCTCGACGAGCGCGTCGATTTCGCCCTCGCGGGCTTGCCGGCCGGTCAGCACGGCGAGCTCGTCGGTCATCGCCCACTTGGGCGAGCCCATCACCTCGGCGAACGCCCTCCACTCCGCGTCGGTGCGGGTGCAGATCGCGACCCACGAATCGTCGTCCTTGCACGGGAAAAGTCCCCAGGGTGTCCCACGATCGGAATGATTTCCCCGTGGCTGCACCGAGCCCGGTTCGAGGGACGCCTTCGCCAGCAAATCGGCCATCACGTTGACGACCTGCTCGACCTGACACACCTCGACATGGAACCCGGAATCGCCGTGAAGGCGTCGGCCGAGCACACCGGCGAGGGCGGTGACCGCACCGGTACGGCCGGCGAAGTGATCCGGGAAGATCGACATGGATCCGGCCGGCTCAGGGGTCGCCTCGTAATTCCACAGGTGCGTCATGCCGCCGGTGACCTGGGTGTTGGGGCCGTAGCCCGACCAGGCCGCCCACGGTCCCCGACTACCCATCAGCTGGCTCGACATCATCACAAGGCCGTCGTTCTCCGTGGACAGGTCGCCGTAGCCGATGCCCATCTGCTCCATGATCCCGGTCGAGTTATTCTCGATGGCGATGTCGCTGACGGCGGCCATGCGCTTGATCAGGACGCGACCCTCAGGGTGCTTGGCGTCGACACCCAGGCTCCGCTTGCTCCGACTCGACGATGCGAACGACGGCGACATCTCACCGCCTAGCACCGTCCGTATGAAGTCGGGATATGTCCGTGACTCGATCTTCACTACGTCGGCCCCGTACTCGGCGAGCATGCGGCCACACTCGACCCCGACACCGCCATGACCGAAGTCCATAACCCGGATCCCGGCAAGCGGCGCGTCGTCACCGGTGAGCGGGGCGGCGGGTGCCGGGCGTGGTTCGCCGAGCGCGGCGAACACCTCGTCAGTGTGCTCACCGACTGCGGGGGGCGGGCCGACCGGACCGACGCGTTCGCCATCGATCTCGAAGAAACCGGATGCCAGCATCATGGTGCCGGCATCGGTATCGACATGGTCGAAGCTGCCCCGGGCCTCGAAGTGCGGGTTCACTAACACATCGTCGGGCTTGAGGATCGGCGTGCAGACGATGCCGCGGTTCTGACACTCCTCGGCCACCTCGAGCATCGTCATCGTCGAGAACAGCTCGGTGTAGAGCGGGTTGAGCACGGCGTCGGCGATACCGAAACGGCCCATGAACGTCTCGTACTCGGGGTCTTGCAGATAGTCCGGCTCGCCGAGCCAGGCCCGCATCGCCTTCCAGTGGCGTTCGGCGATGATCACGAGCCGGACGTACCCGTCCTTGCACGGCAGGATCGTGTAGACGGGACCCGGACCGATGCGGCTGTCGAGGCTCGGCATGCCCGCATCGAGCGACCGGGTCCAGTTCGACAGCGACCAGTCAGCGATCTGGGCGGACGCCTCGTTCACCGACAGATCGATGACCTGCCCGGCGCGGGTGGCGTGTTGTTGAACCAGCGCACACTCGATGGCGAACACGGCATGCATCGATGCGGTGTCGTCGGCGATGTTGCCCGGCGGCAGCAGGGGTTCGCGTTCGGGCACCCCCGCCTTGAAGGCCATCCCGGAGGAGGCGTCGATCACGGCGCACGGGACGTCGCGGCCCGCATAGGGGCCGGTTCGTCCATAGGCGGTGATCGAGCAGACGATCAGATGAGGATGGCGGCTGGCGAGGTCGTCGGCGTCGAGACCGCTATCAGCCCATGAGCCGGGTTCGGCGGAATCGATCACGACATCGCTGCATGCCAGCAATTCGTGCAGACGTTCGCGATCCGGATCGTTGCTGAGATCGAGTTCGACACCCTTTTTCCCGGCGTTGCGGAACGTGAAGAAGAGGGAGTGGTCGTCGACGAGCGGTGGCATTGACCGGGCTGGTGACCCGCCGGGGGACTCGACCCGCAGCACCTCGGCACCGAGGTCGGCGAGGAGGCGCCCAGTGAGTTCGCCTCTCTCGAGAGTGAGGTCGACGATGCGGATTCCGTGAAGCGGGCGACGAGGCATGAGCGGATCGTAGAGCGGGTGCGCACCGGTCGTCAGATGAGCGACCGCAGGTTTCTCGCCCACGATGTCGTTGACCGTCCCTACCTGGGAAACTCGTGCGATGTCTGATCGCTACCCGCCACTCCCCCGCGAACGGGTTCGCTTCGAGGTCATGCGCATGTGGTGGCGCGACCTCCTCTTCATCCACTACCCCTACGAACCCGAGGTCGTCCAAGCACTCCTTCCCGACGACCTCACGATCGACACCTGGCCTGATGCTGATGGGATCCAACGGGCGTGGGTCGCCCTCGTTCCCTTCGAGATGGTGGTCGGAACTGCCGGCGGGCTGCGGCTGCCGTTAATCGGCACGTTTCCGGAAACCAACGTGCGCACCTACGTCCTGGGGCCCGACGGCACGCCGGGAGTCTGGTTTTGTTCCCTCGAGGCGGGTGGGTTGCTCGCCTCGCTGACGGCACGCGCCGCCTACGGGCTTCCCTACTTCTGGGCCGATATGTCGATCGATGCCGGCCGCCGAGCGACCGATGGCGTGTGGCGTTACGACTCCACCCGCCGCTGGCCGCGCCGCCGCGCGACCGACGGGGCGCTGCCCTCCCATCACAGTGTCGTCCGCATCGGGACACCCATCGCCGATGACGACCTCTCGGACTTCGATCGCTTTCTCACGTCACGCTGGGGGCTCTATTCCCGCTTCCCGAGCATGGACGCGGCGCGAGCGTTCACCGTCTATGCCCCCGTCGATCACGGACGCTGGCCCCTCTTCCGCGGCGAACTCCTCGAACTCGACGACGAACTCCTCGACGCTGCCGGGCTCCTCGAGCCGACCGGTAGCCCGGTCGTGCACTGGACTCCGGGGACCGAAGTCCGCATCGGTCGGCCACGGCGGGCGATCCGTGCCGGAATCCGTCAGCCGAGTTCGGCGCCGTAGATCCCGACGAAACTCACCATCTCACCGGGATACCCACCGAGGTTGTGCACCAACCCCAGCTTGCGACCGTGGTCGGCGATGCGCCGCTCCTCGGGCGCTTCACCGCGCAGCTGAAGCCAGATCTCGTAGAGCATGCGCAGCCCCGATGCTCCAACCGGATGGCCGAAAGCCTTCAGGCCACCGTCGCTGTTGACCGGCAGGCGACCGTCGAGACGGAACGCACCGTCAAGCACGTCCCGCCAAGCCTGGCCGGGGTCGGAGAACCCGAGGTCCTCCATCAACACGAGTTCGGTCGGTGTGAAGCAGTCGTGGACTTCGGCGACGGCGATCTCGTCACGCGGTGACGTGACGCCAGCCTGGGCGTAGGCGTCGTCGGCCGACCACTTGCACTCGGGCAAGGTCGTGTAGTCGTAGTCGGGGTCGAGCGAACCGGCACCGGTGCCGGCAACAAACGACAACGCCTTCACGTAGAGGGCATTGTCGGTGTACTTGTGGGCGTCCTCGGCCCGACACATGATCACCGCTGCGGCACCATCGGCGACGCCTGCGCAGTCGAACACCGAGAGGCGTCCGGCGACCGCGGCCATCTGACAGATCTGCTCGGCGCTGGTCTCCCGGCGGAACTGGGCCAGTGGATTGCGGGCCCCGTTGAAGTGGTTCTTCTCGGCGATCGTGGCAACCGAGTAGCGGATCTCGTCCTCGTCGACGCTGTACTTCTCGGCGTACGCCGGAAGGATCAGGCTGAACATGCCGGCCGCCGTGAGTGTTCGCTGGGTGCCGTCGGTCGGGATCGGGAAGGCATTGAGGCCCTGGTACCCGCCGTCCTTGACCTTCTCCGCCCCGAGCGCCATCACGACGTCGTAGGCGCCGGACGCCACGGCGTAGGCCGCCGCCCGCATCGCCTCGGAGCCGGTCGTGCAGTAGTTCTCGACACGGGTGATCGGCTTGCCATGAATCTTCAGCGGGCCGCCCATGGCGAGACCCGAGGCTGCGGACTGCGAGGTGCCGAACCAGAACGCATCGATGTCGTCCTGGTGGATGCCTGCGGAGGCGTAGGTGAGCTGGGCTGCGTCGATGATCAGGTCGTCGAGCGACTTGTCCCAATGCTCGGTGAAGGGCGTGCAGCCCATGCCGATGATCGCGACCTGGTCCTTGATGCCGTGCGAACCCATTACCGAACTCCCCTCACCGGTGCGACCTTCCAGAAGTAGTTGTGGATCTCATCGGCCGTGAACAGGCGACGGAACGTCGGCAGCACCCGCATACCGACCTCGATCTCGTCGGGCCCGCAGTCGGCGAGTTCGAGTGGAGCACGACCGCCACCGTCGAAGTCGACGATGGCGAACACCACCGGTGGGCTCGGCGAGTAGACGAGCTTGTCGATCGTGAAGCTCACGACCGTGCCGACCGTGTCGGCCATTGGCACGGGTTCCATGTCGTCGACGGCACCGCCTTTCTCCGAGACCCGGGCAGGCGGCAGGTGGATCATCCCGGAGTTGCGGTCACGGCTGCCGACGAAGCCAAACTTCCAGTCGTCGCGCCGATGGGCCGCCGATGCGGACGGGCGGTTCGGGAGCGGCCGGTTGGGCGGTTCGACCGAGACCATCCCGCGCCAGGACAGGAATTTTCCATATGAGACCGTGGTGCCCGAGGCGATCTGGTCGACAGTCGACATCGCCGGCGAGGCGGCGGAGATGGCGTCGGTGGTGCGCAGCACGATGACCTCGACGCCGTCGGCGAGGGTCATGACGGCGATGGTCTCGCCGGGTGAGGCCTGCTCAAGGGCCGAGGTGAGCACGAGGATCGGGTGAGCTGTGCCGGTGTTGCCGACCGAACCCGAAAGATCATCGACCATCGCTTCGTCGCGCACGCCGAGGCGCTTTGCATTACGGGCCACCGCCCGGCCATGCGTGCCGGTGACGATCAGCTTGTCGATGTCGTCGGCGGAGAGCGACGTGGCGGCCAGGGCCCGTTCCCAGGCCTGGCTCATGAGCGGACCGTAGGTGACCTCACCGAAGCGCTCTTCCCAGGCACGGGAGCGGTCACCGCCGGGAAGACGCCAGCGCTCGAGGAACTCTTCTGTTGCGATACCAGCACCGAGGTACTCGGCGATCACCGGACCATCGGTGTCGTCTCCGATGAGCACCGCTGCTGCGCCGTCGCCACCGGCGGCCTCGTCGGTGGAGGTGGCCAGTCCACCGCGCTGATCAGCAGCGACGACGAGCGTCGACACGCCTGCCGTGAGCGCCGTGCGCAGGGCTCCGGCGCCGGAACGAAGTGCGCCACCGAAGTCGAGGGCGCCGACCTCGGGACCGAGTTGCAGTGCGGCGTGGACTGCGGTGGCGTTGGTCTTCTCGAGGTAGGCCGGGGAGGCCGTAGCGAACCAGAGTGCCTGCGGCTCGAGGTCGGTGGCGGCCAGGGCCCGACGAGCGGCGGCGACGCCCATCGTGGTGGTGTCTTCGTCGTAGGAGGCCACCGAGCGCTGGCCGCGGCCACCTCCCTTGCCGAAGAAGGCTGCGACTTCGGTGCGGTCGAGTCGGTAGTGCGGGATGTGAGTCCCGGCGGCGATGATGCCCCGCATGACGCTCCTGACGCGATCCCACCGGGCCCCGCTGGCTCGGTTACGCGTCAGCAGACTACCCGCGGCAGCCACGACCTGTTTGCGCCGGTGCCGGGCCGACGCACCGCCAAGGCAACTCGAGCATCGGCCAGACTGACGTCATGACCGAGCCGCGTGGTGACGAAACCGTCGAATTGCTCCAGACCCTGATCCGCAACGCCTGCGTGAACGACGGGCACATGGAGTCGGGCCAAGAGATCCGCAACGCGGATGTTCTCACCACCTATCTCGAGGGGGCCGGTGTCGAGGTGCAGCAGTACCACGCCGCCCCGGGGCGTACGTCGCTCGTCGCCCGGATCGAGGGGACCGACCCCGACGCGCCGAGTCTGTGTCTCAACGGCCACACCGATGTCGTACCGGTCAGCCCCGACGGCTGGGACGAGGATCCCTTCGGCGGCGAGGTGATCAACAACGAGGTCTGGGGCCGCGGTGCCGTTGACATGCTCAACCTCACCGCCTCGATGGCGGTCGTCACCCGGGCGATCGCCCGATCCGGCACCCGCCTCACGGGTGACCTCGTCTTCTTCGCTGTCGCCGATGAAGAGGCCGGCAGCGCCTACGGGGCCCGCTGGATGGGCGAGCACCATCCCGACGTCATCACGACCGACTACCTCCTCACCGAAAACGGCGGTCTTCACGTCGGGAGCGAACAGGATCCAGCCATCACCATGGTCGTGGGCGAGAAGGGCATCGCTTGGCGTCGCCTCCGGGTGCGGGGCACACCGGGCCATGGCTCTCGCCCGTACCGCTCGGACAATGCGGTGGTGAAGGCAGCGGCGGTCGTGCAACGGATCGCCGAGTACAACCCGTCGCCCTCGTTCCACGAGTACTGGCGACCCCAGGTCGACGCGATGGGCCTCGACCCGGAACTGCGGGCGGTGCTGCTCGACGAGGGTGCCATCGACGAAGCGCTTGCGACCCTGCCGGCCTCGGCCCCGGTCGGGAACTGGCACGCCTGCACCCACACCACGTTCTCGCCGAACGTGGTCACCAGCCAGACCAAGACGAACATCATCCCCGATGTCGTCGACATCGACGTCGACATCCGCACCCTGCCCGGGGAGACCCATGAGGATGTCGAAGAACACCTTCGCCACGCGCTCGGCGACCTCTACGACCAGGTCAGCGTCGAGGTCATCCTCGAAGAGCCATCGACCCAGTCGCAGACCGACACGCCGCTGTGGGACTCGATGCAGAAGGCGGTCGCCAACCCCTTCCCCACCAGCCGGATCGCCCCGACGATCAGTGTCGGCTTCACCGACGCTCGCGTTCATCGAGATCTCGGCGCCGTGGCCTACGGGGCGGGGCTGCTCAGCCCCACGCTGACCCCGGCCGAGTTTGGCGCACGTTTCCACGGCCACAATGAACGCATCGATCTCGAATCGCTCGATCTGACGACGCGCTTTTACCACGACGTCGTCCGAGACCTCCTCGGCTAGAAGCCGGTGGCGGCGCCCGCAAGCGCCCTCGGATCCGCCGCACCGGCCAACGAGCCGTGCTCGGTGATCTCGATCAGATGGGCATGGCCGAACTGGGAGTGCTCAGCTGTGCCGAGTTCGTGCCCGCGGGCGGCGAGCGCGTCGACGATCGCCTGAGGGACGTGGTCCTCCAGTTCAACCTTGCGGCTGACGCCTGGCGCCCACGTCGAGAAACCGGTGTCGACGGCGGGGGCGACGCGCCAACGCCCTCGGCCGACCGCCTGACCGGCGCTGCGACCGTGGCGGAGTGAGGCCGCCAACATCTGCAGGACGATTTGGGGCTGGGCGTCGCCGCCCATCGTGCCGAGCACGGTGCGCAGACGGCCGTCGGGGTGGGTGACGAGCGCCGGTGCCAGGGTGTGCGGCGGCCGCTTCCCGGGTCGGTACTCGGCCGGATGCCCGGCCTGAAGCGAGAAGCCGAGGCCTCGATCGTGCAAGAAGATGCCGCTCGAACCGGCGACGAGGTGCGCACCGAAACCACTGGCATTGGAGTTGATGAGCGACACCCCAATGCCGTCGCCGTCGATCACGCACAGATACGTCGTGTCGCCGTCGAAGCTGGGGGTGGCGACCTCGCCGGCCCGTTCGAGATCGATCGCGGCGCGTCGATCCGCAATGCGCTCGGCATCGAGGAGCCGAACCGGGTCGGCTCCGTCGAAGAGTTCGGTCAGCCGGTCGTGCCCGGCCTGGACCGCCGCCTCGACGAGGACGTGCGCGCCGAGACCGTCGTCGTCGAACTCGATCCCGTCCGCGATCGCTGCGGACAGCAGGGTGAGGTACCCCTGGCTTGTCGGTGGAACCGACCAGATCTGATGGCCGAAGGCGTCGACCTTGATCGGCTCGACCCAGCGGGCCTGCACGGTGGCGAGGTCGGCGGGCACGAACTCGTCCGGGCCGGCTGCCAGCAGACCCTCACCGAATTCGCCCTCGTAGAAGCCGGCGCGGCCGTCACGAGCGATCGCCCGCAACGCCCGAGCCGATCCCTGTCGGGTGATGACGGCACCTGCGGGCGCGGCAGCCGGAAGATCGACGTGATCGACCGCAGCGACGAGGTGCAGGGTTGCGCTCAGCGTCGGGTGGACCGGAAAGCCGTTCTCGGCGAAGCGGACCGCGGAGGCGAACACGGCGTCGAGGTCGAGTCGGCCGTGGCGTTCGTGGAGGGCGAGCCAGCCGTCGATCGCGCCTGGCACGGTCACCGCCCGGATGTCGTTCTTCATCGGTACGGCTGTGAGCCCCTCGGCTCGGGCGGCGTCGGGGTCGGCGCCGGAGCCGGCCATGCCCGAGGCATCGAGCGCCTCCGGCGGGCCGTCGGTGTGGTGCACGAGCGCCCAGAGATCGCCGCCCATGCCGCACATGTTCGGGCACGTCACCGACAACACGGCATTGGCGGCGATGGCGGCATCGACCGCCGAACCACCCTTGCGGAGCACGTCGACGCCCGCTTCGGTGGCGAGATGGTCGATCGTGGAGACCATTGCGTTGGCGGCGTGGCGGGTGACGACGGGAGGCAGCATGCGCCGAGCATCGCGCAGGCGTGGAATCAACCGCGTGCCGAGCGTGTTCTCGTCATCGTGAACATCCTCAAGATCGAGCCGACCGCAAAGTGGATCCGAGGCATCACCGGTGACCGCACGGTCGTCGACACGAAGGCCGCGCAGCTCGTGTGGGAACACGAGTACTACCCGCACTGGTACATCCCGGTCGCCGACGTCCATGACCCCGCCCTGCCCACGACGACGATCGACGAGCTGCCCGGCCACGTGAAGATCGAGTTCGCCGACATCGAGCGTTGGTTCGAGGAGGACGAGGAGGTCTTCGTCCATCCTCGGGATCCGTACCGCCGAGTCGACGCCCAGCCGTCGAGCCGCCACGTCGTGATCGAGGTCGATGGTGTCGTCGTCGCCGACTCGGCCAACCCGACGATTCTCTATGAGACCGGTCTCCCTCCCCGCTACTACCTTCCGGTCACCGACGTCCGAACCGAACACCTCACGCCGACCGAGACCAGCACCGGTTGCCCGTACAAGGGATTCGCCCGCTACTGGACGGTGGACGTGGGACACGGTCCTCACACCGACCTCGCCTGGGGCTACGACGAGCCCCTCCCGGAGTCGGCACCGGTGAAGAGCCTGATCTGCTTCTACAACGAGCGGGTCGCCCTGACGATCGACGGCGAACGTCTCGGCGTCGCCGCTACGACCGAAGATCGTTGATCCGCCGCCGGGCGATCTCGAGGTCGTCGGGGTTGGTCACGCCGACCCACGGCTCGCTGGTCGGCACCACACCGACGGTGTAGATGCCGGCCGCCCTGAGGTCGTTCACGACCGTCGGCAGCAGGTATTCGGTTTTCGGTTCGTGACCCTGCTCGGTGAGGAAGGTCTCAAAGCCGGACCCGAGGTGGTCGAACAGATTGTTCGGGAAGACCCAGCAGTTCATCGACGCGACGGCGTCATCGGCGAGGCGCCCGTCGGGGTCGGTCGAGGTGATCGAACCGTCCACTCGACGCCCGATGCCGTGGGTCTCCACGAGCGACACGAGCTCGCCGTCGACGACCTCACAGATGCCGCGGGAGACCTCGCCGACCTCGGGCAGCGTCTGATCGAGTCGGAAGCCGGCGAGCAGCGCACGGTCGTCGGGCAGGTCCGCCGCCGCTTCGGCGAGGGCCAGGTAGGTCGAGGCGCCGTAGTAGTCGTCGGCGTTGAGCACGCAGAACGCGCCGGGAACCTCGGGGGCAGCGGTCAGCACGGCGTGGCCGGTGCCCCACGGCTTCTCCCGCTTCGGGCCGTGGGTGTCTTGCAGGACGTAGGCGACGTCGAGGTCGGGATGCTGGCCTGCGACGTGTCGACGCACGTCCGCTTCGATGTCGGACCGCACGATCAACACGACCTTGTTCATGCCGGCGGCCATGGCGTCCTTGATCGCAAAGTCGAGAAACGCCTCGCCGTCAGCGCCGATGACAGCGAGCTGCTTGGTACCACCGAACCGGGAGCCGAGCCCGGCGGCCATGACGACGAGGGTGAGGCTCACACCGCGATCGTAGGCGTCAGCGTTCGAGCAGATGGCGAACGTGATGGGTCTCGTTGAAGGAGCGCACGCTGCGAATACCGGTGCTGCTCGCCTGCACCTGGGTGAGCCCGCAGTAGTCGGGCCGAAGCGACAGGACGTCGTCGATCCCAATAATCGACCTCAGGTACACGACGGTGACCATCCCATGACAGAACACCGCCACCCGCTTGCCCTTGTTGGTGGCGATCACGTGCTCGAACCCGCGCACAACCCGCTCCTCGAAGTTCTCCAGACCATCGCTGAAGATGTGGTCCTCGAGGTTGTCGAGATCGAAGTAGTGGGCGGTGTCGGGATCGTCGGCCGACATCTCCTCGAGCGGGACATACGTATTCGACCGATGGTCCGACTCGATCAGATCCTCGAGTCGTTCGACCTCGAGGCCGAGCATCTCTGCGGTCGGCATCGCGGTCTGGTGCGCCCGTCGCATCGTCGACGACACCACGTGATCGATGCCGTGTTCACGGAGGTAATCCCGAGTGGCCTCGGCCTGCTGGATCCCCACGTCAGAAAGATCAGGGTCAGCGCCCTCGTCTTCGTTGACGGTCTGACGAACGGGCCGGCCGTGCCGGAAGATGTAGAGCTCCACGGCTCGGGAACCTACCGGGCAGCGGCCGACGGACGCACACCGAGCCCGGGGATCGACGGCACGAGGATCGCCCCGTCCTCGACAGGAAGCGGGGCGGCGACGTCGGTAGCCAAAAGGGCTGAGGTCGCCACGCCATGGGCTGCGGTGACGCCGCTGGCGGCGGCGACGTGCACGGCATGAGCGACGCCAACGGCGGAATCGATCATCGAGGTCACGATCGGCGTGACCCCGGCGCTGTGGGCGGCGGCGATGGCCTGCATGGCGAAATCGGGTCCACCGAGCGCCTGGGGCTTGATGACGACCGCGGCCACGGTGCCGGAGGCGATCGCCCGACGGAGGTCGTCGACCGTTCGCGCCGACTCATCGACGGCCACCGGGACCGGCGACTCCGCACCAACCACCGCGATCTGGTCGATGCCCGCCGTTGGTTCCTCGCAGACCGCAATGTCGAGCGGCGCCAGCCGGTGCAGGATCTCCAACGCCTCGTCGGGACGCCAACCGCCGTTCGCATCGAGTCGGAGCTCAACCTTGTCGCCGACCGCCCGCCGGGCCGACTCGACGAGCGCGATGTCCTCCTCGACACGGCGGTGCGCAACCTTCAGCTTGATGGTCTCGATGCCGTTGGCGATCGCCAGATAGACGTTGGTCAACGCCGTGGAGACGTCGGCGGCACCGATGGTGGCATTGACCGCAACCCGTTCGAGGGGCTCGGGGGCGAGATGCGCTGCGAGCGGCAGTCCGGCCTCTTCGGCGAGCACATCTGCGGCGGCGCCGGCGAGCGCTGCTCGGGCCTCGGGCGCGCCGACCAGCGTGTCGAGCACGTCGCCGATCATGTCCTCATCGAGGCGAAGCCCCGCAATGTCGACCTGGTCGTGAAGCGATTCGAACTCCTGCACCGACCACCCCGGCATCGGGCAGAGGTCGCCCCAACCGATCGTGCCGTGGTCGTCGAGTCGCACGAGGGCGCCCCGGCGATCGGCGACGATCGCATGCGAGGTCGCCATCGGTGATCGCAGCGGCAGGTCGTAGGGGATCAGATCGAGATTCATGCCCGCCCGATCGTGTGACGGACCGCCTCGGCCACTGCGGCGGGATCCTCGAGATGGGCGGCATGCCCCGCCGCGTCGATGGTATGGATCACCGCATCGGGCAATCGACGGGCGAGGGTCTCGGCGATACCGACGAACTTGGCGTCGTCGCCCCCGACGATCAGACCGACCGGCATCGTGCAGCGGTCGAGCAGGTCGTGGAGGGGTGCCATCCGTCCCGTGCTCGCCTGGCGGAGGCTGGTAGCGAGCGCGATGGGGTCGTTGCCCAGACGTTGCGCCCGAGCGCCCGAGAGGTAGTCGTCGCCGAGCCGGGACTGGGTGGCAAAGAGCGGATTGGCCATCCACCGTTCGACGAACGCCGGAAGGTCCTGCTCGACGAGCTCGGCGAGCTCGTCGTCAGCGCTCGCCCGAGCTCGACGTTCGTCGGCGTCGGCGAGGCCGGCCGAGGCGCCGATGAGGGTCAGCGACTGCACTCGCTCAGGATGTCGGCACGCTGCGGTGAGTGCGACCCGGCCCCCCATCGAGTAGCCGACGAGGTCGCACCGGTGGCCGGCGAGCGCCAGCACTGCGTCGGCCATGGCGTCGACGGTGTAGTCGGCAGGATCGGTCGAGTGCGGCCCGGCTCCGTGGCCGGCGAGATCGGGCACGAGCGCTGCTGGGTCGACCAGGTCGGCGAGCGCTCGCATCGTCGACCCATCGCCGGTGAAGCCGTGGAGGATGACGACGCTCACCCGTTGATCGCCTCACCCACGGCGGTTGTGATGGAGCGACGCACGGCCATGTCGTGATCCGGGTCGATGCGCACGATCACAAGATCGACACCTGGCTCGGTCTTGACGCTCGCGGCCTGAAGCACGGCCGGAAGATCGGCGCCCTCGTCGACGACGGTGACGTCGATGCCGGCGAGTCCTTGGAGTTGCGCGAGGTCGACGCCGTGGGGTGTGCGGAAGATCGTCTCGTAGTCGGCGGCGTCGATGCGGCCGTGGATCGGCAGCATCGAAAAGATCTGGCCGCCGTCGTTGTCGATGCAGACCACGGTGAGACGCTGCCCGGCCCGCTCGACACCGAGGAGACCGCCGATGTCGTGCAGGAGGGCGAGATCGCCGGTGAAGACGACGACGGGCACCGCGTCATCGACCTGGGTTGCGAGACCGAGGGCGGTCGACGTGATGCCGTCGATGCCTGCGGCGCCGCGGTTGCCGGCGAAGCCGAGGCGGGTTCCGGCGGGCACGAAGGCGTCGAGATCGCGGGGCGGCATCGAATTCGACGCCATGACGATCCCCCACTCGGGCAGGCCGGCGCAGAGCTCACGCACGACGCGTCCGCTGCTCCGCCGGGCATCGATCAGGTGCTCGTCGACGACTGCGGTGGCGGCGGTGTCGAGCGCCTGCCAGCGGTCAAGCCACCCGCTGCGACCACGAGCCTCAGCCGGACGGCTCACCTGCACCCACCAGTTGGCGTCGACGGCGTGGTGTTCGGTGGTGGTGAAAGAGGCGTCGTGCCAGCGGTGCTCGCCGTCGACGAGCACAACGTGTCGGGGCTGTACCGCTTCGAGCCACTGGTTGACCGGCGCCGTCGTGGGGGCACCGCCGAGCTTCACCACGACATCGGGACGAAGCTCCTCACGGATCGGGTGCTTGAGCAGGTGTTCGGCCGAGGCGATGACGACGTCGTCGTGCAGCCGCATACCGCTCATCGGTTCCCCGATGACGGGCCAGGCCAGTGCCCGGGCGAGTTCAGCGACATCTTCGGCAAAGCGGTAACCGGGCGTGATGCCGGTGACGGCTTCGGGACCGACGAGGATCACGCCGCGCTCGTACGCACCGAGTTCGCCGAGGCGATCGGTGGTGGGGGCGCTGACGAACGACAACTGGTCGTCGGGTGTGGGGTACTCGCGAACCGGTACGCCATCGACCGGTTCGAGGGGCTTGCGAAGCGGCCAGTTGAGATGGACAGGGCCTCGGCCTGCGCCCACGGACGACTCGTAGGCCCGGGTGGCGGCCAGGCGGGCAGCCGGCTCCGACCAATCGGACGGAACGGGCAGATCGGCAGCCCAGCGAACATTGGTGGTGTACATGCCGACCTGGTCGATCGTCTGTCCGGCACCCCAACCGCGCAGCTCCGGCGGCCGATCGGCGGTGCACACGATCATCGGGACGCAGGCGTGGTTGGCCTCGACGATGGCGGGCAGATAGTTCGCCGCAGCGGTGCCGGAGGTGCAGATCAACACCGATGGACGGCCCGACGCTTTGGCCTGGCCGAGGGCGAAGAAGCCCGCCGAGCGTTCGTCGAGCTGGATGTGGGTGCGCAGCGCGGGGTGGGTGTGAAACGCGAGCGACAGTGGCGTCGAGCGCGAGCCCGGCGAGATGACGACATCGCGAACACCGAGCGCAGCGAGCTGACCGGCGAAGGCAGCGATGGGGTCGTAGACCGGATCGGAAACCGGGGTGCTTTCTGTCATCGAGCGGACTCCATCACATCGAGCAGAGCCCGGAGCTTCACACCGGTCTCCGCGAGTTCGTCGTCGGGATCGGAATCGGCGACGATCCCGGCTCCGGAGAAGAGTTGCACCTGCGACTCGTCGACGAGAGCCGAGCGGAGAGCGACTCGCAGCTCGCCGTTGCCGTCGAGGTCGGTCCAGCCGACCGGCGCGGCGTACCAGCCGCGGTCGAAACATTCGTTGGCGAGGATCCATTCGACCGCCGGATCCGACGGCGTGCCGCCGACGGCAGGGCTCGGGTGGAGCACGTTGGCGACCCGGATCACGTCCATGTCGCTCACCCCACCGGAGCGGCGCTCGACGCGAGCAGTGATCGGGGTCCGAAGATGCTGGACGCGAGCGAGACGCATCACATCCGGTTCGACCGGGGTCTCGCCGACGAGGCCGAGCGTGGCGAGGCGGGCCGTGATGTCGTCGACGACGAACTGATGCTCGGCACGGATCTTCGGAGAGGCCATCATCTCCGCAGCGAGTTCGGCATCGGACGTCTCGTCGCCACCGGTGCCGGTCGTGCCGGCGAGCGCAACGGTGGCGACCTCTCGACCGTCGAGAATAACAAGACGTTCGGGCGAGGCGCCCATGAACGCCCGGTTGCCGACACCGAAGGCGAAGGTCGCACAGGTCGGGAAGCGTTCGGCGAGGGCCCGCAGCACGGCGGGGGTGTCGATCGGCCCGCGGGTGAAGGTCCGCGCAAGTACGACCTTGTCGAGCTCACCAGAGCGGACATCACCGATCGCCTCGGCCACGAGCCGGACATAGTCGGTGTCGTCGTGGGTGGCATCGCCTCGCACGATCTCACCGAGAACGGCGGGGGTAGGCGCGGGGGCGGCCGCCATCTCCTCGAGCCGGGCTTCGAGCATGTCGAGCGCAGCGCGTTCGTCGTCGCCCTCGCCAAGCGAGGTTGCGGCCAGCAGCCACGAACCGTCGGACCGATCCACGACGGTGACCTCGGGGAGCACCCATCGCGCATCGGGGAAGCCGGTCCAATCAGGAGCGATGGGTCGGGTGCCCGTGGTGAAGGAGAAGCCGCCGACCATGACGGGAGCGGGTGCGTCGGCGGGTCCGTGACGACGGATCCGAGCACTCAGTGCGGCTCGTGCAGCCGACGCAGCGGAGAAGCGGGAATCGCCATGCGGTTCGACGAGCTCTGCGGCGCCGAGCGCAACGAGTGCGAACTGCTCGTCGGGACGGATCCACAATGATCGGTGGTGGTCGGTCGCGGCGGCGTAGATCGCGACCGGATCGACTCGTTCGTCGAGCTTGCGGGCGAAGACGACCACGCCGCCCCCGACCGGCGTGTTGTCGCCGAGGCGGGCGAGGGCTCGGGTGCGCAGGGTGCGCTCGAAGTGCTGGCCGACGAGGTTCGATGCGACCGGCACGAGGCGATGCAACAGTGAGACAAGGTCGTCGTAGCCGCCGCCTTCGTCGCCGTCCGCGTCGCGGCGACGGCTGTTGCGTTTGAACAGTTCGATGGCGTCGTCGACGACGTTCTCGATGTGGGTGGCGTGACGCATCGCAAGGGCGGTCAACTCCTCGAGCGATACCCCCTCGTTCACGAGCGTGCGAGCGGCGACGAGCATGTCGACGGCATCGGCGGCGAAGCGTTGGTCGTCGCCCTCGCCGATCGGGGTCAACAACCCGGCGCTCACGACGACATCGATGAGGAACTCGGGGATCTCGGCGCGGCGGGCGAGTTCGGTCTTGTCGAGGTCGGGGTCGACAGCGTTTTGCTGGGCGAGATCGACGAGCAGGCCGGAGCCGTCGCCGGCGGACAGTTCACGGATCTGGGCGAGGCTGAACCCTTGCTGGGCGAGCGAGCGAATCTCCTGGATCCGTTCGAGGTGGGCGTCGTCGTAGAACGCCTGACGGCCCTCTCGCCGCGGTGGTGCGAGCAGCTTTTCACGCTGGTAGTAACGGATCGTGTCGACCGCGACCCCCGAGGTGTCGGCCAACTCTTCAACGCGGAAGTCCACACTCTGATTATACGAGTAACTGCTCCCAGAGTGGCCACTCGGACTGTCGTCCGACCAACGGTTTCCCGCCCACTAGGTTTCAGAGCGATGAGCTACGACGCCTCCGGGATGCTGTCCGACCCGCTCGACCCGAACGCCCCTCGCACGCGCAAACGCGACTATCCCGTCGTCGTCGCCCGCCGCGGCGTGGTGCTGGAGGATCGAACGACCGGCGTCGTCGGCGCGCTCGTGTCGTTCGCTCCCCCACGACTCGTGCTGCGCGACCGCTCCGGCAAGGACCACACCGTCCGCTACGCCGACGGGTCGGTACGAGCTGACATCGACAACAAGGGTGTGCCCTGCAAGCTCGTGCCGCCCAGAACCGAACCCGAGGGGCCGAAGATCACCGCCAGCGGCTCCATCGATGCAGGCGATGTCCCCGCCCGAGTCGCCCGAGCCAGCCGAATCTGGGTCGAGGGCATCCACGACGCCGAACTGATCGAGAAGGTCTGGGGCGCCGACTTGCGCGTCGAGGGTGTCGTCGTCGAACAACTCGAGGGAGCGGACGACCTCGCCGAGCGGGTGCGAGGCTTTCGCCCCGGCGATCGCCGTCGCCTTGGCATCCTGCTCGACCACCTCGTCGACGGCTCGAAGGAGTCTCGGATCGCTGCCGAGATCGATGACCGCAACGTCATGATCACTGGCCATCCCTACGTCGATGTCTGGCAGGCCGTGAAGCCCTCGGTGATCGGCATCGACCACTGGCCCGAGGTCCCGAAGGGGCAGCCGTGGAAGGAGGGAGTGATCGACGCCCTAGGCATCAAAGCGACCCCCGCATCGTTCTGGAAGCACATGCTCGGAAAGGTCACCTCGTGGAAGGACCTTGAGACGCCACTCCTCGGGGCCGTCGAGGAACTCATCGACTTCATCGCGCCGCCAGAACTCTGAGCCGTCCGGAGAATCGACCCATGTACGACCGGCACCTACCCTGCCGTCATGCCGCGGCAACCGAACATCGTCCTCATCAACTGCGACGATCTGGGGTACGGCGACCTCGGCTGTTACGGCTCCGAGGTCCATGACACGCCTCGCATCGATGCCCTGGCCGATGAAGGCGTGCGGCTCACCAGCTTCTACATGGCGGCCCCGGTGTGCACGCCGTCTCGCGGATCGATGCTGACCGGTTCGTATCCGAGCCGAATCGGCTTTGACGACTTCGGCGGGCTACACGTGCTCTTCCCCGGCATGCGGTATGGACTCAATCCCGAGGAGCACACCATTGCCTCGGTGCTGAAGAACGCCGGGTACGCCACCGAGATCATCGGCAAGTGGCATTGCGGTGACCAACCCGAGTTCCTGCCGACCAACCACGGCTTCGACCGGTGGTTCGGTCTGCCGTACAGCAACGACATGGGCACCCAGGTCAGCGACGCCATGCTCGAACACGCCGAAGCCCTGCGGGCGGCCGGCTTCACGCCTCCGCCGGTGCTGCCGTATCCGCCGCTGCCGTTGATGGATGGCGAGCAGGTCGTCGAGAAGCAGCCCGACCAGACGATGCTGACCCGTCGCTATGTCGAACGATCGGTCGAGTTCGTGCGCGACAACGTCGACCAGCCGTTCTTTCTCTACTTCGCCCACATGCACGTCCACTTGCCGCTGTACGTGGAGGACACCTTCCACGGCGGCTCTCGCAACGGCCCCTACGGCGCCGCCGTCCATGCCATCGACTGGGCCACCGGCGTGCTGCTCGACGAACTCGACGCCCTCGGTCTCGCCGATGACACGATCGTCATCTTCACCAGCGACAACGGGGCGCTCGCCCGTCCGGGCGAGGGCAGCAACGCCCCGCTCCGCGGCAACAAGGGGCGCACCACGGAGGGCGGTATGCGAGTCCCGGCCATCATCCGCTGGCCGGGTGTCGTGCCGGCCGGAGTCGCGCACGACAAGCTGACCACGGCGATGGACCTCCTCCCCACGCTCGCCCGGTGGGCCGGCACGTCGGTGCCCGACGGCGTGGTCATCGACGGCCATGACATCACCGACGTCGTGATCGACGGTGCGACATCGCCGTACGAGACGTTCGCGTATTTCAACGGCACATCGCTCGACTCGGTTCGCGACCACCGCTACAAGCTTCGACTCCTTCGCCGACACGGCGGGCAGCGCGAAGACATCACCGAGCTTTACGACCTCGTCGACGACATCGGTGAAACCGCCGACATCAGCAGCGAGCACCCAGAGGTCGTCGCTCGACTCCGGACGGCCGCCGACCGCTTCCGTCGCGAACTCGGCGATGGCCACACCGGCGAGCCAGGTACCGGCCGACGCCCTCAAGGCGTCGTCGACGAGGCGACCACCCTCTGTCTGCTCGACGACGACAATCCGATGGTGATTGCGGAGTACGACCTGCCCGACCGCGGTTAGCCACACCGGACGACTGTCACGCCCCCTGCCTACGATCAGAGCACGATGATCCAGGTCGAGACCACGCCGTACGGCGCCGATGCCCACCAGGCACTAGCAGCCGAGATCGCCCGGCTGAAGGGCGGCGTCCCGCTCCGTCCGGTATCGGTCGTCGTCTCGTCTAACCCGATCGGTATTGCGGCTCGCCGAGCGCTCGGCCGCGCCGGCGGGATCGCCGCC
>CAJWHS010000030.1 GCA_913041415.1 uncultured Acidimicrobiaceae bacterium | reverse complement strand
GCAGCGGGTGTCGGGCCGAGCTGCTTCCGGTCGGGGATCGGTACGGCTACGCGCTTTGTGAGGCCCATCGAAGCTGGGCACGGTCGCCGCGGGGGTGGGAGATGGTGGATCGGCGACCGTCGGTCTCGCCGGCAGCGGGCGCTTTTGACGAATCGCGTTCGGGTGAGTCGGCGTGGTCCCCGAGTCGAAGGCGTGAGGTCCCCGACACCGTGGCCTCGGTGCGCTCACCCTTGCTCCGGCGGGCTGTCCTCGTTGTCGACGGCCTCGGCGGCGAGCAAGCGCTCGGGGTCGAGCAGGTCAGCGACGGCCTCACCGGGTCGCACCGGGTTCATCATCAAGTCGACGCCGGCCCACAGCGTCTTGGCCGTGGGGTGAAAGAGCGGGGGCACAATCATAGCGATCAGCAGCGGCACGCTGGCGAGGCCGACGAAATTTATATTGGGCCACAGCGCCCAAAGTCCAGCCAGGATACTGATCAGGATCAGGCCAAAGGTGACGATCGTGTTCATGCCGACGGCGCCAACGAAGTGGCCTGGGTCACGCTCGAAGACGAAGCCACATCGCGGGCATGCTGGGCGCAGTCCGACGATTTGCTGCGTCAGGTGACGTCGACCACAGACCGGGCAAGCTCGGGTGCCGCCTCGCCACAGCAGGACCAGCTTTCGGGGAGTCGGCCTGACAAGCCCGTTCATGAGCCGAAGGATATGTCCGGACAATTGGCCGAGCAAATGCGTTTCGCTGTTTGACGCGCATGCCACGCTCCTCGCGGGCGACGCGTCTCGCCCTCATCGGTCTTGCCCTTACGGTCACCCTGATCGGCGTACTGATCGCCTCGCCACCGCCGGCCGGCGAGAACGACGACACCGCCGGCATCTCGACCACCACGACCACCACCTCCGGCATCACGACGAGCTCGACCACGACGACGTCGACCACCACCACGACAACCACCGAACCGCCGTACGACGGCTGGGTCGACCCCCGTTCCTCGGGCACGCCGTACGGCGAAACCGTCGAGGGACTGCTCACCTTCCGGGGGAACCCCACGCGCTCGTACTACGGCGAGGGACCCGTGCCGACTGCTCCCGAGATCCGGTGGCGGTTTCCTAACCAAGCGATGTGCTCCAACTCGTCGGTCGGCGATCAAGTTATCAACTGGTGCGGCACCGGCTGGACCGGGCAGCCTGCGATCTGGGAGCGCGGCGAGGAGATATGGGTCGCCTTCGGCGCCTACAGCCGCAACGTCCACGTCCTCGACTACGACACCGGCGAACGGTTGCTCCCCGACTTCCGCACGGGCGACATCATCAAGGGCTCGGTGACGATCGACCCTGACGGTTTCCCGCTGCTCTACACAGGCAGCCGGGACAACGATTACCGGGTCATCGCCTTCGACCGCGACGAACTGACCGAACTGTGGGCGCTCAACGCGTTCGACGTCTCGCCAACTCGATGGAACAACGACTGGGATGGCGCCGGACTGATCCTCGACGATTTCTTGTTCATCGGAGGCGAGAACAGCCACTTTCACATCGTGAAGCTCAACCGTGGCTACGGCCCTGATGGCCTGGTCACCGTCGAGCCTGAACTCGTCTTCAACACGCCCGGCTGGGACGACGAACTCCTGCGAAACGTCGGTGGCAATGTGTCGATCGAAAGTTCGGTCGCCATCTCGGGCAGCGTTGTCTACTTCGCCAACAGCGGTGGCCTCATCCAGGGATGGGACATCACCGACCTTGCAGACGGCAGCGAACCCACCCAAGTGTTCCGCTACTGGGCCGGGGACGACATCGACGCCACGCTCGTCATCGACGATGAGGGAATGATCTATGCCGGCGTCGAGTACGAACGTGGCAACGCCCGGAGCCGTGAGGTCGGCCAGATCATTAAGCTCGACCCGACCAAGGATCCCGGGGAGGCGCTGCTCTGGGGGGTCGAGCAGCGGCCCCGACTCGACTCCGGGGTCTGGGCGACACCAGGCCTCCACGACGATCTTCTGATCGTGCCGACCGACAGCGGCGACGTCCTCGGCCTCGACCGTTTCAGCGGTGAAGAACGGTGGCGGGTCGAACTCTCCGGGCCGACCTGGGCGTCGCCGGTGATCGTCGACGACATCTGGATCCAGGGCGACTGCGGTGGCCGCCTCCATGCCTTCGACATCTCCGACTCGACCATCAAGCCGCCCAAAATCTGGGAGATCGATCTCGGCGGTTGCATCGAGTCGACCCCGGCGTTGTGGCGGGGCCAGATCGTCGTGGGCACCCGAGCCGGCTTTGTGTACGCCGTCGGGGATCCGCTCGGGTGACGACTGGTTCTCTCGGCTGATCAGCCGTCGAAGACCGACACGATCTCCTCGAGCCAGCGTTTCGGGGTGTCGTAGTCGGTCTCGGGGGTCTTGCCGAGCCGGACGACGACGAGGTCGCTGCTTGGCACACAGATCACTCGCTGGAGTTCGAAGCCACTGCAGAAAAAGGTGCCGCGGCCGTCGTCGGCTACCCACCAATGCGTGCCGTAGTGACTGCCTTCGTTATCGACGGCCCACGCGCGACGCTCGTCGTCGACCCACTCTCTGGGAACAACCTGCGCGCCGTCCCACTGCCCACCCCGCAGGTGCAGCAGGCCGAATCGGGCCCAGTCCCGAGCGGTCATGTTGAGATACGACGAACCGACGAAGGTGCCTGCCGTGTCGAAGGTCGGTTCGGCTGAACGGATGCCAATCGGATGGAAGAGCACGTTGTCCATCCACGCCTTCATCTCCTCAGGCCCACCGATCAGGTCACCGATGATCCGGGCCACGATGTTGGTGGTCCCCGACGAGTAGTCGAAGGTCGTCCCGGGTTCGTGACGAGCGGGACGGGCAGCGGCGTAGCCGGCAACGTCGCCGGCTCCAGCGCCGAAGAGCATGTCGATGCAGTGGCTCCAGCCCGGATCGTCGGGGCCGTGGCTCTCGCCGGTCTCGTCGAGGGTGTACTCCTCGTTGAAGTCGAGGCCGTCGGCCATGCGCAGGAGATGACGAAGGGTGAGCCGTGATCGTGGATCACTGGCGTCGGTCTGCCACGCCTCGACTGGCGCTGGCGTGTCGAGTTCGAGACGGCCCTGGGCGATGAGGATGCCGACGAGAGAATGGGTGACGCTCTTGGCCATCGACCATGAGAGCAACGGTGTCTCTGGGGTGATGTCGGGTCCGTAGCGTTCCGCGACGATTCGTCCCTGGTGGACGACGACGGTGGCGTACGACGCGCCGAAGCGCGGGTCGGGCCCGCTTCCGAAGGCCTTCGCAAGCAAGCTCTCGAGCGCTGCCAGATCCACCCGGTCGGGGAGCGGACCTGTCGGCCATTCCCAGGTCGGCCAGGGCACGCCGGCAGGCTGAGGTGGTAGGGGTGGGAGCTGGTCGACGGGGACCGGGTCAAGGATGGTCATCGGTGAACCATGGCAGATGGCGGTTCGAGTGGCGAGGGTGGGAATCGCATCGCAGCGTTTCAGAGCGTTGCTGTCGTCCGTCGGAAGAGTTTGGCTTCGGCGTCGTCATAGGGGCGGCCGTCCTGGTGGAAGAGTTCGTGGAACCACGGCTCGTCATCGGTGACGGGTTCCATCCACGAGGTCCAGGGGAATCGGGTCTGTGTACGGCCGTCGACCAGCCCCCAGTTGAGCGCGCCGACGCCACGGTCCCGGAAGACGAGCAAGAGTTCGGCGGTCGAGCCGGCGGTTCGAGCCAGCCATTCGGTGCACACGAGTGGCCGCGCATGTGGCTCAAGCGCGTCGATCACGGCGTTGAGAGGCCCTGCGGGCTCGTAGCAGTGAAACGTGATGATGTCGCTGTTGGCGAGCGCGACCTCGTTGAGCGGCCCGGGAACGGTCCGGTGCTCGTCGTCGTATTCCCACACCCCGACACTGAGGGGCTGGCTGGGCGCCACCGAACGCGCCCAACGGAACGCCTCGGTCACGAGCGCCGCAGACGATGCCTCCTTTGCCTCGCGTGAACCGCCGAGGATCGTGTCGCGATCGATCTGGTCCGGTTCGTTGAACAGATCCCAGAGAACGATGCGTTCATCGTTGGCGAAGTGGGTCAGCGTCTCGGTGACATAGGGCTCGAGTCGGTGCCATGTGGTCGGGTTGTCCATCGTCGGCCGCCCGGGCGACTGCACCCACACCGAATTGTGAAGACGAGGTGGGGGTTCCGGTTGCGGACCTAGCTCTGGCTCGGGGTGCCACACCCCGTCGAAAAGGACCGGCATGGTGGCGATGCCGTGACCGTGGGCCATCGTAACGATCTGCTCGACTCGGTCGAGGAAGGCCTTACCCTCTGCCTCGAACATGAGGTCGTGGAGATACAGGCGGATGACGTTCATCCCGAGTCCGGCAGCCCAGCCGAGTTCGCGATCGATCGTCTCAGGGTCGAAGGTCTCGCGCTGCCACAACTCGAGCTGGTTCCCCGCCGTCGATGGGGTGAAGTTGCAGCCGACCAGCCAACCGACTCGCTTTGCCCAGGCGTGCGCCTGGTCGGTACTCCATCGTCCCTCGATTGGTGTGGCCATGAGATCTCCTCAGCTCCGATGCCAGACCGGACCGTTGGGCGTGTCCTCGACCACGATGCCGCGGGCTGTGAGTTCGTCGCGAATCCGGTCCGCCTCCGCAAAGTCCTTGTTCGCCCGGGCTTCGGTGCGGGCCGAGACCAGCGCGTTGATTTCGGGGTCGCTGCTGTCACCCCCAGAGTCGATCCCATCGGGTTCGACATCGAGCCCCATCGCTCCGGCAAGGTCGATCGCTGTCGCCACCAGCATTGCAGCGGAGTCGTCGCCGGCGTCGAGTGCTGCATTGGCGCGACGGATCGTTTCGAACATCGTGGCAACACCTTCGGGGGTTCCGAGGTCGTCGTCCATGGCGGCCTTGAACGCCGCTATCGCGGTGGCGTCCCGGTCGGGGCCGTCGAGCGCCACCGCGGCGCTGGACGCTTTCCGAACCATCGCATTGAGTCGCTTGAGGCCCTCGCGCGACTGGGCCATCACGTCAGGATTGAGTTCCATCACCTTGCGGTAGTGGGTCTGGAGCAAGGCGAGTCGCAACGCACGTGCATTGTCCGGGTGTTCGTCTAGGAGCGTTTGGATGGTGGTGAAGTTGCCGAGCGACTTCGACATTTTTTCGCCGCTGATGTTGAGCATCGCGTTGTGGGCCCAGTGCCGGGCGAAGTCACGGCCGGCAGCGATAGCCTCGGCGCGTTCGTTGGTGTGGTGGGGGAAGACGAGATCGTTCCCGCCGCCGTGAAGATCAAAGCCGTCGCCGAGGATGCCGAGGCTCATCGCCACGCACTCGATGTGCCAGCCAGGACGGCCATCGCCCCATGGGGAGGGCCAGGTCGGCTCGCCGGGCTTGGCCGCTTTCCAGAGGGCGAAGTCGAGTGGGTCTTCTTTGGTGTCGTCGACCTCGACCCGGGCACCGGCACCCTTGCGCAGATCGTCGAGCGAACGGTGGACGAGGTCGCCGTAGCCATCGACGGTGTGAACCCGGAGATAGACACCGGAGTCGATGGCGTAGGCCGAGCCGTTGTCGATCAGGGTCTGGATGAACTCGACCATCTCCTCGACGTACTCGGTCGCGTGGGGTCGATCGTGGGGGCGCAGGATGCCCAACGCGTCCATGACATCGTCGTAGACCTGCTTCCATTCGGTGGCGACGGTCGACTCGGTGGTGTTCTCGGCCTGGGCGCGGGCGATGATCTTGTCGTCGATGTCGGTGACGTTGGCGACATGGTGTACCGCCAGCCCGCGCCATTCGAAGTAGCGGCGCATGACGTCGTAGGTCATGGCCTGGCGAGCGTGGCCGAGGTGCGGGTGGTCGTAGACCGTTGGTCCGCACGCGTACAGCGAGACCTTACCTTCGTCGCGTTGTGCGAGCGGACGAACGTCGCCGGTCAGCGTGTCGTAGAGGCGGATCACGATGGACTCTCTCGTGTGGGTCAGATGAGGGGGGACGGTGCTGCGTCGAGTTCAACCCCGACCAGGGCGCCGAGTTCACCTAGAAGCGTAGGCGCCGCCGGGTCGCCACCGCCCTCGAGAATCGCATCGGCGAGTTCCATCAGGGCATGAACGGCGGTGGGGGCGTCGAGGTCGTTGTCGAGTGCGACGCGGACGCGATCGGCGTACGGGTCGGGATCGGGGCCGGCGCGGGCGTGGGCCGCCCGGTGAAGCCGATCGAGCATCTCTGATGCGGTGTCGATGTCGCTGTCGAACCACTCCCAGTCGCTGCGGTAGTGGTGTCGCATGAGCGCCAGGCGGATCGCTCGCGGGTCGGCGGTCTTGACCAACTCGCTGACGAAGACGAGGTTTCCGAGCGACTTCGACATCTTCGTGCCCTGGTAGGCGACCATCCCGGCGTGCATCCAGTGGTTGACGAAGGTGACTCCGTTGGCCGCTTCGCTTTGGGCGCGGCTGCACTCGTGGTGCGGGAAGATCAGATCGGAGCCTCCGCCGTGGAGATCGAGGGTGGGGCCGAGCGTGCCCTTCGACATCGCCGAGCACTCGATGTGCCAACCAGGTCGTCCCGGACCCCATGGGGAGGGCCATGACGGCTCGTCTTCGAGCGATGGTTGCCAGAGGATGAAGTCGAGCGGGTTGCGCTGGCGAGGGTTGCCGGGGTCGCCGCCTCGTTCGGCTGCGTACTCGACCATGGTTGATTCGTCGTAGCCCGACATTGCGCCGAAAGAGTCGAAGGTGGCCACGTCGAAGAAGACCGTGCCGTCGAGCACATAGGTGTGCCCCTTTGCTTCCAGCGTCTCGACGATCTCGACCATCTCGGCCACCCATTTCGTGGCGTGAGGTTCGGCAAAGACCGGGCGAGTGTTTAGGGCGGTCATGTCGCCGTGGAATCGGGCGGTCTCTTCGGCGGCGAGTTCGAGGAAGTCAACACCGAGTTCTCTGGCCTTGGGAAGGATGGAGTCGTCGACGTCGGTGATGTTGCGCACCAGCTTCACCTCATGGCCGAGATCTTCGAGCCGGCGGATCAGGAGGTCGTAGGTGAGATAGGTGTTCGCGTGGCCGAGATGGGTGGAGTCGTATGGGGTGATACCGCAGACGTACATCTTCACCTCATGTCCCGGTTCGAACGGGACGACCTCCCCGCAGGCCGTGTCGAAGAGCTGCACGTCGGCCACGGTAGCCACCTGAGGTGGAGGTCATGCGTTCCCTGCTGCGCCGTGGCGACGGTGCGGAAAACGGCAACGCGTTCCGAGGGCGCCCCCGGCAGGAATCGAACCTGCGACGCACGGTTTAGGAAACCGACGCTCTATCCACTGAGCTACGAGGGCGGGGATGGCGCGAAACGCGGCGCGAAACTGCGCTGCTGGGTCCGTCCCTATGTGTGGCTAAGGCTATCGGCGTGCTTCAGGGCGCGCTGCGGTCGTGGCGGTCTAGAGGGAGCGTCGCCCGCACAACGATTCCTCGCGCTGGACAACGAGTCCGCTGCGTCTGCGATACTACCCGTTGTGTGGAAACGACTCGTCGTTGGCTTCGATGAGAATCGGCAGATCAAGCGTGCCCTCGTCCTTGTCCTCGTGTCGTTGGCCGTTATAACTGCCGGCTGTGGCGAAGAAAGCAATCCGCCAGAGGCGACTGAGTCGTCAACGACGACGACTGCTGCGCCAACGACGACGACTGCTGCGCCAACGACGACGACCGCTGCGCCGACAGCGACGACGACGCTTCCCCCAACACTCGGTCCGCAGGACTGCCAAGTAATCACCCCGCAGAGCGTGCTGGCACCGGATCTGATGCTCAGCGCTGCGGGTAACGCAACACGAGGAGCGCTTTTTGCCGCAGCCTTGGCTGGGGATGCGACGGCCCTTGAAGCGGTGTACCCGGGATACGACGTCGTGTTGAGTCACATGAGGGTCCATGAGACGTGGGCTGACGCCATAGCTACCAAGACGAACCTCACGCAGCAGATCGCTCGTGCGTTGTGTGAAGGTGCTGACTCGACCGGAACATCGCCCGGCTGGTGTCGAGCAATCCAGGGTGGTTTTGAAAGTCTGAATGCCGACCAACTCGCACAGGTGACTCAGCGAACAGCAGAAGAAGGCGGCCCGCTCAACGTCGACGGTGAACTTTCGGTGGAGGATGCTGAGTTCGCCTGCGTCGGTGGCGTTGTGGTGGTCGTGTTTGATGAGGCGGGTCAGGTGACCTACTTGGGAATCTGGTTGACCTGAGACTTGCCCCAGGATCGAGACGGTCACCTGACGCCTTCTGTGGGCGCCACCTTGCTACGTGATCACGGCGGCTACCGATGAGTGATCTCGTCGGGGCGTCTGACCAGTCTTTGGGTCTCGCCGGGTGTGCACCGACCCCGATAGGTTTGCTGGACTGGCCGAAGGCGAGGAGATCCCTAACCGTGGAGAGAACAAAGAGAATGCTCCTCGGAACCGGCCATGTCGGCGTTGGGTTGTTGCTGGTACCCGGCTGGCTGATTGTCGACCTCGACGATTCGTGGAGTCTGGTACCCGACCAGGTGCCCGACGCCTTGCTGCTCGCTGTGGATCGCGGCGTGGGCGCCTGGGAACTGCCGGGCGTGGGCGTCGCGCTGATCCTGGCCTGGCTGGGTGCCGCTGCAGGGCTCGGGCTTGCGTTGCGGTCGAAGCGATCTGGCTGGCTGTTGGTGTCGGGGCTTTTCTCGATCGTTGCGGGACTTCTTGGAGTGGCGACGATCGGCCTTCTCCTCATCGCATCGGTGGCGATTGGATTGCTGGTGCCGTCCGACTGGGACGCATTTGACCCCGATGTGCGGGTTGGCTGGGCGGCCTATGCTTTCGTAGTCGGGAGCGGTGTCAACGCCGTTGCCGCCCTGGTCATGTGGTTTTGTCGAGCTTCTCGTTTCACCGGCGACCGCGCGAAACGCAGCGCGTATCCCGACAACAGCTGGATTTGACGCGACGGCTGGAACAATCGGCACACCCGTTCAGTGGGTCCCGGCCACCCCTTCTCAGCACAGCTCGGCAGAGCCCGCTGGCGCGCCGTACCGTCATCCCATGGCCATCCCCGCGCTCGAGCGCGCAACCAACGACCGAACCCTCGCAGTAACCGTCGTCGTGCACGCGGCGGCGACGATGGCGATGGTCGGTCTGATCTGGACGGTGCAGGTTGTGCACTATCCGCTGTTCGAGAGCGTCGGTGCGGAGGCGTATCCGAACTATCAGAGTCGCCACATTGATCGCATCGGGGCCGTGCTCGTCGTGCCGTGGGGGTTGGAGGGCCTGTCGATCGTCGCCTTGCTCGTGCTTGCACGAGAGCGGACGATGCGGGTGCTCGCCGTCGTCGGGGCTGCGTTGATGGGCTTGATCCTGCTCGTGACAATGATCTGGGCAGCGCCGGTGCACGGCGAACTCCTCGACGGGTTCGATCCCGAACAGCACGACACCCTCATGGCTTCGAACCTCGTGCGGACGTTGTTGTGGACTGCCCGCGGCGGCGTGGCGATGGCGATGGTGTGGGTGCTGCTCTACCGGCAGACCGATTCGGTCACGGAGTCGTCGTGAGCGGGATTTTGAAGCCTGGACTCGGCGTGACACCGAGATCGGCATTGAGACGCTCCGTGAAGTCGCTTGCAACCTTGGCCGCTCCGCTGGGATCGCCGGACGCCTGGAGCGCGTTCATGAGACTTCGGTGCGCGCGCTCGTCGTACGGGGCGATCCTCACGAGTTCTCGCCCGAGTTGCACGGCCATGTCGAAGTCATGGGAAGAAAGGGAGACGTCGGCGAGGAGCCCAAGCGAACGCCGCTCCACGTGGTGCATGCGATCTCGTTCGACGTCGAGCCACTCTCGTTCGATACCGGTGAGCAGCGGTCGACGCGAGATCGAGTAGGCAATCGAGGCGCGGCGAGCTGCTTCCCGCTGGTCTCCAGCACGCAGATCACGAAGGGCGAATTCGATGTGATGATGGGCAAGCTCGACGTCCACGATGGTGCCCTTCGGGCGCTTGAAGTTCACGCTGCCCCCTGATGAGGAGATCAGCTCACGACCGTCGAGATCCAGCTCGTCGAGAGCAGTCCGGAGTCGTGACAGTGTGGCATTCAGCACCGAGCCGACCGAGCGGGTTGCCTTGCCGCCCCAGACGTCATCGACGAGCCGTGCCCGGCTGACCGGGAAGGGGTCGATGACCAGGCGAGTGAGGAGATGGCGGCCGATCGGTCCAGGAAGGTCGGCGCAAGTCACGGTCGCCGCGTCACCGACGATGCGAATGTCTCCTAACAGCCGAATCTCGAGCTCCACGTTCCGGAGCGTAGGGGAGCAGAGCGCAGCGATCGATTCGACTGGCGAGTGTTCATTGGTCGTTCACATGCGTGGTGTCACAAGACAATTACAATATTGGTGTGGCAGCGTTGAGCAGCCGAGCGGGAATGGAACGCCAACCTTCCGTTCGAAAGGACATGGACATGACACTGACGTTGAAGTGCTTTTGCGGCGTAGTCGTGCAGACCGACAGTGAAAACGATCTCGTTGCGCAGGTTTCAGCCCATGCGTCATCGGTTCACGATCTGGACCTGTCCCGCGCCGATGTTCTCGCTATGGCGGACATCGCTGAGCACTGAGCGCCGAGGGTTGCGCGAACACCACAGAACTTCGACGTCTGAGCATTTTGATCAACCAACAACAGCAAGGAAAGCAGCCGATGGCATTCGTTCAAATTATGGAATTCGAGATGGAATCGGCTGAAGCCGTGCGCCTCCTGGAGGAGTATGCAGAGGAGGGCAAGGGGGTCTCCTACGCCCGTCGCGCCATTCTCGGGCATGATCGCAACCGTCCTGGCACGATCATCCAGATCATCTTCTTCGACTCCGCCGAGGAGGCCGAGTTGAACAACGAACTCGAGATCACTCAGCGTGGTGGCGAGGAGTTCGCTGCCCGTGCCCTCAACGTCCAGTTCACCGACGTCGACGTCATCACCGACATCACTGTCTGAACTCGTGAGGTGCCCCGCCTACGGGATTGCCTCGTAGTCGATGTTGTATGGGATTTCCGCGATGCGCGTGCAGGCGGAGAGCCCTGATGCCCCGAAAATGGTGCGCACACGGGATTCGCCGGCTTGGTTTCCAAGACCAGCGGCACCATCTTGAACGCGAAGGGGAGGGGTCACACGACCCCTCCCCTTCGCGTATGACGTCGGTTGGTCAGTCGTAGATCGCCAGGACCTTGGCGAGCGGGATCAGGCCGATGATGAGCAGGTTCACCACCCTGAACACAACGATTGGTGCTTTCGCCCCACGCGCCGACGACGTTCACGCCGTTCTCCGCAGGTGCTAGCAGTGCGGCTCCGAATGAGGCGGCAACCGTCGCTGCGTTGTGCGTAGGGCAGGTCTTTTCATGGTGGTGGTGGTGAACGTGAAACAAAACGCTGTCGCCGACGCGCCTTGCGAAGACCTTGTCAACCTGAATGCGGGACGGTGTCGCAGCGAGCGATCGGCGACACCTCGACGGTCAGGACGCCACGAGCGGGTCACCCGTGACGTGGAAGTCGATCAGCGGGGTGATGGTCTTGCTGAGGTCGACGAGTGGGCCGGCGGCAGCCGGATCGATGAACTGCGCGGTCAGGAATTGCACCGTGTAGTGGTTGAGCACGTCGTACGCGAGTTCAGGCCGGATTGTCGGCTCCTTGCAGCCATCCTCGCCCCGGGCCACCTGTTCGGCGCCGATGAGTGCCTCGAGCATGCCGAGACCGCCGAGTTCGTAGATGCGCGCACAGGAGTCGGTGAAGCTGTTGTGGCCCGCATTGGCAATGTTCACGAGGAGTGCGTCTTCGAGCTGCTCGAACAGTCCGTAGCTTCGCTCCGGTGCGACGGTCTTGTCTTTCTCGGCCACGAACACGGCCGCTGGCTTCTGAATCACGGTCTGCGGCGTGCCCGCTGCGATCGTGATGTAGGCGTCGATGACGTCTTCCGCCGCCGCACGGCCCGACGTGCCACCGCCGGTCGAGTGCCCGGTGATCGCAACCCGGTCGAGGTCACTCACCGGGCCGAGTTCTGGGTGGGCGGCCAGCGCATCAAGGCTGTTGAGGACGTCGAGCACGTCTTGATTTTCGGCCCCACCGCCGAGCGTGCCCGTGGCCTGAGCGGCGAGCCCTCGCTCGAGGTGGTCGGTCGTGATCGCGACGAACCCCCACGAGGCGACGTGGCTGAGGTGGAACGTCGACGTCTGACGGAACCCCCCGGAGCCGTGGCTGAACACCAGCACCGGGAACGCTTGCTCGTTGTTGACCACCGGCGCATCGCGATACGCCGTGGTGTCGAACTCGCCGGTGAGCTCGTCGGGAATAAACACCTGGAGTTCCTCGGGGAAGACCGAGAGCGAATCGAAGATCTCCGTCCGGGCGTCAAGCTCGGGAATCGCCGGGTAGTAGACGTCGGCGAGACGGTCGCCGAGGTTGAGGGTTGCGATGCCGACGCCGTACGGCCCGCGTTCGGTGAACATCACGGGTTCGGGCGCACTGGTCGTGGTCGTCGATGCGTCGGTCGATGGGACGGTGGCATCGGTCGTGGTGGGGGCCGCCGTTGTGGTCGTCGGTGCTGCTGTCGTTGTCGTGGCGGTGGTCTCGTCGGTGTTCCCACCCCCGCAACCGGCTGCGATGAGCATGAGGGCGGCTAGGACGAAACGGGTGCGCATACCGCGATGTCTCCCATAGCGTCGTACCATCCGCAAAATGGACGCTGTCGAACGAGCATTGGCGTACGCCGAGATCCGTCAACTCGCCGATGCCTACGCCTTCTTCATCGACGCCAAGGACGTCGACGCGCTGGTGGAGCTCTACGTTCCCGATGTCCGAATCAGCTCGACGCTCTCTGGCCGCGGTTGTCTTCACCAGTTGATGACCGACGCACTGCGCACGGTGGGCGTCACCTTTCTGAACATCGGCACCCATCACATCGTGCTGGCCGACGATGGTAAATCGGCCACCGGCGTCGTGTACTGCAAGGCCGAGATTCAAGACGGCGGTCCCGACAGCGAGCGGTGGATCAACCACGCCATCCAGTACCACGACGTGTACGAACGACGTAAGGGGCGTTGGTACTTCGCTGTGAACCGTAAGCACTTCCTCGTCTACGGCGCTGAGCTCGAACACAACCCGCTCAACCAGCCCGACGCCGACTGGCCTGCCAGCCAGACCGGCCGAGGCACCCACCCGCAAGCCCTCGCCAGCTGGCAGGCGTTTTTCGCCGACTAAAGCGCAGAAGCCGGTGCGCTCAACCGCTCCGCTGCCAGCAATCGCGTCGTGCGCGGATGGGACGGTGGTATCGGCGTGGACACCTAGGAGCGTAAGGGCACAACAATGACCGTGTACCTCCTTGTCGCTCTGCCGCGACCGTCTTCTCGTTGGAACGGCGTGAGGGTCACACTGCAGCTGTGCCGTCCATGCGCTTCGCCCCGCTCCTCGTTGCGTTGACGCTCGCTGCATCCTGCGGATCCGGCGAACGACCGACCCTCTCAGCGCCTCCGCAGGCGGTCGCCCCGACGACGATCGAGGTTGAACTCGCTCAGATCGATCCGACGGTCGACGTGACGTTCTTCGGTTTCCCGTTCGGGATGGAGGCCTCGCTTGAGGCGATGGCAGCCGCGGAGGAAGGGCGATGGGATGTCCGCCCGGGCGACGGACGAGGACTGTGCGACGCGCTCGACCAGGGTGTCGGCGGAGCGTTGTTCGACCTCGCGCTGGCCGCTCCGATCGTGCCGTGCGCGCTCGAGGTACGAGCGATCGGCACCCGAGCGGTGCACCTCTACGCGTCGGACGACGTTCCACCTCTGGATCTCGATCTCCTCCGTGCAGTGTTCGTCGAAATCGGCCGACCTCCCCACACGGCCGTGGGTACGGATCAGACTGAGTGGGAGTGGGTTTTCCACCAGCTGCTGTCGAATGAATCTCCACCGCCGGATCGGGTGGTCCTCGCCCTGGGCCCGGATGCCATCCGAGCAGCGGTCGCCGCCGGAGACACGATCGCCTACTCGGCGCTCACCCCTGACGATGCCGGCCTTCCCGCGCGCTGTGTTGCGATCAGTGTCGGCGCACCGTGCATCGCCCCTGAGGACCGAGGGCGGTATCCGTTGCTGGTGCCGATGTGGTTCGCGGCCACATCAGCCACCCTCGCCAACAAACTCGTCACGGCGATGCTCCAGCCCGACATCGTCGCTGCATCGGCGTCGGGCGGGGTTGTGATCGAGGGAGAGCTACGTTCTGATGCGGAGGTGTCGTCGGTTCCTACGGGATGACTCGTGGGCGGGTTCTTCGACGCAGGCCTCTGCGGTGCCATCGGAACAGCTCAGGTACTGTCTGACCTTCAGCTCAGCGCCGTTCATCTAGGGGGAGCCACCGTGGCCGAAGGTTCGATCGAGATTTACGAGAGCGAGAACCGGCGGTTCCCACCGTCGGCAGCGTTCGTGGCGCAGGCCAACGCTAACGACCGTTCGATGTGGGATGAGGCCGAGGCCGACTTCGAGGCCTTCTGGGCCCGCCAGGCCCGTGAGTTGCTCACGTGGCACAAGGATTTCGACACCGTGCTCGAGTGGGAGCTGCCGTTCTCGAAATGGTTTGTCGGCGGTGAGCTCAACCTCTCCTACAACTGCCTCGACCGGCACGTCGAGGCCGGCAAAGGCGACAAGGTCGCGTTCCACTGGGAGGGTGAGCCCGGCGACACGATCACGATGACCTACGCCGAACTGCTCACCGACGTGCAGAAGTTCGCCAACGTGCTCAAGGGCTTGGGCCTCGAAAAGGGGGACCGCGTCGCCATCTATATGCCGATGGTGCTTGAGCTTCCGATCGCGATGCTCGCCTGCACCCGGATCGGGGTCGCCCACTCGGTGATCTTCGGCGGTTTTTCACCCGACGCCATCACCGATCGTTGCGAAGACGCCGAAGCCAAGCTCGTCATCACCGCCGACGCCGGCTATCGCCGAGGTGAGCCCTCCGCTCTCAAACCCAACGTCGATGCAGCCTTGGATGTCGGCGCGCCGACCGTTGAAAACGTCGTTGTCGTCAACCGCTGCAACACCGGACCCGAGATGGTCGACGGCCGCGATCACTGGTGGCACGACCTCATGGCCGACGCCTCGGCCGACTGCCTCGCCGAGCCGATGGACTCCGAGCAGCTCCTCTACATCCTCTACACCTCGGGCACCACGGCGAAGCCCAAGGGCATCATGCACACCACCGGCGGGTACCTCACCCAGGTGGCGTTCACCCACAAGTACGTCTTCGACCTCAAGCCCGAAACCGACGTGTACTGGTGTGCAGCCGATATCGGCTGGGTCACCGGCCACAGCTACATCGTCTACGGCCCGCTCACGAACGGCGCCACGTCGGTCATGTACGAGGGCACCCCGGACACGCCCCGCTCCGAAGAGCGAGAGGGCGACCGGGCCACGTGGAAGAAGGATCGCCTCTGGGACATCATTGAGCGCTACGGCGTCACCCAGCTCTACACCGCCCCGACCGCCATTCGCACCTTCATGAAGTGGGGTCCGGAGTGGCCGGCTGGTCGTGATCTTTCAACCCTGCGTGTGCTCGGCACCGTCGGTGAGCCGATCAATCCCGAAGCGTGGATGTGGTACCGCGAACACATCGGTGCCGAGTCGTGCCCGATCGTCGACACCTGGTGGCAGACCGAGACCGGCGGCAACATGATCACGCCGCTCCCGGGCGTCACCACGACCAAACCGGGTTCGGCCACCCAGACCATTCCGGGCGTGTTCGCTGAGGTCGTCGACGACCAGGGCAACGCGGTCGAGGAGGGTGGTGGCTACCTCACGCTCACCCGCCCCTGGCCCGGCATGCTTCGCGGTATCTGGGGTGATCCCGAGCGCTACAAGGACACCTACTGGTCCGAGTACGAAGGCCGGTACTTCGCAGGTGACGGGTGCCGAATCGATGCCGACGGTTACCTGTGGCTACTTGGTCGCGTCGACGACGTCATGAACGTCTCGGGTCACCGCATCTCTACCGCCGAGGTCGAGTCGGCGCTCGTCGACCACGAGGCCGTTGCCGAGGCGGCGGTCGTCGGGGCCACCGACGATGTCACGGGTCAGGCGATCGTCGGATACGTGATCTTGGTCGGATCAGCTGAGGCGTCGGACGAACTCCGTGAAGAGATCCGCCAGCACGTGTCGAAGAAGCTCGGCCCGACCGCCCGTCCGAAGGCCGTGTTCCTCGTGTCTGACCTGCCGAAGACCCGTTCCGGCAAGATCATGCGCCGCTTGCTGCGCGACGTCGCCGACGGCCGCGATCTGGGCGACACCACGACCCTCGCCGATCCCGGCGTCGTCTCGGCGATCGCCGAAGGCGCCGTCGACAACGAAGAGGACTGAGCCCCGGCGTTCTCATGGATCATCCCGATAACTGGATCTCGAATACCGGTCGACCAATCGGCGGCCCGACTGTCGTGCTTGATCTCGACGGTGTCATCTCCGATGCCGCCCATCGCCAGCACTATCTCGAGGCTGAGGCGTCGAAGGACAAGGACTGGACCGGCTTCTTCCACGCATGCGTCGACGACTCCGTCATCGCCCACGGGCGGGCGCTCGCGGCATCGGTGTCGCCTGCGGTCTGTCTGGTGATCCTCACCGCCCGCATCGACGACATCCGTGACGCCACCATCAGCTGGCTCACGACGAACAACATCCGTCATGACTGGCTGATCCTGCGCGGCCCTCGCCAGGGTGCGCCCAGCACCACGTGGAAAGCCGGCCAACTCGAACTCCTGCGGGCGGCCGGTGCGGAGATCCAACTGTGCGCCGATGACGACCCGCGTAATGTCGAAATGATGCGGGGCCTTGGGATCCCGACGCTCTACATCCCGTCGGGTTACTACGGCGACCGCGCTTCGGAGTCCGTCGAGTACCGATGACGAAGGCACCGAGCCCGCCGTTCCCCTGGATGCCGGTCTCGCTGCTCGGCCTGCTCACGATTGTTGGCTACGGGACGTGGTTTTACGCGTTCGGCGTGCTCCTTGATCCCATCCTCGACGACACCGGCTGGTCCGAGGCGTGGATCGTTGGGTCGTTTAGTGCAACCGGCCTGCTCGGCGCAGCCGTGGCTCCAGTTGCTGGAAAGCTGATCGACCTCCAGCGGTTTCGGCCAGCTCTCGCAGCGACTGGTGTCGTGGGGGCCGTCGGGTTTGGGCTGGCCTCAACCACTGACTCTCTTGCGGTCTTCATTGGTGGCACCTCGGCGGGTGGTGCGGCGCTAGGTGCCTTTGCCTTCTACCACGTGACTCAGACGCTGGCTGTCCGCTACGCGCCTCGAGCACCAGCTCGCTCGGTCGGTGTGCTCACGCTTTGGGGCGCGTTTGCGTCGACGATTTACATCCCGTTCACGGCTGCTCTCGTTGAGACCGGCGACTGGCGCCTCACGATGCGCGTTCTCGGGGTTATCGCTGGCGTAGCGCTCGTTGGCCTGGCAGTTGCGCTTCCCACGACACCGACGTCTGAGACTGAGCAGACGCCGAGCCGCGGTTTGGCGTTCCTGAACGACCCTTCCGCTCGACGACATGCGATCGCAAGCTTCGCCATCGGTATCACGATCGGCATCGTGCTCGTTTACCAGGTGACGATCATGACGTCGGCGGGCCTCCCGCTCGCCACGGCTGCGTGGCTGGCGGGTGCTCGAGGAACTGCACAGTTCATCGGGCGACTCCCGGTGATCTGGATCGTCGAACGGGTCGGTTCAGCTCGGGCGCTCCGGCTTTCGTACGCCGCTATCGCATTAGGTGTGGGCTTCCTGGGCTTTAGCGGAAATCCGCTTGTCGGCCTCGGCTACGTCGTGATCGGTGGAATTGGTATTGGGGCCATGTCACCGATCCAGGGCATCCATGCCAGCGAGATCTTCCCATCTGACCGGCTCGGTCAGGGCATGGGATCGATGTCGCTCGTTATGGGTATCTCGGTTGCGATCGGTCCGGTCATGGCGGCGCTCATCGGTGGCGGTTCAGTCCGCTGGGTTGGTCCAGCAGTTGCATTTGTCGCAGCGGTGATTGCCGTGGCTGCGGTCGACAAACGCAGGCCGCTGGTCCAAGTCAGCTGATAATGGCTGTCAGCGCCGATCAGCCCAGTGCAGTGGCAAGCTTGGAGCGGTAGATGCCGGCTCGCTCGATCTTGAGGTCTTCGTAACCGCGAACGGCCTGTGGCAACGAGGCGATGTCGGTCGCCTCGTCGATCGTCATGGTTCCGGCAGCGACGCGAGCTAGCACGGTGTCGATCGATGATTCGAAGATGTCGATCAGTTCGCGCTCGAGCTTTCGCATCTGGGTGCGGCCGAAGGGGTCGAGGACGGTGCCTCGAAGGCGCTTGCCGTTTGCGAGCACCTTCATGATCGGCACGCCGACGCGGGTGGAGACGGTGATCTTTCGCTTCATGCCGAGTGACTTGAGGATCGGCGGATGCAGTTTCCACGAGGCCTTGGCCCCGGCCCCACCGGCGGCAGTGATGGCGGCGGTCGCCTCAGGACCGGTCAGGAGGCGAGCGACCTCGTACTCGTCCTTGTAGGCGAGGAGGAGGTGATGGCTGACGGCGACCGCCTCGGTGAACGATGCGTCGCCCAGTGCGGCGGCTCGTTCGACCAGGTCGAGGTACCGGCCGACGAGTGCAGCACTTTGGTAGGCGAGCAGGTCGGCGGCTCGGAGTGCGATGTCGGCACCGAGTTCGTCGGCCCGAGTGGCGAGCTTCTCCGGTAGTGCCGGCACGTGAACCTGCGGGCTGTCTGCGTGCGCCACGACGGTGCCAGCCGAGACCGCCTCGGCCCGGCCAGCGGCGAAGGCGGTCAGGTTGGCCTCGACTGCGACACCGTTGAGGCGGATCGCCTCCTCGATCGCCGTCCCGGCGATCGGCAACACACCGTGCTGGTAGGCGAAACCGAGGAGGAAGATATTGGCCGAAGCCGCCGAGCCGAGCAGTTGTTCGGTGATGCCCGCCGCGTCGACGTAGCGGTTGCGCTCGGTCAGCGTCGCCGCCGCGACCTGGGTCCGCAGTTCGTCGACTTCCGGATACGCAACCTCGGGCTTGCCGATCATCGACCCGGTGGGCGTCTCGCTCGCCGAACCGATCAGCACCGTGCGGGTCGGGTCGCCCGCCGAGAGCGAGGCGGGGCTGGCGGCACCCAGCAGGTCGAAGGCGATGATGACGTCGGCGCCCTCATCGCCGATCAGGTTCGATGGCGCCGGCGCGTCGGTCGTGATGCGGAGGTCGCCGCTCACACGTCCGGCTTTCTGCGAGAGGCCGGTCTGGTCGAGCCCGCGCACGTGCAGGCCGTCAAGCATCGCAGCCGTGGCGACGATCTGGGCGACGGTGACGACACCGGTGCCGCCGATCCCGACCATTCGCAGGTCGAGCGAGCCGGGTGGGACGATGAGGTCGGGATCGGGGAGATCGCCGATGACGGCACCCGAGCCCGCGTGTTTCTCGGCCTTCGGATTGGGCGTGATCTGGATGAAACTGGGGCAGTCACCTTCCTGGCACGAGTAGTCGAGATTGCAGCTCGACTGATCGATTGTGGTCTTGGTGCCGAGCGGGGTGTCGATCGCCTGCACCGACAGACAGTTCGACACGGCGCCGCAGTCGCCGCACGCTTCGCAGATGCGGTGGTTGATCGTGATCCGGTAGGGCGGAGTCTCGACGAGGCCGCGCTTGCGGAGACGGCGAGCCTGGGCTGCGCATGCCTGGTCGTGGATCATCACGGTGACACCAGGGATGGTGGCGAGGTACTCCTGTGCCTCAACCACCCGGTCGCGGTCCCAGACCTTCATCGGGCCTTTCGGGCCGACCGGCATCTCGGCGCTGCGATAGGCGCTCACATCATCGGTGGTGACGAGCACCTCGGCGACGCCGTGAGCGAGCAGCGCGGTGGCGATTTCGGGAACGGTCTGGCCGCCGACAGCGTCCTGGCCGCCGGTCATGGCGACCGTGCCGTTGTAGAGGAGCTTGTAGGTCGTGTTCATCCCCGCCGCGACCGATGCCTGGATCGCGAGTTGGCCGGAGTGGAAGAAGGTGCCGTCGCCGATGTTCTGGATGAAATGCTCACGTTCAACGAACGGGGCCATGCCGATGAACTGCGAACCTTCGGCTCCCATGGCGGTGATGCCGGCGATGTCGCCGACCTTGCTGTCGTCCATGAGCAGGACCATGCCGTGGCAGCCGATGCCGGCCCCGACAAGAGTGTTGTCGGGGACCTTGGTCGAACGGTTGTGGGGACATCCTGAGCAGAAGTACGGCGAGCGATCGACCGAGAGCGGCAGCAGTTGCTTTTCTCGCTTCGGTGGTGTCGGTGGAGCAAGCCGGTCGGCGATGCGCGCACTGAGCCGTTCCCGCAGCCCCGTGACCATCGCGCCGGCGTCGAGGATGCCGTGTTCGGCCATCAGCGGGCGGCCGTCCTCATGGCGTTTGCCGACGACACGGGGCTGGTGAGGGCCGCCGTAGAGCGCGTCCTTCACGAGCCACTCGAGCGTCGGGTTCTTCTCCTCCACGACGATGATCTCGTCGAGCCCGCGAGCGAAGTTGCGGATGTTGTTCGGGTCGATCGACAACGGCATCTGCGTGTGGAGCAGCCGGATGCCGGCGGCCTCGATATCGGCCGTTGTCGGCAGCCCCAGTCGGCGAAGGGACTCGAGAAGCTCGTGGTACGTGTAGCCGGTGGCGACAAGCCCGATCCACGCGTCGCTCGGATCGGCGGTGGCGTGGTTGAGCTTGTTCGCCGTCGCGTAGCGCTGGGCAAGGATCAACCGGATCGTGCGGAAGTCACGTTCGAGTTCGAGCGTCTTCGGAGTGAGGAGACGCCCCTCGGGTCGCGGCTCGTAGATCGTGCCGTTCGGGTCGCCGGGGGTCGAGAGATCGGGGGTGACGATCTCGACCCGATCGAGGCCGAGATCGACCGTGCCAGAGCCGTCGGCGACAGGGGAGACGATCTTCATCGAGGTCCAGAGACCGGTCATGCGGCTGAGGGCCACGGCGTGACGGCCGAGGTCGACGACCTCCTGCACGTCGCCCGGGTAGAAGAGCGGCATGTGGAGGTCGTAGATCGTGGCATCGGACGACGACGGGATCGTCGATGACTTCGCCGCGGGGTCGTCGCCGACGAGGGCGATCGCTCCGCCCTTCGAGGAGGTGCCGGTGAAGTTCGCATGGCGGAGAGCGTCGCCTGCCCGATCGATACCTGGGCCTTTGCCGTACCAGATGCCCAGGACACCCTCATAGGTTGCGTCGGGCTGTTCGGCAGCGAGCTGGCTCCCCATCACGGCGGTCGCGCCGAGTTCTTCGTTGACGGCAGGTTGGAGCACGACGTTGACATCGGTCGCAACCCGTAGTGCCTTTTCGAGCTCCATGTCGAAGCCGCCGAGGGGCGATCCGGGGTAGCCGGAGATGAACGCTGCGGTCTTGAGTCCGTTGCGCCTGTCGATGCGCATTTGCTCGATTGGCAGTCGGGCCAGGGCCTGCACACCCGTCAGGAAGACGCGACCGTCATCCTTTAGGAAGCGGTCGGAAAGCTGATACTCGGTGATCGCCATAAGACGAGCGTCGCAGGCACGCGAGCTTCGCTCAAACCGTTCGAACGATGAACGGGAGATCAGCGTTGCCACAGTCACTTTGATGGAGTCAGTAGAAAATTCTTGCCAAGCTCCAGTCAGATGCCCAGCAGCCGAATCGCGTGGTCGCCCAGAGGGCGGGCCAGGCGGGTAGCACGGCCTTCGATCCGACCTGCGATCTTGAACGACGTGTTGTGGTAGGCGTCCACCACGCCGAGGCTGACCTTGCGTCGCTGACTCGAGCCTGCAGCACGCTCAGTCCCAAGACGCCCGGCGCGGCGCAGACAATCGTCACCCATCTTTTGGCACCTCGGACGTCGTCGGCATCTTTCTCCCGATCGGCGCCGATGACATGCTCATGTAGTTGACCTTGCGCGGCGCCGATCATCTGCGAAACGTGGTGCTGCCCGAGATCACCAGCCTCGACGGAGTGGTCGGCGAGACTACATCGCCGATCTTCGAACAGCGTCGCAAGACGGTCGTCCCATCCCTGTGACCGTCCGCTAACGTCGGCGACCACATGCCCGTCTACCGACGCCATCGCCTCGTCCACGTGCACATTCCCAAGACCGCCGGAACTGCCGTTGAGTTGTTGTTCCGAGATCGTGATGGCTCGAGCGACAATGGCCACGAGTGGATCGGTGAGGGCTATCACGCGAACCGCTGGTTCGAGTACCAGCACCTCACCGCTGGCGAGTTGGCGGTCTTCGCCGGCCGGGTGTTCGCCGAGTTCGATTGGTTCGCGATCGTACGCGATCCATACCAGCGGCTGATCTCGGATCATCTCTGGCGCCAGACCATCGCCACTCACTTCCCGGACTCGTTCGTCCCGAGTCACAACACGTTCGAGGAGTTCCTCGCTGCGATCCCGACGGATGTCGATGATGGATGGGACGTCCATGCGGCGGGCGCCGAGCGCGGGTGGGCGAACCTCTTGATTCACGTGCGACCGCAGCATCACTTTTTGCGAGCTCGCAACGGCGATCCCGATCCGTCGATTGAGGTGCTTGCCTTCGAGGCGCTGCCCGATGCACTCGACCGGTTCCTTGAGGCGCGAGGCCTCCGCAACGAACGGGTGCAGCGGACGTCGTTGCGACCCTTAGCTAATTTCTTCACCCCCGAAACGCTTCGGTTGGTAAACGAGCGTTACGAGCGCGACTTCATCACCCTCGGGTATCCGATCCGGACGTCGGTCGAACCGTGACGCCCCGCACGGCGGTGCTCGTGATCGTCGCCGTCGATCGACCGCTGTACCGGCATTACCTCGATGGCTACTGGCGGGCGCTGATCGATTACGTCGACGCCGAGTGTCCCGACGTCGATGTCTTCCTCCTGTGCGAAAACGGTGTGCGGCATGACCTGCTCGACGGTCTCGTCCACCACGTTATTGAGGATCCGAACGCCGACTACCTATCGCTCGTGCCTCCTCGCCATCGACTCGGTGGCGTGCCCGGCATGCTCAGCAAGACCATCCACGCGCTCAAGGCCCTGCGGGGTGACTACGACTTCTTCTTCCGCACGAACCTCAGCAGCATGATCGATCTCCCTCGGTTGCGCCGGTTCGTTGCCGGACGCAAGTCGATCGGCTACGCGGGTGCGTGGGCGTGGACCGATGCGCTCCGCTCGCAGCTCGTGCACGAAGGTTGGGTCGGGGCCGGGAAAGCGATCGAGGATCTCGCCGAGCTCGACGATCTGCCCGGCAACACCTTCCTGTCCGGCTCGGGGTTCTTCCTCGGTGCGGCCGCCGCTGCCCACCTCGTTGGTCAGCGACGTCACCTGCGCTGGGGCCTGCCCGACGATGTCGCGATCGGGTTGATGTTTAGCGATCACGAAGAACTACCTGGCTTTTCACTCCGGCTCACCCGGGAGCAGCCTGTCGACGAAATGGTCGAGCAGCTCCGGTCGACCGACTCCGCTCACATCCGACTCGAGCACTTCCCGGTCGAGACGGCGTCTGCGCTATGGAATGAGATGGAACGCAACCCGTTTTGGCGTTGACCGTTCAGGCTCGGTTCTCGGCCACCCGGTCGAAGATCCATTCGTAGGTCCGCTCCAGACCGGCCCGCAGCGGGATCGACGGACTCCACCCCAGCTCAGCTTTGATCAGGGTGTTGTCGCTGTTGCGACCGCGGACCCCCTGCGGTGCTGAGAGGTCATGAGTGCGTTCGAGGTCGACCCCGGCAATCGTCGACACGATGTCGACGAGACCGTTGATCGTCACCATCTCAGAGCTGCCGATGTTCAGCGGCGTGGTGACGTTGCTGTTGGTGAGTCGGCGAGTGCCCTCGATCCCGTCGTCGACAAACATGAAGCTGCGGGTCTGCTCGCCGTCACCCCAGATGTCGATCTCGTGGCGACCAGTCAGCACCGCCTCGGCCACCTTCCGGCAGATCGCCGCTGGCGCCTTCTCCCGCCCACCCCGCCAGGTGCCCTTGGGCCCGTAAACGTTGTGATAGCGGCCGACCCGGATCGGCGTGCCGAAGTCATCGCGATGGTTGAGACACAACCGTTCGGCGAACAGCTTTTGCCAGCCGTAGCCGTCCTCGGGATCGGCCGGATAGGCGTCGGCCTCCCGCAGGCCGAGGGCCTCCGTCTCGTCCTGGAGCCCGGCCGGATACACGCACGCAGTCGACGCGTAGAAGAACGCCTCCAGCTCGTGGTTGCGAAGGGCGTCGAGGAGGTGGGTGTCGATGAGCACGTTGACCATGCACGCCCACTTGTTGCCCTCGATGAACCCCATACCGCCCATGTCGCTCGCAAGGTGGTACACCGCACCGACCTCAACGATGGCGTGCTCGCAGGCCACACGATGGCGCAGGTCGGCGACGACGTTTTCTGCTGCTTCGTGGTGCTGGTACCACCGCTTGAGCGGCTTGACGTCGATGGCGCGAACCCGCCGCCCCTCGGCGAGGAGGCGGGCGACCAAGTGGCCGCCGATGAACCCGCCAGCTCCAGTAACCAGGACGGTCCGATCCGTTTGCATGAGGTGACGTTAACGGTCCGGTCAGAGCGGCCGGGCCACAACCTCGCCGATTGCGCCGTTGCGGCGGGTCGGGACGATGAGGTAGCGCTCGGCCCGGGCGAGCGCTGAGTCCACTTCGTGAAGTGTCACCTGTCTACGCGACCCGTCGAGCACGGCCGGGTCGCGTAAATCGCGTCGGGCGACTTCGTCGCCGTCGACGTCCAGGAAAACGACGACGAGCGTTTCGTAGTCGTCTCGTGGGACGACGACTGCCGTCGGGATCTCGATCGTTATCGGGCCATCGTGACCATGCCCCCGCAGCCGGATGCCGGCGTGGCGCTCAAACGCGGCCAGCGACCGCACCGAGCCAAGCCCATACGGACCGAGGACTCGATGGTCGCCCTGGAACAGAACGCGCAGCCGCTCGATCGCCCGCCGCTGGCGGTCGTCGTGACAGTCGTCGTCCCAGTGCTTGGGTTCGTCGTGGTCATAGCGGTGCCAGATCAGATTCTCGTTGGGCGCATAGAGGTCGTACCCGCTGGTGAAGGCCCGCGCTGCCAGGCTGATCTCCTCGCCGTTGAAGTACAGCTTCGGGTCGTAGGGGACGTCGCAGCAGAAGCGGCCGAGCGTGAAGATCTGGCCGGCGGCTACGCTCGGGGAGGGGATCGGTGCCGACCGGTCGGCAACGACGTCGGTCTTCTGTCGGGTGGTGAGGTCGTCGTTTAAAGCCTCGATGACCAGCGCCTGCACTCCGACCTCAAGGTCATAGGTAGCGCGCCCGTCGGTGTCGACTTTGAACCCGGGTGGATATGAGGTGAGCAGCGGGAGGTCCGCGTCGATCGACGTCAACATCTCGACGTAGCGAACATCCCATCGAGCAGCGAAGCGGGTATGCGCATCGATCTGGAGCAGGAACGGCTCGTCGTCGTAAGCCCCGAATGTGCGATGTCGCGCCCAACACGCTCCATCTGACAGTTGGTGGGGGACCGCATCAATTTGGAAGCGGGGATCGTCGACCCACGGCGCTAGCAAGTCGCGTGTCTCGTCGTCGAACTGGTGACAAATTGCGAACCGGAGATGTTCGGGATGAGCGGCCTGCGTCAGTGCGCTGAGGACCGTCTTGGCGATGTCGCGATCGCGATACGACGCTATGGCAACCAATATCCGACGGTCGGCGAACGGGTCGGCAAACGTCGGGGTCCCGACGCGGGCCGGACGAACGGCAGCGCGCGCAACCCGACGCCTGCGGCGTCGGTGGACCGGTTCGCCTCCGAGCAGGAGATCATTGTGCCCGGGAACGAGATCGTCGAAGCGTCGTACCTCGCACCACTCTTTGCCGTCGTCGCCCCGCAGCAGGGTTGCCACCGACGCCCAGTGGTCCAGCCCCTGCTCAAGAACGATCCGGTCGACGTCAACGCCGTCGGGATGCGACCCGGTGAGATGGAATCGGCCGTGTTCGTCGGGCCTGCCTCCCCACGCGCCGTCGCCGTTAAGGAGCTCGACACCGAAGCCTGGGCCGGCGTCCCCCGACCCAGCGAAATCAACTTTCTGGCGTCGGTCGCCACCGTGTAGCTCGAGTCGGGCGACGTCCCAGGCGAACCCGCTCGATGTCTCGTCGACGACGAGGCGCCAGGCCCCAGCACGGGGCGATTCGGCCGGCCGGTACCACACGACCTGGGTGCCGGCGTCGGCCGAGAGCGGTTCGGTGCGCACGGTGCGCCAGTCGCTGCCGTTGTCACTGCGCTGCACCAAGACGTGGTGGGAACGGTGATCGCCGTTGGCGTGCGTGAGCGTGATAAGCGATGGGATCGCCGGCCGGTCGGTTTCGACCCCGATGAACAGTTCGGGTCGGCAGTCCGGACGGTGCTCGGCTCGACCACCCCAGAACCGTTCGCTCTCGTCGAACGCGTGCGCGGACTCGAACCCGGCCCCGGCCGAACCCGACGTTAGGTGGGTGACGATCTCGACCTCTTGATCGGCGAACCCGATGTGGACGTGCTCGACGTCCCACATCTCGTTGCTGTTGGCGCACCAGCTCAGCAGACGCCAGTGGCAGGCGGGTTCCGCCTCGACTAGCCCTGGTACCGATACGCCTGCAGCGTCGAGGATGAGCTCGCCGTAGGCCTCCGCCACCGATCCGGAATCATGGTGATCGAAGACGTAGGGCTGGACCGCAACGGTCTCCAGCGGGTTCAGGCCGTGCCAGTCGACCTTGTCGAAGCGGCCCGACTGCTGCGGCTCGGTCTTGCCGGCGATGTGGAGGATCGGCGACGCATCGTCGAGATCGGCAGCTCCGAAGAGGAAGGCGAGGTCGGTGTGCACGGTCGTCTTGTAGCCGGCGGCCCAGAGGTTCCAGAGGTACGCCCACATCCCGGCGGTCCAGACCTGGAGGTAGTCGGCGGGGTCGCGACGGAGGCCGTGCTCGGTGACGTAGTCGTCGAAGAGTTCGCGCATCGCAAGCGAGTCGTCGTAGATCTTCGACCACACGTCTGGCCCGATCCCGGTGAGGAGGTACTGGGCGCCACCGGCCTCGCCTCGGTGGTCCCGGACGATGGCGGCGTCGAGACCGACGACCGCCGCCATTCGTTCGATTAGATCATCTTCGGGAAGGGTGTCGCGCTCGGCCTGGATTTGCTCACACACCCGGTGGAGGTAGTCGAACCCGATGTAGCGGTCGGAGTCGCTCAGCAGGCACGCACCCGGATGGGCGCGCAACATTGCGTCAAAGTCAGGGAGCCAGCGAAAGGCGACGTCGGAGTCGTGGAAGAGCGTTGGCTCGTCAACCCGGGCCGGGTTTGCCCGGAGCCAGCGCTCGATCAGGTGCGGTTGGATCGAAGGGGGATAGCGGCGGCCACGTTCGTCTCGCTCGTCGACGAACATCTCGATACCGACGTCGGTGAAGCGGCGCTGCAGGGCGGCCAACTCCGGGGTTGGGTTGGCGCCGGGTTCAAGCGCGAACAGTGCGGTCAGCCGCTCGGCCGGGACGCCAAGATTCAAGAGGTTGTGGACATACACGTGGCACTGCCAGACGAACCACGGCGTGTCGGGCTGTGCCGACACGAAGCGAGGTGATCGAGGCATCATCAACTGGAAATCTAGCGAGTGGGGTGAGCCACTACCGCAGCGACCCGAAGGAGCTTCCGGCGTTCTCTCACTACTGCTATGGTCCGCATCGCCGAGCGACATTCGGAGGCTCACGGCATGGCTGCAACCCAACGCGAAGGCCTAATCGTACAAGAGGTGCACGACGAGATCCTCGTCTTCCATCCCGATCGCAACGAAGCGAGCGCGCTCAACAAGAGCGCCGCCATCGTGTTCGAGCTCTGTGACGGTGAACACGACGTGGAGGCGATGCGCGTCGCCCTCAACGAAGCGGGCTTTGGTCCAGCCTCGGTCGACGCCGTCTGGCTCGCCCTCGACGAACTCGCCGCAGTCGAACTAATCGAACTCACCATCCCGCCGGTCGAGCACATGGGCCGCCGCAAACTTCTTAGGAACCTCGGCGTTGGCGCCGCCGCTGCGGCCATCGCACTCCCGGTCGTTGAGACGATCGGCGCGCCACCTGCGTCCGCGCAGGGCTCCCGCCCGAGCACCACCGTCGTCCCGACAACTGCGGCAACCACGGTCGCGCTGACAACTGCGGCAACCACTGTCGCGCCGACAACTGCGGCAACCACTGTCGCGCCGACAACTGCGGCAACCACTGTCGCGCCGACAACTGCGGCAACCACTGTCGCGCCG
>CAJWHS010000029.1 GCA_913041415.1 uncultured Acidimicrobiaceae bacterium | reverse complement strand
CCCGCCCGTAGGGCCACAACGAACGACAGACGAGCCTCGAGGGTGAGGCCATCCGGGGCCGCTGCCGCCGAGCGCCGCAGCGCCTCCGCCGATGTCGGCACCGTGCCTACCTCGAGCCATGACGCGGTATCGGTGAGCCACGCCACCGACCGGGCAAGTTCCCCGCTGGGCTTCAGGCGACGGAGTTCGCCCTCACGATCGGGAGCTGGTGCGTCGAGAAGCAGGGCCGCCCAGCGGTCTGCCGGTTCGGGAGTGACGGCAACGGTGCGCGCGGCGACGCGATCCGCATCGAGTCCCTGCGCGGCGATCGCCGGGAGCACATCAGCCAGCAGGCCGGTTGACGACAGGAACAGGAAGCCCGGACGAGGGTCCGGCAGCAACAACATCTTCTGCAGTTCGTCTCGCACACGCTCGACCGACACGATCACCATGCGTTCGCGCATTGCGCCGACCGCAGCGACGAGTGCGGGTTCGGGTGCGAGACCGAGGGTGGCGATGAAGCGCGCCGCGCGAAGCATCCGCAACGGGTCATCAGAGAACGAGATCTCGGGATCGAGGGGCGTGCGCAACCGGCCCGCCTCGAGATCGGCACCGCCACCGAACGGGTCAACGAGGGCGCCATCGGCGAGATCGATTGCCATGGCGTTGACGGTGAAGTCACGCCGAGCAAGATCGTCGTGGACATTGTCGCCGAACTCGACGATCGGCTTGCGCGACGACTCGTCGTACGCATCGGCCCGGTGGGTCGTGATCTCATAGACGACCCCACCGATGCGGCAGGCGACCGTGCCGAATCGCTCACCGGCAGTCCACACCGCATCGGCGAAACGATCGACGAGCGTCTTGATGGTTTCGGGCCGAGCGTCGGTGGTGAGGTCGTAGTCGACGTCGTCGCGGACACGTCCGAGGAGGTCGTCGCGGACGAGCCCACCGACGAGATAGAGCCGATACCCCGCACCGGCGAATGCAGAAGCCAGCGGCGCCACGGCCGCTCGAGCAGTGGCGACAGCCGACCCCGGCAAGGAACTCATGGCTCCAGGCTCACCGGTCGTGATGCAGGTCGTGGGCAGCACGGACGATCTCAATGCCAGGCCCGCCGCTCGTGGGCGACTCGGGTCGGATCCGTTCGCCGACGAGTTGCGCAGTGACCGCCGCAGACGAATCACGGACGGCGTCGAGGTCGTACCCACCTTCGAGCGCAGCGACGACTCGGCCCGGCGCGACAGTGGCGGCGAGCGCCCCGACCAGGTCAGCCATGTCGGCCGATGAATAGCCGAGTGCGGTGATCGGGTCGGCCCGGTGGCCGTCGAAGCCGGCAGAGATCAACAGCCACGATGCCCCGTGGGCCTCGATGGCCGGAATGATGATGTCGTCGACTGCAGCCCGAGCAATGTCGCCCGTCGCGCCGGGCGGGAGTGGCACATTGATGATGGTGCCGACCGCGCCACCGCTCCCCCGCTCGTCGAGCATTCCTGTGCCGGGGTACAAGGGCGACTGGTGGATCGACGCGAACAACACCCGCGGGTCGTCGTAGAAGATATCCTGGGTGCCGTTGCCGTGATGCGCGTCAATGTCAACGATCGCCACCCGCTCACCTGCATCAGCGAGCGTCGCAGCGGCGATCGCAACCGAGTTGAACAGACAGAACCCCATCGAGTCGGTGGGGGTCGCATGGTGACCCGGTGGGCGAATGACGCAGAACGCGCTGTGGTGCTGGTCCGATTCCTGCAGACCCTCCACCGCCGTGAGCACCGACCCGGCGGCCAGGCGCGCAGCGAGCAGACTTCCTGCGCTCATCACCGTGTCCGAGTCGAGTCGACCACCGCCATTGGCGTCGACGGAAACGACGTGATCGAGGAGGGCACGGTCGTGCACGAGACAGATCTCGTCGTCGGTCACGAGCCGCGGCAGCCGAGAGTCGACAGCATCGACCACCCCAGATTCGGCGACGCCAGCCGCCGCCGCACGCAGCCGATCGGGACGTTCGGGGTGAAACGTCCCTGCCGTGTGCTCAAGGCACCGCTCGTCACTCACCAGCAACAGCACCCTGACGATCGTACCCCTCGGGCCTGACGGCGTATCGTTACTTCCGGCATGGGGATGAATGCGTTGACCGTCGACTTGGCCCGAGTCCGGGCCGGGAGCTGGCGAGGCAGCGACGACCTCGCCTATCTCGTTCCACTTTCGAGTGCCTCCACGCTCACCCCCTCGACCCTCGAACGCATCCGGGCTCATCTCCGAGAGGACGGCTTCCGCTCCGTCGTCACTGCGGCGGTCGGCCCCTCCGAACGCGACATGCTCACTGCCGATGGCTTCACCGAACACGAGGCCCTGCACCTCTTGCGCCACGACCTGCGGGGTCCGCTCCCCGAACGTCCGCGGCGGGTCCGGGGACTCCGCCGAGGGCGCAGCAGCGATATCGATGCGATCCTCGACGTCGATCGCCAGACCTTTGAGGCGTTCTGGCAACTCGACCGCGACGGGCTGTACGAGGCGATCAACGCCACGCCCGCCACCCGCCTTCGTGTCGTTCGCAACCCCGACGTCATCGGCTACGCAGTCACCGGTCGGGCAGGCACCCAGGGCTACCTCCAGCGTCTGGCCGTGCACCCCGACCGGCAGGGGCTCGGACTGGGAATCGACCTCGTTGCAGACGCGCTCCACTGGCTACGCCGCCGCGACGTCACCACGTGTTGGGTCAACACCCAAGAGGCCAATGCCGCAGCCCTCTCGCTCTATAAGAGGCTGGGTTTTGTGCCGGCTGCACATCAACTGACCGTCCTTCGGCGAGACCTGTGATCCGTCGCCTTACGCTCCTGCTGGTGGCGGTCGTCGCTGTTGCGTTCGGTGTCGCGACCGGAGCCGCCAGCGCCCAGCGTGGACCCGACCGCATCGACCTCGTGTCCCAGACCACCTTTGTCAGCGAGGCCGAGGTGTCCCTCACCGTCCGGTTACCGAACCTGCAGCCGGGAAGACACCTGCAGATTCGGGTGTTCCGGCCGATCGACGAGCCTGAGCGGATTCTCGACACGATCACAGACCCGCCGACGGGGAACCCAGATATCGCAAACTTTGTCATCAAAGACCTGAGCGAGATTGCGCTCGGGTCCGGTGATCTGTTCATGATCACCCTGCCCAACGACGAGGTCGGCGAGATGCTGCGAAGCTCGCCGGGGGCCATTCCGGTTCGAATCGATCTCACTGCCGAGGACCAAGTCATCCTCGACACGCTCGTCACCTTCGTCATCGTCGAGGACACCACACTGTCAGCGCGGATCGACCTCGGCTTCGTGGCCGACGCCCGATCGCCGCTCGCGCGGCGTGCCAACGCCATCGAACTTGATCCTGCAGACGCACTCGATCGGGTCGCTGATGCCGTGAACAACGCGCCAGCTCCGGTGCTCATCTCGTTTGCTCCGGAAACGCTCACTGCACTTGCTGACCCCACAACGGACGGGGGCCGACGCGCGCTTGAAGAGATCCGCCGACTTCTCGACGGTCATCTCATTCCACTCTCGCCTTGGGTATCGATTGACGAAGAGGCCTGGCGGCTCACCGGCGATCCCGAACGAGTCTTCAGGCTCTTCGCCCAGGGTCGGGATGTGACCGAGAAGCTGCTCGGTCGCACGCCCATGCCGATCGCTCGCATGGATTCCGACACAACCGCTGAAACCGTCAGCTTCCTCCGGTCGGTTGGGTTGACCGGCGGCGTTGTTGAACCCAGCCAAATCGACGAACTCGCGCTGAAACAAGCCGATCGGCGTCCGATCGAGGTCCTCGACGCCAGCGGCATCACGGTGCCCGTCCTCGTCGTCGACCGTGCCTTCGAAACCAGCCTCGTCGGTGAAGACCCTGAATTGATCGCCCAACACCGCTTCACCGAGTTGCTGTTCGAGGCCAAGACCGTGGGCACCAACCGCGGCATTCTGCTCGATCTTTCGACCGTCGACCGGGTATCGCTCGTCTTGCTGATCGACCTTTTCGAGACCACCGATCGGCTGGGCCTGACCTCGGTTGACAATCTCCTCTCCCGTCCCCCAGCCCGCGACGCCGCCGGCTCGGTGCTCCATGTTGAGCTGCTGGCAACTCCGCCAAGCAGTACCGGACTGGCGGCGAGCGATCTACGGCTGCGACTGGCTGAGGCCGTGCTCGATTCCTACGCCGCAGTGCTGGCACCCGCCGATGGGTTGCTGGCACCGATGCGCGACATTCTCACTGCGGCAATGTCGGACGAACTCGACGCGGATTCCCGCCGACTCTTCGCCGACGTGATCTTCGATGTCGTTGCCGATGTCGCTACCAGGGTCGAGTTGATCGAATCCACTCGAATTACGTTGGCGTCACAGACAGCCGCTCTTCCGGTCGCAATCCACAACGGCGAGAACCTTGCGATGAACGTCATCGTCAAGACGACGAGCGAGAAGTTGCGCTTCCCTGATGGCGAAGAGCTTCGGCTGACCCTCGAGCCGGGCCTAAATGAATTCGAGATCCCGATCGAGACCGTCACATCGGGCGACGCTCGCATTTTCATCACCGTTACCTCGCCCGATGGGCACCTTGACCTCGCTGGCGGTTTGGTCAACGTGCGCTCGACGGCGATCTCCGGTCTCGGCTTAACGGTGTCATTGGTGTCGCTTGCCGTCCTGCTGACCTGGTGGCTCCGAACGGTCATCCGTGTCCGCCGATCCCGGCGCGCTGCTACCGTGTTGTTCACCCCGTCAACTGACGACGGGACCCCTGCTGTCTCTGTCAACGAGGAATCCACATCGTGACCGTCCGCATCGTCACCGACTCGTCCTGTGACCTCCGTGGCGACGAGGTCGCCGACCTCAACATTGAGGTGGTGCCTTTATCGATCCGCTTTGGCGACGACGAGTACACCGACCGGGAGCAGTTGTCGGTCGAACGGTTCTACGAGCTTCTCGCCAACTCCGACACACTTCCGGAGACGGCCGCACCGTCACCAGGCCGGTTCGCTGAATCGTTCCAGCGTCACCTCGACGCCGGTGCCACCGCCGTCGTGTGCGTCAACATCAGCGCCGCCCTGTCAGCCACGATGCAGTCGGCGATCACCGCTGCCGATTCGATGGACGCCGACATCCGTGTCGTCGACTCCACATCGATCACCGTCGGTCTGGGCTCGATCGTGATCGCAGCCGCCGAAGCCGCCAAAAACGGCGCGTCAGTCGACGAGGTCGTGGCCATTGCCGAGTCGATGTCGGCCCGCACCCATGTCTTCGGTGCACTCGACACCCTCGAAAATCTCCAGAAGGGTGGTCGCATCGGCGGCGCCCAGGCGCTGCTCGGCTCGATGCTCTCGATCAAGCCACTCATCGACATCTCCACCGGTGAGGTGCACGAGGCCGGCAAACAACGCACCCGCAAGAAGTCGATGATCTGGATGCGCAACAACCTCGCAGAGTTCGGCGAGATCGAGAACCTGGCGATCATGCACGGCGAAGCCCCTGATATCGACGACTTCGTTGCGCTCATAAGTGAAGTCGCGGACGTCAGCGAAGCTCGCACCGAAGTCATCGGGCCGGTGGTCGGCACCCACGGTGGTCCTCGCGTCGTCGGCTACGCGTTCACCGTCCCGGAGTAGCGTCGCGGCATCGCACCTGATCCCGACGATCTCCGGCTGATCACGGCCGCAAGGCGCGGCGATCGCCGCGCCTTTGATGCCCTTTTGCAAAAGCATCAGGCCCGCATCTACGCGATCTGTCGACGAATCGCAGGAAACGACGCCGACGCGCTCGACGCCACCCAGGAGGCGTTGATCGCAATCGTCAAGGGACTCGACCGCTTCGATCGTCGCGCTGCGTTCACGACCTGGTCGTACCGGATCGCCACGAACGCCTGTCTCGACGAGCTCCGGCGTCGGAGTCGCCGCCCGCAACCCGGCCTCCCTGATCACGATGAGGCCGATGACAAAGCGCTCGGTCGTCGCCCACCGCTCGACCCCGGCGATGCCGTCGCAGCACGCATCGATATCGACGACGCTCTCGCACAACTCCCTGAGGAATTCAAGGCGCCGGTCGTCCTTCGAGATCTGGCCGGGCTCGACTACGCGGAGATCGCCGAAGTGCTCGATCTCGCACCCGGAACCGTTCGGAGTCGCATCGCTCGTGGGCGCGGTCGGCTTGCCGACATTATGGCCGGGAACCTCAGCCCCCCTGACGAACGTCAGAGCACATGACATGAACGACAACACCGACGCGCTCGACGAACTCGTCAGCCGGTACCTCGATGCCGACCTGACTGCCGACGCCGCTCGCGTTGAATCGGATCCCGAACTCCTGGCGCGTGCCGACGCGATGCGGGCGGCGATCGAGGCCATTGCCGCCCCAGTCAACGTTCCGACCGACGATCTCGACCAGCGGCGCGCCGTCGCGCTCGACGCCAGTTCAACGTCGGCTGGAATCACCGATCTCTCGTCAGCCCGGGCCCGCAGGATCGAGCAGCGCAACCGGTTTGTCGCGGTCGCGGCAGCCGTTGTCCTACTCGCCATTGCATTCACAGCGATCCAACGAGTCAATCTGGACGACGGTGATGAGGGCGACTTCGCCACGGAATCCACCGACAGCGCAGTCGACAGCGACGCTGCGGCCGACGATGCCCTCGAGATGTTCGCCGACGACATAGCAACCGAGGAGACGGCGGCGGATATGGCGCAATCAGCCGCCGCTGAGATAGGCGACTGGACTGAGGACGAGTTCGGCAACGACATCACGCCCGGGCACAGCGGCAGTGATGCGACGACGATTGAGGGGGCGAGTGTCGACGTACTGCCAGACGAGTTGGCGCCGGTCGAGACGGCCGGCGATGTCATCAGTGTCATCGACAAGGCCTACGCCGGCGTGATGGGCATCCCCCACCGCAGCGACCCCTTCGACGGGATCTGCCCTGAAGCGATCCAACTGATCACCGAATTCCAGGGCCACACGACCGTCAGCGTCGAGTCGACGATGGTGCAGATCGGCGCCGCGGACTTCACCATGTTGGTCGCCCTCGACGCGTTCACCAATGCGGAGACGGGTGGCCGCATCATCCTCGTGCACCCAGTCAACGACTGTGCAGCAAGCTCGGTGGTCTCACCAGAATCGCCCTAGCCGGGAGGCGATAGGCTCGACGTCCATGACGACTGACCGGGAGATTGAGCTGGACTGGGCGGCGAAGCAGACCGACCGCGTCATCGACGTGATCGACAAGGTCAAGGCGCAGACTACGGACCGTGCCGTCACCGTCCTGCGAACCGTCGTCTTCGGGCTTGTGATCGCCGTATTTGGTGTCGCCGCCGCCACCATCTTCTTGGTCGCTGTGGTTCGTATGGCCGACGCATACCTGCCGATCGGCGCTGGCGTCGGTGATGCCACCTGGGCTGCCCACCTCTTCGCTGGCAGTCTGCTGTCAATCCTCGGACTCGGCGCCTGGTTGTCGCGTCGTTCGAGCTCGCGGCCACTACTCGGTGCCGCAATCCTTGATCTCGTCGTCATCGTCGTGGTCGTCTGCTACGGCCTGTTCAGCTGAGCTGGTACACCCTGAATATTCCCGCCCCTCGTGAGGTTGCCACTACGGTCCCCCGGCAGCCCGCAACGCACCGAAGCGAACGCTCTCGAAAGGCAACCCATGTCCGACGCACGCGACGTCATCATCATCGGCTCCGGCCCTGCTGGCCTCACGGCGGCGACCTACACCGCTCGCGCGAACCTTGCGCCGCTCGTGCTCGAGGGTGAACCCAGCTCGACCAGCGATCAGCCCGGCGGGCAATTGATGCTCACCACCGACGTCGAGAACTTCCCGGGATTCCCCGAGGGGATCATGGGTCCTGAGCTCATGATGAACTTCCGCATGCAGGCTGAGCGCTTCGGAGCAGAGATCCAGACCATGAAGGCCAGCCACGTCGACCTTTCCTCTGCGCCCTACGGCGTGTGGGTTGGTAATCCTGATGCGGCCAACCCGACGTATCGAGCCCATTCGCTCATCATCGCCACCGGTGCTCAGTCGATCATGCTGGGCCTCGATCGCGAGACCGAACTCATCGGTCACGGCCTCTCGACCTGCGCCACCTGCGACGGCTTTTTCTTCCGCGACCACCACATCGCCGTGGTCGGTGGCGGCGATTCCGCACTCGAGGAAGCAAACTTTCTCAGCCGCTTCGCCGAGAAGGTCACGGTCATCCACCGCCGCGATGAGTTGCGGGCGTCGAAGATCATGCAGGACCGGGCGTTCAACAACCCGAAGGTCGAGTTCCTGTGGGACACAGTTGTCACAGAATACCTCGGCGAACAATCACTTGCCGGGGTGAAGGTCGAAAACGTCAAGACAGGTGAGATCTCCGAACTTCCCGTTACAGGCATGTTCATCGCCATCGGACATCGTCCCGGGACCGACCTGTACAAGGGGCAACTAGCAATGAAGGAGAACGGCTATCTGGAGACCGTTCCCGGACGCACCGCCACCGACGTCGCCGGCGTCTTCGCCGTTGGCGATGTCACCGATGACTACTACCGCCAGGCGATTACCGCCGCCGGTTCGGGCTGTCAGGGTGCACTCGAAGCCGAGCGCTACCTCGAGGCGCTGCACGACACCTGACCCTGCCCAACACCAGTCCCGGGAATAGCGAGCGACCGCGACGGGTTCTCTCCCGTGGACGCCGGCGGCAACGTCAGCACCAGAACCACCAGTGCCTCAGCGCTACGAATGAAAGGAGCTCCGCTATGGCAGGAGCCGTCACCACTCTCTCCGACAGCACCTTCGACGAAACCGTCGCAAGCGATGGCGCTCCCGTCCTCGTCGACTTCTGGGCCGAATGGTGTGGGCCGTGCAAGATGATCGCCCCGATCCTCGAAGAGATCGCCGACGAGCAGGGTGAGGCCCTGCAGATCGCGAAGCTCAACGTCGACGAGGCCGGCGACATCGCCCGTCGCTTCGAGGTCATGTCGATCCCGACCCTGATCCTCTTCAAGGACGGCGCGCCGGTGAAGCGCATTGTCGGCGCCAAGCCCAAGCAGGCCCTGCTCGACGACATCGCCGAGTTCATCTGATCCCGATTCGGGGGTTCCACCCGGAACGCCCTCTCCGATCGAACCTTCACAAAACAGCCGGCCCGTCGGGTCGGCTGTTTCGGTTTCGGACTTCCGGACGGGTCAGCCGAAGGCCGATAGCCTCGGGGCGATGACCGATCAGGGGCTACCGCTGCGTGCGGGGGACGAGGGAAGCGCAATTCGCGACCTCCACCGCCGACTCGCTGCCGCCGGTTTTCCAGCAACAGCCAACCCCAAGATCTACGACACTGACACGGTGGCTGCCGTTCGGGCCTTTCAAGCCACACGCGGCCTCATAGAGGACGGCGAATGCGGCGCGCACACCTGGGCAGCACTCATCGAGGCCAACTTCCGGCTTGGCGATCGCATGCTCTACCTGCGCTCCCCCATGACCCGTGGCGACGACATCACCGATCTTCAGCAACGACTCGGCAGCCTCGGCTTTGACGCCGGCTATGTCGATGGCATCTTCGGGGCCGACACCGAGTCGGCGGTGCGAGACTTCCAAGCCAACCAGGGGCTGACCCCTGATGGTGTCGTGGGCCCCGACACCGTGATGGCGTTCGGGCGTCTCGCCGGACGACGCTCGGGAGAGAAGACCATCGCCGAGGTCCGCGAGACCGAGCGTCTTCGAAGTCAGCAAGGCCTCAAAGGGCGTCGCATCGTCGTTGGCGAAACCGGCGGTGTCGCTGCGCTCATCGACACGCTGGCGCGCCGTCTTCGTGCCGACGGCTCCGAGGTGCTAGCGCTTCATCAGCCCGATCTCTCGGCGCAGGCCAAAACGGCGAACGAGTGGGACGGGGCGGTGTATCTCGGCGTCACACTTGCGGCCGAGGATCTCTCGGTGGCGTACTTCCAGACAGAAGGCTTCGTCTCGGCGGGGGGCCGAGGTCTGGCCAAGCACGCAAGCCAAGCGCTCGTCGGGCCGCTCGATGCGCCTCATCCGGCAGTCGGTATGCGTATTCCGATCCTGCGCGAAACGCGTATGCCAGCCGTGTGGTGCCGCGTCGGCGAACCCGCTCGCGTGGTTGAGCGGGCACCGGTGCTGGCGTCGTCGTTCCGTGACGCACTAGCCCGTTGGTGCGATCGGCCGGTCCCTCGAGCCGACTAACCACTGTCCACCGGTATCCCCAGACTCATCCAGAGGATGTTCCCGGTTTTTTCCCCAGACTTTCCACAAGCAAAATATGTGACAAATGTCACATATTATCCTCAGGTGGTGGTACCGGGTGGCGTGATCACGCGGTAAATCCGCTCAAGATCATCAAGGTCGGCAAAATCGATCACTAATCGACCCGGACCTTTCCCCAACTGAACCTTGACACGTGTGTCCAGGCGTGACGCCAAGAGTTCTTCGAGTTCAAGAACGCCGGCGTCCTTGGTCCCACCGGTCGTCTTGCCGGACGATTTTGTCTTTCCTGCGCCGGAATCGTTGCCAACTTCATCGTCAAACGCGTCGTCGGCATCACCATCACGGAGCAACTCCTCGGTCTCACGAACTGTCAGACGCTCCAGGACGATGAGTTGCGCAACTCGCTCCTGCTCAGCCTGATCGGCAGTTGCAAGGAGGGCTCGTGCATGGCCGGCACTGAGTTGACCTTCAATAACGAGTAGCTGTACAGGACCCGGCAGTTGAAGCAACCGGATCGTGTTCGCAACTGCAGAGCGCGAACGACCGACACGGGTCGCGACTTGCTCCTGGGTGAAGTCGAAGTCCTCAATCAGTTGCTGGTACGCCGAAGCCTCCTCGAGCGCGTTGAGGTCCTGGCGATGGAGGTTCTCGACAACGGCCGTTTCCAGCGATCCAAGGTCATCGGAGTCTCGGATGATGGCGGGGATCGACGGCAGATTGGCCCGACGAGCCGCTCGCCACCGCCCCTCCCCGGCGATGAGTTCGTACCCCTCGTCGGTAGCACGAACCACGATCGGTTGGATAACCCCGACCTCGGCAACCGAGGCGGCCAGTGATGACAGTGTCTCCTCATCGAAGTGACCACGTGGCTGGTACCGGTTCGGGACCACCGCTTCGACGTCTATCTCGCGGAACGTGCTGCCGTCGGTCTCAACGTCAGCCGGGATGAGTGAACTTAGGCCCTTGCCTAAGCCGCTACGTCTCGTCGGACTCACCGAGAATCTCCTTTGCAAGTGTCCGGTAGGCGGTCGCGCCCCGGGACTCTGGATCGAACGTGGTGATCGGTTGGCCAAAACTGGGGGCCTCGCTCAGCCGAACGGTGCGGGGGATCACATTGCGCATCACCTTGTCGCCAAAGTGTTCCCGAACCTCGTCGGCGACCTGTCTCGACAGCTTCGTTCGAGAGTCGAACATGACAAGGGCAATCGTGCTCAACTCCAGGGTAGGATTCAGATTTCGGGTGACGAGATCGACATTGCGGATCAGTTGTCCGAGACCCTCAAGTGCGTAGTACTCGGTCTGGATCGGAACGAGTACTTCGGTGGCAGCAGTCAGTCCGTTGATCGTCAACAGGCCAAGCGATGGGGGACAGTCGATGAGGACGATGTCGTAGTCCTCGCTCACTGACTCGATTGCATCCTTGAGTTTGCGCTCACGATTCATAGCCGGCACGAGTTCGATCTCGGCGCCAGCAAGGTCGAGGCTCGCTGGCGCAACGAACAAGTTCTTCACCGAGACCGGTTCAATCGCGTCTTCCAGCGGAACGTCTTGCAAAAGGACGTCATACAGCGAATGCTCAAGTTGGCGCGGGTTCAGGCCGAGCCCGGTGCTGGCGTTGGCCTGTGGGTCGAGGTCGATAATCAGAACTCGACGCTCCAACTCGGCAAAGCATGCGCCAAGGTTGACCGTCGTGGTCGTCTTCCCGACACCACCCTTTTGGTTGGCAACCGCGAAAACGCGGGGACCGGATGGCGGAGCAGGATCTTGCGTCTTCGCAGATCGTCGTAACATCGGGGTCTCCTTCCGATCGACGACTGTCATCCTCGCGGAGGCTGCCGTGAGTCGCAAGGACCCTCCCCCACCAATTCGCGCCCGTGAGGCGAGGTTTCACGTGGAACACGGTCAGCTGGAATCGCCACGCATTCATAGGTGTGATTCCAGGATTGATGTTTGAGTGTTTCACGTGAAACCAGGAATTTGTCCGGCTGAGTTCGACCTTCTTCTTTGTGAAACACCGAATTAGAAGAGGGGCGCTTGGCGGCGCTTTCGCTCTCGGCGGGGGAACGGAGGGGGCACGGGCGCCAGAACGTCCACCAACGCGAAGCGGCCGACCGGGGAGTTTGACCATGAGACCGCGGAGGTGGGCAACTCCGCGACCGGTAGTGCATCCCACTGATCTGTGGCCGATTCTGCGGCAGCGATAACGATCACCCCACCCGGCCGAACCAATGGTGCCAACTGTTCGACAGTCTCAGCTGGGTCTCCCAGAAGTCGGGCTACCGCCACATCGTGTATGCCACGCCAGCCGATGTCGTGCGCCAATTCGTCGCCCCGTCCATGCACGATGTCCACCCGATCAGCAACGCCGAGTGCGCGAGACGCACGACGGGCGTGGTCGAGGCGCCGCTCAGAGGCGTCTAGGAGTCGAAGTTCAGCGTAAGGGAGGAGCGCCGCCAGGATCACACCGGGAAGCCCTGCACCGGTCCCTACATCGACGATGCAGCCCTGAAACTCATCGAACTCTGCCGAAAACGACGAACACACGGCCCGGGCAAACCAGACCGTGTGTTCGACAAGCGTATCGATGGACGCCGTACCAATGACGCCAGCCGCACGGGCAGGCGTCCAGGCCTCATCAAGCGAGGCCAGTTGATCGTCAGTCAGCATCCCCAGCAGGGACGATGATCACCCGACGGTTGGGATCCTCGCCCTCAGAGGCCGTGTCGACGCCAGCCTCGTCTGAGATGGTGTCGTGCACAACCTTCCGGTCGGCGCCATCCATGGGTTCAAGCGCACGGGCCACGCCTGAGTCACGGACAGAGGCCGCCTGTTCACGAACAAAGGCCGCAAGGGCTTCTGCACGCCGAGCACGCACACCGCCCATATCGACCCGGATTCGGCCACCGCGTCCGCTACCTGCGTGGCGCTGAAGCACGGTACGGACGAGCTCATCGATGGCGCCGGCGGTCATGCCGCGTTGGCCGATCATGCGGCCGATATTCTCGCCGCTGACCGTCACGCGGATCTCGTCGTCTGCGACCTGATCGCGGTCGCAGGTCACGGTGGTGCCAAAGTTCTTGGCCAGGTCAGCAACGAACGCCTCAGCGATGTCGGCCTGCTCCTCGATTGACATGGTGGGCTCGTCGCTCACGCTCTTCTGCTTTCCCTTGTCGGTGTTCTTCTCGCCGTCGTTCCCTTGCTTGGGTTTGGCGCCTCGGGAGGAACCCTTCGACTCTCCCCCGTTTTTGGCCTTCTGTCCACCCCGGTTCTTTCCATTCGAAGTCCGTTGGCCGCCTTCGCCTTGGCCACCACGGCCCTTCCCGCCCCGGCGGCGCCGGCGATGGTCATCCTTGGCACGGGGAGTTGTCGGACGGACGCGGGCACGAACCCGAGCCTCTTCCTTCACCCGGCCAAAAAGGCCAGTCCGGGCGTCGTTGATGAGCTCGAATTCAGCATCATCAGTGTCCACGCCAAGGGCGTCGAGCGCCGTTTCTTTGGCATCGTGAACGGTCTTACCGGTGGTTTCCACCCATTCCATGAGGGATCACCCTTTCTTTCTGTTGGCGCGCAGCGGGCCAGAAGGCTCAGCGCTTGCGCTTCTTGTGCTGGGGTGAGCCGGGATCAGTGGTTCGGCCACCGGATCGCTCACGACTGGGCGCCTTGCCGGTTCGGCCGGCGCCACTCCCCCGAGAACTCTTTTGTTTGGTTGCGGACTTAGCATCGGCCCGCTTTGGTGTCGGCTCACCCTTCTTTGGGGTGGTTCGGCCAGCGCCTTGCTTGCGCCCACCACCCACGTTTTCCTTGGCCTGGGCTTCCTCTCGCGAACGTCGGGCTTGAGCGCCGAGACTATCTTCACCGCTGTACAGCGAACGGGTGATGTAGCCCTGCTGGCCGATGCGGTACAAGTTTGAGATAACGAAATAGACGACAAGCGCGGCGGGCATCGTGAACGAGAACACCGGAAGCATCCACGGCAAAATGCGCATGATCATTTCCTGCTGAGGGTTGATCTGGGCGCCAGTGTTGCGGCCTCGGATCTGCTTTTGCTGAACGAGGCTTGAGACGAGGACAACGACGATCAAGGCGAAGTAGGGGAGTGCCCCCAGGAAATTCTCCCCAACCACATCGAGGGCGGTCTTGGAGAGATCCATCCCCAGGAAGTTCATCTCGTTGGTCTGGATGAGGTCCTGGTACATGTCACTCTCGACCGGCAGGTTCTCGGGATCGAAGACGAGATCATCATTTGTGAGTTGCACCACGTCGGTGCGACCCGACGATGCACTTCCAGCGGCCCATCCCCCGGCAAGACCAGCATCAGTGGCGTGCCGGGTGACGCCTTGGACGACTCGGAACAAGACGAGAAAGACCGGCAACTGCACCAGGAGGGGCAGACACCCACCCAACGGATTGATGCCATTCTCCTGGTAGAACGCCATCAATTCCTCGTTCATCTTTTGGCGATCGTCCTTATAACGCGTCTGGATCACCTTCAGTTCTGGTTGCAGTCGCTGCATCTGCAGCATCGAGCGCGTGCTCTTGAGCGTCAATGGGGTGACGACGATCATCACGGCCAACGTGAGCAAGACGATCGCCACGCCATAGGACGGGACCAGCGAGTAGAAGAAGGCAAGTACCTGGGCGATTAGGTCGAACATGAGGACTCCTGGGCGGGTGGGACCGGGTCATAGCCGTGGCTGCTCCACGGGTGACACCGACACAGGCGGCGGGTGGCGTACCAGCCACCTCGGACGACGCCGTGGAGCTCGAACGCTTCAACGGCATAGAGGGAACACGATGGCGTGTACCGGCATGGCGATGGCCGGCCGTAAGCCAGGCACTGATACATCCGCACACCAGCACGCAACAGACGCGCGATTGGGCTCATCGACGACCTCCGTCGAGAGTGCTCGGATCGGGGAGAAGAAGCGTTGCCATCGTGGTATGCAGTGTTGCATGAGACCAGTCGTCGATCGGTGCGGTGACTCGGATCAGATGATCACCCCCGGTTAGACCCGGCGATGTCCGCTCCAAGTCGACGAGGACCGCACGAATGCGACGTTTAGTTCGATTCCTCACAACCGACGTTCCCACTGAGCGTGGTATAGCAAACGCGAAGCGTGGTTGCTGTGTGGTCTCGGGCCGAACGACCAGTCGAATCGGCCCCCGACCTCGTCGCGTGCCCTCAACCCTGAGTCGGGCGAACGCATGGTGGCCGACGAGCTGATCGATCACGCCGACAGGCGGGCGCGGCCCTTCTGACGACGAGAACGGAGGACGGCACGGCCGCCTCGTGTGCTCATCCGAGACCGGAACCCGTGCTTCTTGGCACGCTTGCGAACATTGGGCTGATAGGGACGCTTCATCTGCGGAGTCCTTCGGGTGCTGTCGATCGGGGTGTGGATCGACAGAGGTGGCTTGTCCTTGGTGACAAACCTGAGGTGTCAACCCGGCGAATCTATTCGACGCAGAACCACACGACAACGCCTGCTTGCAGCCAGACGTGCTGCACGAACGATGCCGAGCACTCGACAAACGACATGGCGATGAAATGACATTCATGTCATTTCATCTTTCATTCATGTCATTTATTGGCAAAAAATCTCCTCTGACCTGGGGTTTTTCAGCATTTCACAATCTCAACTTGCGCCACGTTGCCTTGTTGATATGTTCGCCGGTCTACGCACGGGCTGCGAGTCTTCGGGGGGCTTAATCCACTCCACGAGCGCTTGTTGCTCGCGCCTGGAACGTGATGAGTCATCCACACCTGTGGACGACGTTGTGGAGAGGAAGTGAAGAGCGTGGGTGATCTTGGGGACGCCGGCGGTCTGTGGAACAACTGTGCGGCCAGCATTCGGGCGCAGGTGAGCGACGCCGTTTGGCGAACCACCTTCAGTGGCGCTAAGGCAGTGGCCTTCGATGAGGGTGAGCTCATTCTTGTCGTTCCGAACGGGCTACAAAAAGAGCGAATTGAGGGCCGCTACCTCGGTCTCGTGCAAGACGCGATCGACGAAACGTCTGCGCATGATGTCTCTGTTCGAGTCGAGATCGATACCGACTGGTCGACAGGCAACACCCTTGAGATCGAACTGCCGGCTGCTGATCTCGGACTCGCCACTTCGGCCACCAATACACCGGCTCTGTCGCCGGCAGGACGGGACGAAAAGTTCACCTTCGAGCACTTCGTCATCGGCCCGTCGAACCGTTTCGCCCACGCTGCAGCACTTTCCGTCGCAGAAACCCCAGCAGCGAGCTACAACCCGCTGTTTATCCACGGTGATTCCGGTCTCGGAAAAACCCACCTTCTAAGGGGTATCGCCAACTATGTAGCAAACCATTACCCGACCTACCGCGTTCGGTACGTCTCTACTGAGACCTTTTTGAACGAGTTCGTCGAGGCAATCCGCACCAATACCCTCCCGGAATTCAAGCGCCGTTACCGCGACATTGATGTCCTCTTGATCGACGACATCCAATTTATGGAGGGCAAGGACGGTCTTCAAGAGGAGTTTTTCCACACCTTCAACGAACTCCACCAGAACAACAAGCAGATCGTGCTCTCGTCGGATCGCACCCCCGACGCAATGCCGACGCTTGAAGACAGGCTTCGTAGCCGGTTCAAGTGGGGCTTGATAACCGATATTCAACGGCCAGATCTTGAGACCCGTCTCGCGATCCTTTCGAAAAAGGCCGAGTCAAAAACAATCAAAATCCCTCATGACGTCTTGTTGTTCATCGCCGAGAACATCACCGAATCGATCCGTGAGCTCGAAGGCGCGCTAATCAAGGTCACGGCCTACGCCAACCTGACGCAACAACCACTCACCGTTGACCTAGCCTCGCTCGTGCTCGGCGATCTCATCACCAACAATCAAAAGAAGCCGGTCACCGCCACACGCATCATCGAGATGACCGCAGAGATGTTCGGCTTCGAGGTCGAACATATCATCGGTGGCAGCCGTCGCCGGCCGCTCGTTGACGCCCGCCAGGTCGCCATGTACGTCACTCGGAACATGACCGATCTCTCGTTCCCCGACATCGGCAAGGAGTTCGGTGCTCGTGACCACACCACCGTCATGCACGCCTGTCGAAAGATCGAAGGCCGGATGGGAGAACGTCAACAAATCTTCGACCGGGTCACCGAATTGCAACGGCGACTCAACGCCCCCTCCTGAGGATCGTGTTGGGGACAGCATGTATATCAGTGCTGGACACCCCGGGGACGACGAGCGGTTTATCCACCGCCTCGGTAAGGGTCACCGCCGAGCCTGTGGTCGGTCAGGGACGCGATGGGGAAACAAGATCTGCGTCACCGCAACGAAGAATCTGTGTCATCCACAATCCACAGGCCCTATGTACCTCTACTATCTGGATCTCAATCAACTCGGAGAAGTCGTAACACCATGAGCATGAAGTTCCGCTGCGAACGCGACACGCTCGTCGAAGCACTCAGCGCCGCCGGTCGAGCGGTAACCACCCGCGGTGGAGCCCTTCCGGTGCTGGCCGGCGTCCGGATGGAGTTGGTCGGCGATCGCCTTACCGTAACTGGAAGCGACCTGGATCTGACGATCACCGTTGAGGTCGAGGTAGCAGGTGGCGAGGACGGCGTCGCTGTCCTTCCGTCAAAGCTCATCTCCGACGTTGCTCGTTCGCTGCGACCAGGCGCAGTCGATATTGCTATCGAGGACGAGGACGCCCGAATCGTTTCGACGCCCTCAGAGTTCTCGATCCGGGTGATTCCCGTCGACGAGTTCCCAGAACTGTCATCTGCTGACGGTGATGCCGTCACGCTTGACGCTTCCGCGTTCCGTGCTGCGATCGATCAGGTTGAGAAGGCCGCCTCGAGCGACGACGCTCGGCCGATTCTCACTGGCGTTCTCATGGCCGCGGAGGAAGACGGGCTTCGTCTTGTTTCGACTGACTCTTATCGCCTGTCGGTGCGTGATCTCGCAGGCACGACCATTCTTGGCGAAGGCCAAAAGGTGCTCGTGCCGAGTCGTGCACTCAAAGAGCTGTCGCGTGTCGTCGGTGATGCAGACGAGATTACGCTTCGTCTCGGTGAGCGCGACGCCGGGTTCCAGGTCGGGCCGGTCAAGGTGACCACCCGGCTGATCGAGGGTGAGTTCCCGAACTACCGCGGATTGATCCCGAGCAACCACCCCAACGCTCTCACTGTCGACCGGGAGACGCTGCTCGATGCTGTGCGCCGGGTTCGTCTGCTCGCTCAGGAGTCAACACCAGTTCGCCTGGCGATGTCGTCTGAGGGCCTTGAGCTTGTTGCTGTCACGCAAGATGTCGGTCAAGCCCATGAGGCGGTTGAAGCGTCGTACAACGGGGATGACCTCACTGTTGCGTTCAACCCCGAGTACCTTATTGACGGTATTGAGGTCGCTCCCGGTGACGAGATCATCCTTGAAACGGTCGATGAACTGAAGCCGGCGTTGCTCAAGTCTTCTGATGATCCCGACTTCCTGTACCTGCTGATGCCGGTACGCGTCAGCTGATCGACGCGTGAAGATTCGAAGCCTGTCGCTCACCGACTGGCGTTCGTATCGCAGTGCCGAGGTGTCGTTCGGCGACGGCCTGACCGCCGTTGTTGGAGATAACGGTCAGGGCAAGACAAATCTCATCGAGTCGATCGCTTGGATATCCGGCACCGGCTCCTTCCGTGGCGCTTCTGATGACGCACTGATCCGACTTGGTGCCGACGCTGCGGTTATCCGTTCGACGATCGAGGCTGACGACGGCCGAGAGGAACTCGTCGAGGTCGAGATCCCGAGAGTGGGGCGCAACCGGATCCTGATCAATCGGCAGCGAGCGACCCGGTCGAGCGAACTCCTCGGAGTCGTCCAGGTGACGGTGTTCTCACCTGATGATCTCGAGTTGGTCAAAGGTGGCCCATCTCTGCGTCGTGGATGGATTGATGCAGCACTTGCGGCCCACCACCCTCGCAATGCAGCACTTCGAGGTGAGGTGGAGCGGGTGCTCAAGCAGCGCAACGCGCTGCTGCGAAGCGTCCATGGTCGTCTTGACGCTGATGCGGAGTTCACGCTCGACGTCTGGGATTCAAAGCTCGCCGACGCGGGGGAGCGATTACGCACGGCTCGTCGGGCAATGCTCAACGAAATGACGCCGATACTCGCTACGGCGTACGACGCCGTTGCACAGCAAGTCGCGATGGTTGAATGCCACTATGAATCGTCGTGGAGCGGTCCACTGGCAAATGCACTGCTCACCAGCCGAGAACTCGACATTCGTCGAGGCATCACCACGGTCGGCCCTCACCGCGATGAAATTCACGTAACGATCGCAGGAGCACCCGCTCGAACCCACGCGTCGCAGGGCGAGCAGCGTTCGCTTGCACTTGCACTTCGCCTCGCAGCCGATGGAGTTGTTCGCACCGTCGGTGTTGCTGAGCCAGTCTTGTTGCTCGACGATGTCTTCTCGGAACTCGACCCTAATCGTGCCGCGGCCCTGCTCGATGCCCTCCCAAAAGGGCAGAGGATCCTCACGACCGCGGCCGACTTGCCTTCGGCGGCCCGCCCTGACCAAGTAATCCGGGTGCACAACAGCGCGTTGACTCTGGAATCACCATGAACGCGAACCAGGGACCACAACGAATCGACACAAGCCTGGAGAAACTGCTGGGCAACCTCAACGCGCCCTCTGTCGATGTGCTCGGTATCATCTTCCGCTCTTGGTCGTCGATCGTTGGCCCCGACCTCGCAGAGCACACCAAACCCGGTTCAATTGACGGAGATTTGTTGACCGTTACGGCTGATGATCCGACCTGGGCCACAGAGTTCCGATGGCTCGAACGCGAGGTGGTGATCCGCCTCGCCGAAGCGACTGGAAGCGATCGAATCCGACGCCTCCACGTACGTGTTTCACAGGGTTCTTAAGGGGTCTGACTGCCACGAAACGCAAGCGTGTAACTGGTAAGATAAAGGGACTGTGTTTAGCCCTCTCAGCCAGTGCGATTTGATCGCCTCGAGCAACGCGAAAACCCTGGATCTCGCTCGCCACGACAGGGATTTCGGAGAGTCGGAGTGAGCGGTGACGGCGAACTGAACACCCCCGCGACACCGTTTGATGACACGCCATCTACGGCCAGCCAGGAGTCTCCCTTGACCACCACCGAACCATCGTCGTACGGCGCGCAGGACATCACCGTTCTTGAAGGCCTCGAGGCCGTTCGGAAACGCCCGGGTATGTACATCGGCTCAACCGGTCCAACGGGTCTGCACCACCTCGTCTGGGAAGTCGTCGATAACTCCGTCGATGAGGCGATGGCCGGTCACTGCAGCCGTATCGACGTCTCGATTCTTTCCGACGGTGGCCTAGAGGTTCGTGACGATGGTCGCGGCATCCCGGTTGGAAAACACCCCAAGTACGAAGATCTCACTGCTGCTGAGGTCGTACTCACCGTCTTGCATGCCGGCGGCAAGTTTGGTGGAGACGGGTACAAGGTGTCCGGTGGCCTCCATGGTGTCGGTATCTCGGTGGTCAACGCGCTTTCGGAACGGGTCGAGGTCGAAATTGATCGCGACGGCAAACGCCATTCGATGTCGTTTGGTGATGGCGGCGAACTCAAGGACCGCCTCACTGTCACTGGCGACGCTCCGACCAACATTGACGGCATACCTCGCACCGGCACCACGGTTCGGTTCTGGCCCGACGGTTCGATCTTCGACGAGACTGACTACCGCTTCCAGACCCTGCAGGAACGCTTTCAGATGATGGCATTCCTCAACCGTGGCCTCGAGATTCGTGTTCGCGATCAACGTCCCGATGCAACCGTTGAGACCGACGTTCCTGACGGGTGGTTTAGCTTCAAGTACGACGGTGGGATCATGGATTTTGTCACCCACGTGAACTCCTCCAAGGAGGCCTTGTTCCAGTCAGTCGGGTACTTCGGAGGCGCCGAGATCATCGATGGCAATTCGCACGAGGTTGAGATTGCGTTCCAGTGGAACACCGGTTTCAACTCCGACGGTCTGCACAGCTTCGCTAATGGCATCTCCACCCTCGAAGGTGGTATGCACGAGCAGGGATTCCGCACGGCGTTGACCCGCACGGTCAACAACTACGCACGCGACAAAGGCCTGCTCAAAGAAAAGGACGACAACCTCACAGGCGAGGACATTCGCGAGGGCCTTACGGCGATCATCTCCGCTCGCATCGGCGAACCACAGTTTGAAGGTCAGACCAAGTCAAAGCTCGGCAATGTCTCGATGCGTTCGCTGGTCGAGAAGGTCACTAACGACAAGATGGCGGAGTGGCTCGAGGAGCACCCAGCTGAGGGCAAGGCCATCGTCGCCAAGGCGAACAACGCCGCCCGAGCCCGTGTTGCGGCGGCTGATGCCCGCAAGGCGATCCGCTCGAAGTCGCTGCTCGACGGTGCTGGCATGCCTGACAAGCTCAAGGACTGTTCCGCCAAAGAGCCTGAGCGTCGCGAACTGTTCATCGTCGAGGGTGATTCTGCGGGTGGTTCGGCCGTTCGGGCCCGCGATCCCGAGACCCAGGCGATTCTGCCGATCCGAGGCAAGATCTTGAACGTTGAGCGGGCCCGGGTCGACAAGATGCTGAAGAACACCGAAGTCCAATCGTTAATCACGGCGATTGGTGCTGGATTCGCCGACGACTTCGACGTCACCCAAGCTCGCTATCACAAGGTGATCCTGCTGGCTGACGCCGACGTCGATGGCAGCCACATCCGCACACTACTGCTGACCTTCTTCTTCCGGCAGATGCGTCCCTTGGTCGAAGCCGGCTACGTCTATATCGCCCAACCGCCGCTCTACAGCACGAAGGTCTCTACCAAGGAGACGGTGTACCTGAAAGACGATGCGGCGAAGGATGCCTTCATGGCTGAGCGCCCCAACTACACCAAGGATTTCCAGCGGTTGAAGGGTCTCGGCGAGATGGACTGGGACGAATTGCGCGACACGACGATGGACGTTGCGAGCCGTTCCCTGCTGCAGGTGTCGGTCGAGCAGGCGGCAATCGCCGACGAGGTCATGTCGATCCTCATGGGCGACGACGTCGAACAGCGCAAGAACTTCATCGTCACCAACGCACGCGAAGTCCGGAACCTGGACTTCTGAGGGGTTGAATCATGAGCGACGTGCCACCCACCGACACCGACACCGACACCGACGACATCACGGTCATCGAGATTCAGGAGGAGATGGAGTCCTCCTTTCTCGATTATGCGATGTCAGTCATTATCAGTCGTGCGCTGCCGGACGTGCGCGACGGTCTTAAGCCTGTCCACCGTCGGATCCTTTGGGGAATGTTCGACCAAGGGTTCCGGCCGGATCGCAACTTTGTGAAGTGCGCCCGCGTCTCGGGCGATGTCGCTGCCCGGTTCCACCCGCACGGCACCTCGGCGATCTACGACGCGCTGGCGCGGATGGCACAGCCGTTCTCGCTGCGTCACCCGTTGATCGCCTTCCACGGCAATTACGGCTCGCCCGAGGATCCGCCTGCCGCCGACCGCTACACCGAGTGCCGGCTCAGTCCGCTGGCGATGCAGATGCTCGCCGACATCGACGAGGACACCGTCGACTTCGCCGACAACTATTCGGCCGAATTCCAAGAGCCAACGGTTCTACCGGCTCGCTTCCCCAACCTGCTGGTGAATGGGGTGCAGGGCATTGCCGTCGGCATGGCCACTAATATTCCGCCGCACAATCTCGACGAGGTTTGCGCAGCGGTGGTTCACCTGCTGCGAAACCCTGGCGCCACGGTCGATGACCTGATGGAGCTCGTGCGGGGGCCTGACTTCCCGACAGGCGGTCAGATCCTCGGTCGTGTCGGGATCGAATCCGCCTATCGCACAGGGCGTGGTTCGGTGAAGATGCGGGCCAAGGTCGAGACCGAGGAGAAGGGCCAGACCCAGTCGATCGTCGTCACCGAACTGCCGTATCAAGTCTCGGCTGGTGCCGTCGCTCGCAAGATTGCCGAGTTGGTCAACAACCGTGAACTTGATGGCATTCGCGACATCAACGATGAGTCGTCCGGCGACGACACCCGCTTCGTAATCACGCTCAAGCGCGACGCCAATCCCGAGGTCGTGCTCAACAACCTTTGGAAGGCCACACCGCTGCAGACGAGTTTTGGCGTGAACATGGTCGCCCTCGTCGGTGGCGTGCCCCGCACACTAAACCTGCTCGACGCTCTGCAGGCCTACGTCGATCACCAGATCGATGTCATCACTCGCCGCTCGCAGTACCGCCTCGATATCGCCGAAAAGCGACTGCACATCGTCGAAGGCCTCATCAAGGCCCTCGATCTCATTGACGAGATCATCGCCACGATCCGCGCAAGCGAGGATCGTTCCGCTGCTCGAGAAGCGCTTATGGCCGGCATCACCCCTGAGGGTGGGGGAGGAGCTGTCGCCTTTTCCGAAGTCCAGGCCAACCACATCCTCGATATGCAGCTCGGCCGCCTCACGCGTCTCGGTCGCACCGATTTGGGCACGGAACAGACCGAGCTCGCCGAGACCATCACGGGTTTGCAGGAGATCCTCGGCGATGAGAACAAGCTGCGAGAGGTCATCGTCAACGAACTGGGCGAGGTGCGCGAGACCTTTGCCGAGCCCCGCCGCTCGAGCCTTGAGATCGATCCGGGTGAGTTCGACATCGAAGATCTCATCGACGACGATCCACTGGTGTTCACGATTACCGCCACCGGTTACGTGAAGACCACACCCGCAGAAGAGTTCCGAGCGCAGGGCCGCGGTGGGCGGGGGATCGCTGGAGCCAAACTCAAGGACGAGGACACGATCACCCAGATGATCCAGACGTCCGCGCACTCGTACCTGTTGTTCTTCTCGACTCGCGGGCGGGTGTATCGACTCAAGGCTCACGAGATCCCGGTTGCCAGTCGCACGTCGCGTGGCACGGCGATCGTCAATCTCCTGCCCTTACAGGCGGGCGAGACGATCCAGGCGATCATCGATACTCGCGATTACGAGACGATGCGGTACCTGTTTTTCGCTACCGCGAAGGGCCGGGTGAAGAAGACCCGTTTCAACGCCTACGACTCCTCACTGAAGGCTGGTCTCATCGCCATCAAACTCAACGACGAGGACGAGCTCGTCGAGGTCATCCCGACCAACGGCGTTTTCGATATTTTGCTTTCGAGTCGGCTCGGTCAGACGATCCGGTTCAAAGAGAGCCAGGTTCGTGAGATGGGCCGAAACGCAGCCGGCGTTATCGGCCTGAAGTTCAAGAAGGCCAGCGACGAACTCGTCGCCTGCGACATCGCCAGAGATGGCGCTACGCTTTTGCACATCACCGAGCAGGGATTCGGCAAGCGGACTTCCGTCGACGAGTACCCGACCAAGGGCCGAGGCGGTATGGGTGTGGTCGGTATCAAGATCGTCGACGACAAGGGCCCGATCGTGGGCACGCTCGTGGTCGACGACGATGATGAAGTTCTAGCGGTCACCCGCCAAGGCGTCATGATCCGTACCCGCGCGGACGACATCTCGATCCAGGGCCGGTCGGCTTCTGGTGTGAAGGTGATTTCACCCGACGACGACGACCAGGTCGCTTCGATCGCCCTCGTCAGCGTCGATGACGAGGGCGATCTTGAGAACGAGGCCCGGGTGGAGGACGAAACCGCCGCCGAAGCCGACGACACCTGATCCTCGGTTCAACCCGCCTCCAGCACGATTCCCCGTCAGCGCGGCGGACCGGGCCTGTCCCAGAGGAGGTCGATCCGTGTCAGACCACAGACGGGATCGGGGCCAGGCGCTGCCCTGGATGATGATGGTCGTGGCCGCGGCAATGACGTTGGTCGTCATTGCGGTGCGCCTGGCGATCGTGGTGGACGACGCCGCACGAGCTCGCACGGCGGCGGATGCCGCTGCGTTGGCGGGTGCTGCAGCGGGTGAGCCGACGGCGAGAGACCTCGCCGAGCGCAATGGCACCGAACTCCTCTCGTCTGAGCACACGTGGCGCGGTGCGCGGGCAGAGGTGCGGGTCGTCGACGTCCAAGCCCGGGCCGAGGCGTCGGCAACGACGGTGTAGGTGCGTAGTTCGGGGTAATGCGGCCAGACTGCAGCGATGGTCCTGCCCTTCGCCGAGGTCGTGCCGACGACCCTCTTTCACGCCGAGCCGTTCCGGTGGCGGGTTGCGTCGCGAGCGCTCACGACCGATGCCTGGTTGCAGTTCGATCCCGACGATCTTCCCGCCGACCTCGCAGAGAAGGCGCGCATCCTCGCCTCGGGCGCAGACGCGTTGGTCACCGCACCTGGCTCGGAAGCTGCGAGTGAGGAGGTTCGTGAACTCATCGCGGCGACGCTGGGGGAGGAACTCGACGGCCCTGGTCACCCGCTGGAGATCGCGGCTCGTCGGATTCACGAGGATCTCGTGGTGATGGAGCAGCGCGACGGTGCCTGGGTCATGACCGCCGGGGTCGTGTGCTTTCCCACTCGCTGGCGTCCGTCCGAGAAGATCGGCCGCACGATGGCCGTCATCCACGAGCCGGTACCGCACTACGACGAAATCGCCACCGCCGTCGATCGTTTCTTCGATCGGCTCCAACCGGGTCGACTGGCGTGGCGGGCGAATTGGTCGGTGGTCGGTGACGCAGCGCTGCGTCTTGAGGCCGACGATCGCCAGGCCCCTCGATCGCTACCAGCCGATCCCGATCGCGACTTGCTTTTGCGAGTCGAGCGGCAGACCGTGCGGCGCCTTGAACGCACCCCGGATGCGCTCGTCTTCACCGTCCGCATTCACCGCTGGCCACTCGGTGAGGTGCTCGGAGAGATCGATCAGGCGCTGGCGGCGGAACTGCGAGCCTTGCCTGTCGACGTCGCAACCTACAAGAACCTGGACGACTGGCGTCACGAGTTGGCCGCCCATCTCGATGGGGGAGGGTGAAGCGGTCGACCGGCCCGCGTCCCGTACACTGCTGACTGCTCATGAGCGATCTTCCCGACCTTGACGATGCGATGTTCAAGCTCGCCACCGGCGAAGAGTTCGTGCTGCCCGCTGACGCCCCACCCGCTGCTACCTTGGCGTCATCGAATGGTGGTGCGTCGCAGCAGGATGTCCCCCCTGGTCTCACGCCGGTTGGTCCTCGTCCAGTCGCCCGCCCGACCTGGAACGACAAGCGTACCGCTGTCCGTCTTCGTGCTCGCAAGGTCCGTCGACTCGTCCGCCACGTCGAGCCGTGGGCGGTGCTCAAAGTCGCGCTGATCTTCTACTTCTGCCTCTGGGTGATTTTGTTGATCGCTGGCGTGATGCTTTGGAGCCTCGCCGTCAGTTCCGGCACGGTCGACAACGTCGAGACGTTCGTTACCGAACTGTTCGCGCTAGAGAGCTTCACGTTCAATGCAGATCAGATCTTCCGTGCCAGTGCGATCGGTGGCTTGGTGCTGGTTGTTGCCGGCGCCGGCTTCACCGTCTTGATGGCGGTGCTGTTCAACCTGATTTCTGACGTGACCGGTGGAGTCCGGTTCACCGTCGTTGAGGAAGAAACCGCTCGTCCTCGGCCGAAGCGCCTTCGTCCCCGCCGCGGGATGCTGGATCGTGTCGTCGGTGGCGGCCAGTCTCAGCCTGGCGTGGTGCCCGCACCCGCTCTGGCCGGCGAACCCCATGTTGAGGCTGCCGAGCCGGGCCCTAGTGATGGCGCAACGGCATCGGACTTCGCCCCGGAGCCCAGCGCAACAGACGAGCCCCTTTCGACCCCGGCCGAAGCCGATTCAGGCGCCGATCCCGGAATCGACGGCGCCGAAGACGGGGTCGTCAATAGCGATGACGACCGCTAGCGTTGTCGGCCGCACGGGGCTATAGCTCAGTTGGTTAGAGCGCACCCCTGATAAGGGTGAGGTCGCTGGTTCGACTCCAGCTAGCCCCACGCACCACACCCCGTGACTCGGTGAGTGTGAACCCGTGCTGACGGCGTCAGGAGGCATCGTGGGCGGAGGCCTGATCACCTTGATCCGCCGAGCATTCGTGGCCATCGGCGCTGGCATTGCTGTGGCGGCAGCGATCAGAGTTCGCGGCCATGGCGGCATCCCGCCCCAGACCGGTGGTTGGCGCGAACTTCGCGGCGACGATTTGCGCTGATGGCTCGGGTCTTGCTCTTCGGCGCCGGCGCGACCGGTGCTCGGATCGCTCGGCAGTTGCGCTCCATCGGCGCCGTCGACACGCTCGAGATCCGCGATCCCAACCTCGAACGACTTGAGCGCCTTGTCGACGATCTCGGCGACGGCGCCGTCGCAGGTCGTGGCCGCCGGATCAGCGACGACCCAGCCGTCGTCGTCGTCGCCACACCGCCCGGGACGCAACTCGGGTTGGCCCGTTGGGCGGTGCAAGAGGGCGTCGCCGTTGTCACGACGTCCAATCAGACGTCTGAGGTCCGCCGGCTGCTCGAACTCGACGACGAGGCCCGCTCCCGCAGCGTTCCGGTTGTCGTGGGCGCCGGATTCATGCCCGGTCTCAGTTGTGTGCTCGCCCGTCATGGCGCTCGTGAGTTCGATGAGGTCGACGAAATTCACATCGCGAAGGTCGGTACCGGCGGCCCTGCCTGTGCTGGACAGCATCATCGGGCCTTGAGTTCAACCGGTATCGATTGGCGCGACGGTCGATGGATGCGTCGGGCCGGTGGGTCGGGTCGGGAACTCGCCTGGTTTCCGGACCCCGTCGGTGGTCGAGATTGTTACCGGGCTGCGCTCCCTGACGCCTTGTTGTTGGTGCCGGAGTTCGACGGGGTCCAACGCGTTACCGCTCGTCAGGCAGCCACGCGGCGAGACCGTTTCACCGCACCGCTGCCAATGCTGCGCCCCCCACACGCCGAGGGCGGCACCGGCGCCATCCGCGTCGAGTTGCGCGGCCGGGTCGGCGTCGAGCGCCGCGTGTCGGTGTACGGGGCGATCGAGCGACCGGCCGTGGCGGCTGGTGCGGTGGCTGCCGCCACGACGATGCACGTCCTTGCGGGCGATCTTGCGACCGGTGCTCGAGGTCTTGCTGGTCATGCCGACACCGTGGGTCTACTCAATACGCTCGCCGACCGGGGTGTGAAGCCGGTTCGCTTCGAGGGCATCTCAACGTTCGTCTG
>CAJWHS010000028.1 GCA_913041415.1 uncultured Acidimicrobiaceae bacterium | reverse complement strand
CCCGACCGCCTCTGCCGAGCTACTCGCCATCCGCGACGCCACCGCTCACGTCGGGTCGCGGCGACTCGACGGTGCAACGATTGCCGTCACGATCGAGCCGAGCGTCATGTGCGCCGGCGCAATCCTCGACGCAGGCATGGCACGGGTCGTGTTCGGCGTGCCCGACATGTCGGGAGGTGCGGTCGGATCGCTCTACCAGGTCGGCGCCGACCCTCGACTCGGCCAAGAATTTGTCACGACTCACAACGTACGAGCCTCAGAGTGCGCCACCCTGCTCGCCACCTACCTTGCGGCGGTAGCCTGACCGTGCGTCGATTCGCCATTTCGCTCCTTGCACTCCTCCTCGGCCTGGGCGGCGCCTCGTGCGGCGACGACGCCGCCACGCCGGGTCCACCCGGCCCACCGACCACGAGTGGTGCCACACCGATGGACGAATCGACCACCACGACCGAAGCCGTCATCGCCGGAAATGCAAGCGACGAACTGATCGGGCGCTGGTTGATTCAGACCTATCAAGATCGCGAAGGTCGGTTCAACGACGTGACGATCCGCGGTGCCGTACCGGAGCTCACCTTCGCCGCTGACGGCTCGCTCGTCTTCCACACCGGCTGCAACCGAGGCAACACGACCTACGGCACCGCCGGCGTCTACGACGGCGCCAACGGTCAGGCCCTCACGATCGCCCCCGGCGTGACCGAGGAGGCCTACTGCGACTTCGGCCTCGGCGAGCAGAACATCGCCCTGCCCACCGCCTGGCTCCAGACCACGGTGTTCGTGCTCGACGGCGCCACCCTCGAACTGCGCAACGCCGACGGCACGGTCGTCCTTTCCGCTGAGCGAGCCTGAACTCCTGCCGTCTCGCCGAGAAGCGCATGGCCGAACGTGCGGCGAGCATCGTCGAGTGGATTCGGACAACCCGGTGGGGGTGGGGCCCTTCCCGCGCGACCGCTACCCTCGTCGCCGGAAGGTTGCCAGAGCGGACGAATGGGGCGGCCTCGAAAGCCGTTGTGGCCTCCGGGTCACCATGGGTTCGAATCCCATACCTTCCGCCACCCAACGCCGGCCTCTCGGGGCCGGCGTTGCTACGTCGGGGGCAAGGAGCGCAGACGGTCAGTTGGCTGGAGGATCAACGGACCCCGAGGCGCGGCCTCGCCGGCGGGTCGCCGAAATCCATCGACGCGACTTCCGCCTGCAACGAAGATCGTGGAGGTCAGTTCAGTGGATGTCCTACGATTGGCCCATGAGCGACATTCCACCACCGCCAACGCCAATGCCCCAGGGCTCCGAGCACCCGGGATACAGCGCTAAAGCTGGTGCCGATGTTTGGGGTGACGACACCAGTGGCCGAGCCGGTTTCGGCAACCGCCTCGGGAGTTATCTCCTCGACGTCGTGCTGTATGGCGCCGTCATGTCTGTTCTGGTCTTCATCGGAGCTTTGATGCTCACGAATGAATTGTTCGTCGACTGGTGGGCCGACGACGACGGGGTTCGTGACACGGATGGCGGGATCTTGGCGGGCGCACTCCTTCTGTCGGTCCTCGGCCCCTTGCTGGTCATCATCGTGTACATCGCGCAGCTTGGCCGGACCGGCCAGACCTGGGGTCGAAAAATCGTCGGCAACAAGGTGATCCGAGTGGACAACGGAGACGTCCCGGGCATCGGGCGCGCCCTTGGACGGGAACTCTTTGCGTGGATCTTTTCCGCCTCCATCATGTACCTCGGCTATCTGTGGATGATCTGGGACGACGATCGTCAAACCTGGCACGACAAGGTCGCCGGAACGATCGTGGTGCGCTCCCGCTGACGTCGCCCCCGTGGAGATCGTGCTAGTCCATCCTGAGATCGCTCCGAACACCGGAGCGATCATCCGGCTGGCCGCGAACACGGGTGCAGGCCTCCACCTGATCGAACCACTGGGCTTCGATCTCGATGACCGGCTGTACTCCCGGGGCGGACTCGACTACCACGAGCTCGCCACGGTCACCGTTCACCCCGATCTCGGCGCGCTTGGCGCTGCGCTCCCGGGAACCTGGTGGGGGTTCTCAGCCCACGGCTCAACCCGGTTCACCGACGCCCCGATCGATGCTGACGACGTCCTGGTGTTTGGCGCGGAACGCGCTGGTCTCACCGACGCCGCTCGAGACCGGATCGGGAACGACCATCTCGTGAGCATCCCGATGGTCGAGGGCTGCCGCAGCCTCAACCTCGCCAACGCTGTTGCCGTGGTCGTGTACGACACGTGGCGGCGGCATGGCTACCCCGGGGCGGCCGGTGGCGGCACCGTGGCTGAGGCACCGCTCCAGCCACCGTTCTGAGGCGACGGCCGGAGACCGGCCGAATGTCGTCGGTGGGCATGATCGGGACGGGGTTGCGAATCAGGCTCACCTGACGTTCGCTGCCAGACTGGCGGGGTGCAGATCCGGATGATCGCCACCGACCTTGACGGCACGTTCTTCGGTGCCGACCACCGGCCCGAAGCTCGCTCAGTCGCCGCCATGAATGCCGCCCAAGCCGCCGGCATCATCTGTGTCGCCGTCACCGGTCGCAGCCACATGGGCGGGATCCCACTCGCGACCTTCACCGGTGCCGAACTGGATTGGTTCATCGGCTCAAACGGCGGCCACCGGGTCAACCTCCGCACTCGCGAGATCGAGGAACGGTTGTGCTTCGCCGACGACGACGTGGCCGAGCTTCGCCGGCGTCTTGAGGCGGAGGACGATGGCTTCGCGTTTGCGTGGGAAGCCGACGATCAGCTGCATTGGGAGGCACCGTTTATCGAGCTTTACCCGAACCGACTCACCGGCAACGCGCTTCGAGACGAAGACCAACTGAGTGATGGCACCACGCCGACCGGGGTCGGAAAGATGTTCGTCGCCCACCCCGACCTTGGACACAGCCGACTGATCGAACGACTACAGCCCCACGTCGGCCATCACCACGCAACCTCCTCGGGCATCAACTTTGCCGAAGTCACTCCCCACGGAGCCGACAAGGGCGCCGCCCTCGCCCGCCTCTGCGCCCAACTCGACATCGTGGCGGAGGAGGTCGTGGCGTTCGGCGACAACCTCAACGATCTCACCATGCTCGAATGGGCCGGACGGGGCGTCGCGATGGGCAATGCCCTCGACGAAGTCAAGGCCATTGCTGACGAAACCACCTCGACCAATGTCGAGTTCGGGGTCGCTCGGATCCTCGAAGAGCTCGTCTGATCGTGGCGTTGCGCATCTTTCCCGGCTGGTGGGTTGTCGCTGCGGTCTTCATCGTCTTGTCGGCGGCCTCAGGACTGATCTTCTACGGCCTCGCTGTCTACCTCGACGCCCTCACCGACGAGCAGTCGTTCTCGACCACGAGCGTCTCGCTCGCCACCTCGGTCTTCTTCATCGTCGCCGGTGTGGCCGGCCGGGTCATCGCTCCGATCATCGAGACGCGCGACATCCGAGTGGTGATTGCACTCGGCGCCGTACTCGGCGGCGCAAGCCTCGCCGTCCTCGGCACGGTCGAGTCACTCGTCGAGCTCTACACGGTCTACGTCGTGCTCGCACTCGGCTTCGCAATGGCAGGTCTGCTGCCAGCCACAACCCTCGTGACTCGCTGGTTCCATAGGCGCCGAGCACTTGCGCTTGCCATCGCCTCGACCGGGCTGTCTGTCGGCGGCCTCACCTACACCCAGTTCGCCGCCTGGCTGATCGGCGATCGCAGTCTCGCCGATGCAGCTCCGATACTCGGCTTCGTCTACGTCGTGTCGATCCTTGCCACGCTGCCGCTACTGATCCCATCACCAGCCCACCGAGGGCTCGAGCCAGAAGGCGCTGAGACCGCCGTGAACGACGGCACGGTCGACGGCATCGACTACGACGCCGCCATCCGCACCCGCTTCTTCGTCGTCGTGCTCATCGGCTTCGTCTTGGCAATGGGGGCCCAGGTCGGTGGCCTCTCCCAGATCGCAAATCTCGGCTCCGAACGCGTCGATTCCTCGACCGGTGCCCTCGCGGTGTCGGCGATCGCGGTCGGCAGCGCGATCGGGCGCCTCGTCGGGGGCTCCTTCGCCGACCGCCTTCCGTTGGTGACGTTCACCATCGTGCTCGCCGTCGTGCAAGGGGTCACGCTGATCGGCATCGCGTTTGCCGACGCTCGCATCGCCCTTTTGATCGTCGCCTTCTGCTTTGGTACCACGATCGGCAACCTCTTGATGCTCCAACCGCTGCTGATCGCCAGCGCATTCGGCGTCAAGGCGTACCCGCGCATCTTCGCCTTCCAGCAACTCATCATCACCCTTGGCATCGCCGGCGGGCCCCTGCTGCTCGGCGCGCTGCGCGACGCGTCGTCGTATCGCTCAAGCTATGTGGTGTCCGGTTTGTTGTCGATGGCAGCCGCAGCAGTGATGGCGGCGAGCGGGACACAGCGGCCGTCGCCCGCGTCGGTCGTCTAACGGAGTTCGGGGTAGGCGAACAGCGCCGGCGTTCCTCCGGTGTGGATGAAGACGATCTGGTCGTCGCTCGACCATCGACCGGCCCGGACATGATGGATTAGACCGGCCATGCCCTTGCCGGTGTACACCGGATCGAGAAGCACCCCTTCGAGCGTGGCGCACAATTCGACGGCCTCGTGCATCGCATCGGTCGGAACCCCATAGGCCTCGCCGACGTGGGTGTCGTCGATCACGACGGCGGCAGGGCCGAAGGTGCGGTCAAGGCCGAGCTGCTCGATGACCCCCTCGGCGAGCGAGCGAACAATCGGTGCGAGGTACTCGTCAGAGCCACCCGCACTCACGCCCAGAACCGGCACAGCCGACCGCTTGATCGCGAGTCCGGCGATGAGCCCGGCCTGCGTGCCGCCGGAGCTGGTGGCATGGACGATCTCGGCCGGCATGAACCCCACAGCGTCGGCTTGTCGCAGGGTCTCCACCGCAGCGGTGCGGTAACCGAACGCCCCAACGACCGACGACCCACCGAGCGGGATGGCATACGGCCTGCGACCGACTGCCTGGAGTTCGTCGCCTCGCGCGGCGAGCGCGGCGTTCATGTCGGTGCCGGCAGGGTGATCGAGCACGGCAGCGCCGAGCAGCGCGTTGAGTTGGAGGTTGCCCCCCCGGTTGTAGGCGTCGGGCCCCTCGGGAAATCGATGCTCGAGCAGGAGTTCGCAGTCGATGCCGAGGCGGGCGGCGGCGGCTGCGGTCTGCCGGCAGTGATTGCTCTGCGTCGCACCAATCGTAAGCACGACGTCGGCACCCTGCTCTAGCGCGTCGGCTAGGAGGTACTCGAGCTTGCGGACCTTGTTGCCACCGATCGCGAGTCCGGTTGCGTCATCGCGTTTCATCCAGATCCGTGGACCCCCGAGTGCAGCCGATAGGCGATCGAGTGGTTCGAGCGGGGTCGGAAGGTGGGCGAGGCTGACGTGAGAGATCGCGGACGGCATGGCCGCAAGGTACCGCCCGGTTACGCTCCGGGCATGGCCGTGATGACTCGTCAACCTGCCGACTGGACCGACCGTGCACCGCTCAAGATCCGCGCCGTCCGCGAGATCCGCGCTACCCCCGACGACGTGTGGGACGTGCTGTGCGATCACGAACGGTGGCCGGAGTGGTTCAGCGCGCTCGACAAGGCGGAGGAGACCGGCGGTGCCGGCCTCGGATCGACCCGCACCGTCTGGTTTGCGAAGAAGCCCATCCTCGAGGAGTTCATCGTCTGGGATGAGCCTCGTTCCTGGGGCTTCTCCGTCGTTGAGGCCGAGGGGCCTCTCGGTCTCGTCACCGAGACGCTCAACGAGCGTGTCGACATCCAGGTTCTCTCCGATGACCGAGTTCGGGTCACTTACCTGATGGCATTCCAGCCGAAGCCCCGCACCAGCCTGCTCTTTCGCGTGCTCAAGCGACAGTTGTCGAGGAGCCTCCGCCAGGCGCTCGCTGGTCTCGAGCGTCGCATCGAGGCGCACCGCGTCTGACGGAGCGCTTTCGGGTCAGCTGACCCAGCTCTTCACCTTCTCGATATCGCCCATCGGATTCGGGCCGGTCGGTGAGATCTGCAGGTGCGTCACCCCGACTGCCCGGTAGGCCTCCACTCGCTCACGCACAAAGCCTTCGTCGCCGACGAGCGCTGTGGCGTCGAGATAGTCCTGAGGAACGAGCGCCATTGCCTCATCCTTCTTGCCGTCGAGGTACAAGTCCTGGATCTGCTCGGCTTCCTGCTCGTAGCCGTATTTGCGGAAGATGTTGTTGTAGAAGTTCTTGCCCTTTGCGCCCATGCCGCCGACGTACAGCGCCGTCATGAAGCGACCGGCGTCGCGGATCTTGCGGGCCATTTCGTTGTCGTCGGTGATGCAAAGTGCCCCGCCGGTCGAGACCTGGAGCGGGCCGAGGGCAGGATCACGCTTGGCGAGACCGGCGTCGAGATCGGCCTTCCAGACACCGTCGGCCTTGTCGGGGTGGAAGAAGGCGGGCAGCCAGCCGTCGGCGACTTCGGCGGTGAGCTCGACGTTCTTCGGGCCGAGCGAGGCGAGATAGATCGGGATGTCCTCGCGCACAGGATGGTTGATCAGCTTCAGCGGCTTGCCGAGACCCGTGCCCTGATCCTGCGGAAGCGGGAGCTGGTAATTCGGGCCGTCGTGCACGACGACCTCTCGCCGCCAGACCGCACGACAGATCTCCATGATCTCGCGCTGACGGCCGAGGGGCTTGTCGTACTTCACACCGTGGAACCCCTCGATGACCTGCGGGCCGGACGCACCGAGGCCGAGGATGAAGCGCCCGCTCGATACTGCGTCGAGCCCAGCAGCGGTCATGGCGATCGTGCTGGGGGTTCGGCCGTAGATGTTGAAGATGCCCGAACCGAGCTCCATGGTGTCGGTCTTCGCAGCGAGATAGCCGAGGATCGACACGGCGTCGAACCCGTAGAGTTCTGGCACCCAGCCGACATCGATGCCGGCCTTCTCCAGATCAGCGGCTTCGGCAGCGGCCAGCCGCGGGTCGCCGGAGTACGTGAGCATCATCGACAGCTTCATGGCGCAGAGCGTATGCGGGACACGGCACGAAGAGAAACTGGCAGTACGGATGCCAAAACCTCTACCCTCGCAGCATGACGACCTACGAGGACTGGAACGGCACGATCGGGCGAATCGTCGACGACTCGACACCGGACTGGCCCGAACCACCCCATCCCGGCGAAGACACCCCCAACGTCGTCGTCGTACTCTTCGACGATCTCGGCTTTTCGCAGCTCGGGTGTTACGGCTCATCGATCGACACGCCGAACATCGACGCCCTCGCCGCCGATGGCCTGCGCTACACGAACTTCCACGTGACACCGCTTTGCTCTCCCACTCGTGCGGCCCTCCTCACCGGCCGAAACCACCACACCGTCGGCATGCGAGGCGTGTCGAACATGAACAGCGGCTTCCCCAACCTCACCGGGCAGATCTCCGACCACGCCGCAACGATGGCCGAGGTTCTGCACGACGAGGGCTACTCGACGTTCGCCGTCGGCAAGTGGCATCTCGCCCCCATGGAGCAGTGCTCAGCGGCCGGCCCCTACGACCAGTGGCCACTGCAACGGGGCTTTGATCGCTTCTACGGCTTCCTCGACGGCGAGACCGACCAGTTCAGCCCATCGCTGACCTACGACAACCACCACATCGACCCGCCGAAGGGCCCCGATGAGGGCTACCACGTCAGCGAGGACATCATCGACAAGGCGATCCAGTTCATGCACGACTCCGTGTCGGTGCGCCCCGATCGCCCGTTCTTCCTCTACACCGCCTTCGGTGCCACCCACGCGCCACACCAGGCGCCGCAGGCCTACCTCGACAAGTACCGCGGCGCGTTCGACCAAGGCTGGGACGACGTCCGCGCCGAATGGTTCGCCCGCCAGCAGGAGTTGGGCCTGCACATCGAAGGCACCCAACTCGCGCCCCGCAACCCCGGGGTCGAAGCGTGGGACGACATGCCCGAGGTACACCAACGCCTCGCAGCCCGCCTCCAGGAAGCATTCGCCGCATTCCTCGAGCACACCGACGCCCAGGTTGGGCGCCTGATCGACTCACTGCGCAACCTCGGACAACTCGACAACACCATCGTGATGGTGTTGGCCGACAACGGCGCCTCCCAGGAAGGTGGCCCGTTCGGTGTCATGCATGAGATGAAGTTCTTCAACGGCATCCTCGAAACGCCGGAGCAGGCCATCGACCACCTCGACGAAATCGGTGGCCCGCACAGCCACACCAACTACCCGTGGGGATGGGCGCAAGCCGGCAACACGCCGTTCAAGTGGTACAAGCAGAACACGCATGAAGGTGGCGTGCATGTGCCGCTCGTCGTGCGCTGGCCCGAGGGCCTCGGTGATGTCGGCGGCGAACTCCGCCACCAGTTCCACCACGTCAATGACATCGCACCAACCATCTACGAGGCGTGCGGGGTTACACCCAAGGACACCTACGGAGGCCGCGAACAGATGCCGATCAGCGGCACCTCGCTCGGCTACACGTTCACCGGCACCGACGAGCCGAGCCGCAAGGAGGTCCAGTACTTCGAGATGGGCGGCCACCGGGGCATCTGGCTCGACGGCTGGAAAGCGGTCACCCGGCACGAAGCCGGCACCTCGTTCGACGACGACACGTGGGAGCTATACCACGTCGCAGTCGACCCATCGGAGTGCACCGATCTCGCCGCATCGAACCCCGTGAAGCTCGCCGAACTCATTGACCGGTGGTGGGAGGAGGCCGAACTCCACGGCGTGCTTCCCCTTGACGATCGCATGCTCCAACTCTTCGGTGCCCGCCACCGCGACCGATCCCCCCACCCGGCCAGCAGGCGCTATGTCTACCGGCCACCGATCGCACCCCTGCCGTCGCAGGCCGGTGCGTCGCTCGGCGGCCGTAGCTTCGACGCGATCGCCACCGTGCGTCGCGAAGCGGGGCAGGACGGCGTGCTCTTCGCGACCGGCACGGAGAATTCCGGCATCGCCTTCTTCGTGAAGGGCGATCACCTCGTATTCGACTACAACGCGTTCGACCGCCACACGATCATCCGTTCCGACGCGCCGATCCCCGACGATGCCACCACCCTGCATGCGCAGTTTCTCCGAGGGCCGAAGCGCAGCGCCGTGGTCACACTCACCGTCGACGGCGACATCGTCGGGTCGGGCGAGATCCCGTGGATGATGAGCACGATCTCCTCCGTCGGCATGTCGGTCGCGCTCGACGCGGGATCGCCGGTGAGCCGTGAGTACGCCGCCCCATTCGCCTTCGAGGGCGACCTTCAGACGATGGAATTCCAGCTGATCAGCCGCCAAGACGCCGAAGCACGCAAGGCCGAGCTGGCAGCCGAGATGGGCCGCCAGTAGCGCTCAATCGAGCGGCACCAACTCGACCAACCTCTCCATCGAGTTGATCCATTCCTCGGCAGTGCGTCGCCACGGAGCAGCGCTTCGGCCCTTGGAGACGTAATGCGGATACACCTCCGCCAAGGTCAGAGCCGCCATGCGTTCGTCGTGAGAAAGCGCTGCCATGACCTCAACCTAGACCAGGCGTTGCGCAGCCCTTCCCTGATGGACCAACGTTGCTCATGAGCCTCGCTGAACTCGGACCCGATCTCGCCACCGCTGCAGAAGCCCTCGATGCCGACACGGTCGAGTTGCGGCGGGCGATCCACCACGACCCCGAGCTGGGTCTGCACCTCCCGGAGACGCAGACGAAGATCACCGAGGCGCTCACCGGCCTCGGGCTCGACATCGCCCTCGGCGAGTCGACCACGTCGGTCGTCGCCGACCTCGATTCGGGCAAGCCCGGCCCCACCGTGCTGCTGCGCGGCGATATGGATGCCCTCCCGCTGCAAGAGGACTACCCCTCGGACTTCAAGAGCAAGCACGACGGACGGATGCACGCCTGCGGGCACGACACCCACGTCGCCATGCTGGTCAGCGCCGCAAAACTTCTGGCCGACAGCAAGGACTCCTTCACCGGGAAGATCCGTTTCATGTTCCAACCCGGCGAGGAAGGCTTCCACGGCGCAAAGTTCATGATCGAGGAAGGCGTGCTCGACGGTGTCGACCGGGCGTTCGCGATCCATGCCTTCACCAACATGCCCTCGGGCATGATCACCACCAAAGACGGGGCGATCATGGCCTCAGCCGACCGATTCGAGATCACGATCCATGGCGAAGGTGGCCACGCCTCGGCACCTCACCAGTGCGCTGACCCGATCCCGGCCATGGCCTCGACCATCACCGGGCTGCACACAATGGTCGGTCGTTCCATCGAGGCAACCCAGTCCGGGCTCGTCACCGTCGCCCATGTCGAGGCGGGAACGACCAACAACATCATCCCCCATCAGGCCTGGATGGAAGGCACGATCCGCGCCCACGATGAGCACACCCGCGAGACCCTCCAGAACAACGTCAGCCGAGTCGCCGAGGGCAACGCCGCCGCCCATGGCTGCACCTGCACCACCAACGTCACGCCCGGCTACCCGGTGACGATCAATCACCCAGGCCAACAGGAACTCGTCGCCCAGGTCACCAACGAGATCATGGGCAGCGGCACGTTCGTTGCGATGCCCCGACCCGTGATGGGCGCCGAGGACTTCAGCTATGTACTCCAACACGTGCCAGGCTCAATGGCCTTCCTTGGCGTGTGCCCCCATGACGAACACTGGTCGACTGCGGCACCGAACCATTCGAACCTCATGCGAGTGAACGAGGACGCTATGCGCAACGGCGTGGCCCTCTATGCCGGGATGGCACTCGTCGGCTGAGCCTTACATCGTGAAGCGCAGGTTGCGGGCGGCCTTCTCGCCCCATTCGGGATCGCCCGTCCAGGAGATCCGGCCGCCGTCGATGCGTGCTTGCGGGTCGACTCGGCCACACGCCAGCATCACAAACGTCTCCGTGTCGGCGGTGAGGGTGAATGTTGGATCGTCGAGTGAACCGATGAGGCCGGCACGCCCGTCGACTGCGACATGAATCGTGCGAGGTGCGCCACCCGTGACCTCGACGGTCATCGACATCCCGTCCTCGAGGCCGATCTTCTTGCCGGCGATGTATCCCATCGACCGGTGAACTTCGTTCAATGCCTGCTCAGCGGTCGGGCCACCATCGGGCAGCTCGACACCGAGCGGAATGGCGATGTCGCGGTTGTGAACCCACAGATCGAAGACGCGGATCTGCAAGAAGTTGCCGTACGCCTGCGGACCAACCGGTGTCATCGACGGTTCATCGACAACCGAAGGGTCGAGCGACTCGAGATCGGCGACGCGCGCGTCGGCGATGGCGGCGACCGCGGAGGCGAACTCGGCCGGCGACATCAACACCGCTTCCTCCATGAACCGGGCGGCGATGGCAAAGTCGAAAAGGTTTTCAGGGTCGGGCACCCACCCCGTGAGCGCTTTGTCGACCCCGATGGCGTGCGCAGCACATGCCCGGACATCCCAATCGGGACACAAAGATTGCGTGGCAAGTTGGTCGTCATTGAGGCCAGTGATCACCGACGCGAGTTCGTCGTAGGCGATGCGATGGGCGGCGGCGTAGTCAGCAAGCGACGTCATGGGCGACGACCGTAGCGGCCGACAGACCGGACTGCCGAGTAGCTCGCGACCTCATTTGTCAGCCAAACTGTCACTTATGAGTGACGCTGAACTTCAAAGGGTTGAAGCCGCCCTTGACACCCTCCTCGCCGACAACGACCCCTCGACCCAGAGCTACGAGGAGTTCCGAGGTTATCAGTTCGACCAGGGCCTCGCCTGGGTCATGTACCCCGAAGGCCACGGCGGACTCGGCGTACGACCCCAGTTGCAGAAGGTCGTCAACCAGCGCCTGCACGAGGCAGGAGCGCCCCCGATGGACGCGTCGATGTTCTTCATCGCTTTGGCGGGCCCGACGATCCTCACCCACGGCTCGGAAGAGGTGAAACAGCGCTTCCTTCGCCCGATGTTCACCGGCGAGGAGAAGTGGTGTCAGTTGTTCTCCGAACCCGGTGCCGGCTCCGACTTTGCCGGTCTCGGCACCAAGGCGATCAAGGACGGCGACGAATGGATCGTCAACGGCCAGAAGGTGTGGAACACCCTCGCCCACATCGCCGACTTCGGCATGCTCGTCACCCGCACCGATCCGAACGTGCCCAAGCACCGAGGCATGACCTATTTCGCCCTCGACATGAAGGCCCCGGGTGTTGATGTTCGCCCGCTGCGGCAGATCACCGGCGAGGCCGAGTTCAACGAGGTCTACATGACCGACGTGCGCGTGCACGACGATTACCGCATCGGTGCCGAGGGCGAGGGCTGGCGCGCTGCGCTCACCACCCTGATGAACGAACGCACCGCGATCGGCGGCAGCGGTGGCGGATCCGGTGGCCCGAGGCGCGGCGGCGGCGCAATCGCTGGCCTCACCGCCATCTGGGAGAAAGCTCCCGAGTGGGTCCGCACGCCACAGAACCGCGACGACGTCATGAAGCTCTGGGTCAAGGCCGAGGCACTCCGCCTCACCAATATGCGGGCATCACAGGCCGCAAAGGCCGGCAATCCGGGCCCTGAAGGCTCCGTCGGCAAGTCGATGATGGCCACACTCAACCAGGCCATCTTCGAAAAGGCCGTCGACCTGCAGGGCATGGAAGGTCAGATCGAGTTCGACTACACCTTCCGTCGCCCCGGCGAAGTCGACCTCACCGGCTCCGGTGCCGGTGTCGGCTACGCCTTCCTGCGGGCTCGGGCCAACTCGATCGAGGGCGGCACCACCGAGGTGATGAAGAACATCCTCGGTGAGCAGGTGCTTGGTCTTCCAGGTGAGCCTCGGGTCGACAAGGAGATCCCCTGGATCGAGGTCCCTCGGGGATAGAACCTTCGCCGCATCGCTGCGCCACAATGGAACCGTGACCGAACTAGCCCTCCACGGAACCTGCGAGCTCGGCTGGGAGGGCGTACGCGACGCGTTCGTCACCAACTTCGAGCACGACCTCGAACTCGGTGCGTCCGTCCACGTCACAGTCGCCGGTACCCCGATGGTCGACCTCTGGGCCGGCGACGCCCGTCCCGACGGGACACCGTGGGCTGCGGACACGATCGTCAACGTCTACTCGACGACCAAGACGATGTGTGCGCTGTCGTTGATGATGCTGGTCGATCGCAAACTCGTGGATCCTGCCGCACCCGTCGCCACCTATTGGCCGGAGTTCGCCGCCAACGGCAAGGAGGCGGTGACGGTCGCCCAGATCATGGCCCATACCTCGGGCCTGTCCGGCTTCGAACCCGGTATCGAGACCGAGACCCTCTACGACTGGGACCGCTGCTGCGAGATCCTCGCCGCCATGGCGCCCTGGTGGGAGCCCGGCACGGCCTCGGGCTACCACTCCATCACCCACGGCTACCTCATGGGTGAGGTGGTGCGCCGCGTGGACGGTCGCAGCGTCGGCACCTTCTTTCGCGACGAGGTCGCCGGACCACTCAACGCCGACTTCCACATCGGCTTCGGTCCCGAGCACGACACCAGGTGCGGCGAACTCGTTCCCCCGCCCGACGGTCCGCCAGCTCCCGAGGGCGCCGATCCCGAGTCAGTTGCGATGAAGACATTCTCCAACCCCCCGCTCAACGGAACCGAGCCGCAGACCCGGGCCTGGCGGGCGGCAGAGATCCCCGCAGCCGGTGGCTTCGGCAATGCCCGTTCGGTCGGCCGGATCCACTCGGCTCTCGCCTGTGGTGGCACCGTCGACGGCATCACCTTGATGGCGCCCGAGACCGTGGCGCAGATCGCCGAGGAGCAGTGCGCCGGGCCCGATCTCGTGCTGGGCGACCTGCGCGAGGGTCTGCCGCTGCGCTTGGGCCTTGGCTTCGGGCTCCCGAGCGAGATGGTCCCGTTGCCGTCGCCCAACTCGTTCTACTGGGGCGGCTGGGGTGGCTCGCTCGCGATCATCGATCCCGACACCCAGATGACGTTCTCGTACGTGATGAACAAGATGGCGCCAAACCTCACCGACGACACCCGAGCCAACGGCATCGCTCTTGCGGCTTACATGGCGCTGATGAGCTGACACTCAGCCGTCGACGAGCCCGGTGATCAGGGGATAAAGCTGGCGCTTGATCGTCACCAGGTTGTCACCCGCCGTGCCGGTGAGCGGCGCGACACGGACCATGGCGGCCTCGGTGAGACCCTCGAGCGGCAGGGCCTCGTTGACGATGCCCGCTGCCGCGGCCTCAGGGCCGGCGTAGCGATGGCCGACGACGACCGCCTGTGACAGTTCGGGGGCAGCGACGCGCGAACGGGCGACGTTCATCAGGCCGGGCGGGAAGTTCATCGACAGGTGGACTTCGGGCAGATTCCAAAACCCACGGTCCTCCCGCATAACCGCCTGGTCGTGGGCGAGCACGACGAAGGCGCCGAGCCCGAACGCATGACCGGTGACCGCGGCGGCGGTCGGCACACCGAGGAGCATGAGCCGATGCACGAGCGCGAAGCACGAGTCGACATAGGCGACGACGTCGCCATTCTCGGCCGTGGCCATCCAGGGGGTGTCGAGACCGTTGGAGTAGTGCTTCGGCGCCGATGAGGTGGTGACCAGCGCCTTCGGCCCCGCGGCGGCCTCGACCTCGTCGAGCAGTTCGTTCATCGTCGCCACCCAGGCGACGGACGTCATGTTTTCGTCATCGCCAACGTCGATCACGAAAACGTCGTCGGTGCGGCTCATCGAAGGGATTCCCATGCGCACGATGGTAATGACCGTTCACAGCTCGTCAACGTGCGGGCTGTGGGTCCCGGTCGTACGCTGCCGCCCATGACCGCCATCGCTTTCGACGACATCGACGCCATCAATGCCCAAGCTTCCGAGGAATTCGGGGCGTGGGGCGACGAACTGGTCGTCACGCAGGAGATGATCAACCAGTTTGCAGACCTGACCGGCGATCACCAGTGGATTCACATCGACGTCGAGCGCTGCGAGAAGGAGAGCCCCTTCGGTGGCCCGATCGCCCACGGTTTCCTGACCCTAAGCCTGATGCCGAGCCTGATCTCGATGCCGGTCCAACTCGCCGGCATGAAGAACGTCGTGAACTTCGGCTCCGGCGGTCTGCAGTTCCGCCGACCGGTTCCGGCCGGGGCCACCCTGCACGCCCGCTCCCGCGTCGTGCGTGCCGAGAAGCACAAGCTCGGCACGCTGCTCACCTTCGAGTCGGCGATCCATGTGAAGGACAGCCCCAGGCCGTCGCTGACCTACCTGTCGATGATCCTCTTCCAGGGCTGACGATGACCGGCGGGAACATCGCCGCCGAATTCCACGCCGCCGCGATCGACCGACTCGAGGCGCCGTTCCTTCTCGACGGCAAACGCTCCTGGACCTATGGCGAGTTCTTCGACCATGTCCGGGTCTTCGCGGCCGTCCTCATCGACTCAGGTGCGCAACCCGGCGATCGCGTGCTCGTGCAAGTGGAGAAATCGCCCGAAGCGGTCGCGCTCTACCTCGCGTGCCTTTGGGTAGGCGCGGTGCACGTGCCGCTCAATCCCGCGTTCACCGCCGACGAGCGCCGCTACTTCATCGAAGACGCCGAACCGGCGGTCATCGTCGTCGATCCGTCGATGGCCGAAGAACAGGCCTGGCTGACGCTCGACCCCGACGGCGGCGGAAGCCTCACTCGTCGCACGGTGGTCGCCCCGGTCACCGAACCGGTGGAACGGGGCGACGATGACCTCGCTGCAATCCTCTACACGTCAGGAACTACCGGCTGGCCCAAAGGCGCCACCCTCACCCACGAGGGACTTCGAGCCAACGCTCACGCCCTCCACGACACGTGGCACTTCACTCGCGACGATCACCTCATTCACGGGCTGCCGATCTTCCACGTCCACGGCCTCTTCGTGGCGCTGCACTGCGCGCTGCTGTCCGCCATTCCCATCACCTTCCTGCGTCACTTTGATGTCGATGCGGTGCTCGATGGGTTCGCCGAGGGCACCGTCTTCATGGGCGTGCCCACCCACTACGCCCGGCTCTGCGCGTCGCCTCGCCTCACCGCCGAGCGATGCGCATCGATGCGGCTGTTCACATGTGGGTCCGCGCCACTCACGGAACCGGCCTTCGCTGCGTTCACCGATCGCACCGGGCATCGGATCTGTGAGCGCTACGGAATGTCCGAAACGGGCATCACGACCTCGAACCCCTACGACGGTGACCGCATCGCCGGCACCGTCGGCTACGCCCTCCCTGGCGTCGAGGCCCGCATCGTCGACACCAACGGCGCTGAGGTCGCAGCCGGCGAGGTCGGTGTCGTTGCCATCCGAAGCCGTCAGGTCATGCGCGACTATTGGCGGCGGCCCGATGCGACGGCCGACGCGTGCACCGACGACGGCTGGTTCATCACCGGCGACATCGCCACCATGGCAACCGATGGTCGGATCACCCTGCAGGGTCGGGCGAGCGACATGATCATCAGCGGCGGCGAGAACATCTACCCCAAGGAGATCGAACTCGTCCTCGACGAAATCGACGGGGTCGTCGAGTCCGCCGTCATCGGCGTTCCCGACCCCGACTTCGGCGAACAGGTGGTGGCCGTGCTCGTCTGCGAGGGGGCACCGCTCGGCGATGCCGACGTCCGGCCTGCGCTGGACACCGCCCTGGCGCGGTTCAAACACCCGCGTCGGATCGAGGTGATCGACGCGCTCCCCCGTAACGCAATGGGCAAGGTCCAAAAAGGCGTGCTGCGGAAGCGCTATGCGTCGGCCGAGGCCGGCTGATTCCGCCGTGCGGGCACCTGCCGCACAATCGCGATGACCACGACGAGAGCAGCAAGGGGGCCAAGGAGGCGAAGGGTGCCACGCCCCACCGAGGACTCGTAGTCCTCGATCAGGTGGTCGGCCGATGCTGCCGCTTCCGTGAACGCACCCTCGACCCAGAGGTCCTGCATCCGCGCCAGTTGGGCGTCGGCATCGCGCCCGGCCATGCCGAGGGCCGAAAGCAGCCCCCGGTCGCCGGTATCGAGCCGCAACGCCTCAGCGACGTGGTCGAGCGCCTCCCGCTGCTCTTCGTATCGCTCCCGGGTGGCGTCCATCGAGGTGGAGGCCGTCTCGAAACGTTCCCGAACATGCGAGCCGATGTCGAGTTCGGCCGTCGCCGCTGACACAACCATCTCGTCGCGAGCCGCGACCAAGTCCGAGACCTCATCCTCGATCGCTGCGACATCGTCGAAGCGCCAGGTCGCCATCGCCTCACGGAGCAGCGGCGGCAGCGACCACGGTGCCGCTTGCGCCTCAAGTGCTCGGTATGCCGTCAGCCCCGCGGCACGGCGATCGAGTTCGGCCCGCTGGTCATCGTCGGCCGAGAGCCGCATGGCAGCGCTGGTCGACTCGATACCGCCGAGCAATTCGTACACATCGGTGAAGCGACGCCAGTCGATGACGTCAGCGACGAAAGTGTCGTCGATCCCGCCGTAGGCGGTCACCCCACCCTCGAGCGAGGTCAAAACCGTGGCGGTGATTTCAGCGTCGCTCACCGACGCCAGGGCGGTCATGGCGATGATCCAGCGCCCAAAGCGAGGCGACACCGCCACACCCTGGGACATCGAAACACGGTCGGCCAGGGCGGCGGCGTAATCGGTGCGAAGGGCGGGGTCGTCGAACGGCAGCGGATCGAGCCAGGCAATCGCAATCGCCCGCAACGCAACCGCCGGCGAGGCGTCGAGTGGCAGGACGAAGGCCCCCTCTTCGGCTCGACGGAGGTCGGCGCCGCCCGTGTAGCCCTGACGGAACTCAATCGCCTCGGGACGATCGATCGGCACCCAGCGCGCCAATTCCTCGACAAGGAGGCCGAGGTCGTCCCTCAACCAGTCGCTCGGGCCTTCGGGCGTTGCGACCGCCACGTCGATCGGCCCGTCGATCGACCGGCGCACGTACTGATCGGGCGCTTCAACGACGACTGGCAGGGCGACGTACTGTTCTGCGACCGAACGGCGCGCACGGAACTCGAGTCCGGTGTCCGTTGTCGTGAGGTCATAGCCATCGGCGACGACCACGTCGTAGTCAGCAGGAATCTTGACTATGAGTTCGGCCTGGGCTCCCCGGCCGACGGCATACGGCGCGATCGACACCACTCCCTCACCGACCCGATCGAACGCATCGGGATCGCCCGTCAGACCCCACGCCCGCCAACTCACCACCACATCGACCGGGGCCGAGTCGGGCGTCAACGGTTCAGCAAAGGGCACGAACCACTCGGCAAACCCAGCGCTGACCGGCACGCTCACGGCCGTGGTGGGCACGCCCCCGACTGACGCCGTCACATCGCGCACCGTGGGAGGGAAGATCTCGAAGAAACCGGCGAACGTCTCATCGCTCGTCGCATTCGAAAAGCGGTACGTGTGCTGAACGGTGAACGACGCCGATGCCGGATCAACGGTCACAGTCGTGACCGCCTCAGCAGCGACAAGCCCCGGACCACGCGACTCCGCCTCCTGTGCGCTCGCCGGGGCCGAACCGAGCGTCGACAACAAGAACGCGACGGCCATGACCCAACAAGTGAAGCGAGCAAAACGGCGGGGGTGCACGGCGTGTCACGGTACCGCTCCGATCGCTCTACGAGTTCGCGTGTTCTACGGTCTGGGCATGTCCCTCCCCGACTCCGGACTCAGCCACGACGAGGTGCTCGAACGACTCCGTTCGCTGCGCGGCGACGACGCACGCTGGCAGGACGGGCGTACCTTCGGTCTCGTCTACGACGGCGGGCCTGAGGTGCACGCAATCGCCGAGGACGCCGCGGCGATGTATCTCCACGAGAACGCGCTCAACACCCTCGCCATCCCGTCACTCGGCCAGATCCAGCGAGAGGTGGTCGGCACGATGGCCGCCTTGCTCCATGGTGATGACGCCACCGGCTTCATGACCTCCGGCGGCACCGAATCGATCCTGATGGCCGTCAAGACCGCCCGCGAACGGGCCCGGGCCGAGCGGGGTATCGAGCGCGGCGAAATCGTCCTCACCGACACCGCCCACGCCGCCTTTCACAAAGCCGCCCACTACTTCGGGCTCGATGTCGTCCTTGTCCCGTGCGCCGATGACTACCGATGCGACGTCGACGCCACGGCCGACGCGATCACAGATCGAACGGTTCTCGTCGTCGGTTCCGCTCCGCAGTACCCCCATGGGGTGATCGACCCGATCGAGGATCTCGCCCGCATCGGGGCCGAGGCTTCCGCCAATGTCCACGTCGACGCCTGCATGGGTGGTTTTGTTCTCCCGTTCATGGAACGACTCGGCGAGGATCTCCCCCTCTGGGACTTCCGAGTTCCTGGCGTCACGACGATCAGCCTCGACGTGCACAAACTCGGATACGCGCCCAAAGGCGCGTCGATCATCCTCCACCACAGCAAGGCCTCGCGACGGTTTCAGACCTACACATTCGACGACTGGCGCGGCGGCTTCTACGCCTCACCGAGCATGCAAGGCACGAGATCGGGCGCACCGATGGCCGCCGCCTGGGCCGTCATGCACCGACTCGGCGTCGAGGGCTACGAGCAACTCACCCGAACGGCCATCGACACCGCCCGAAAGATTCAGGCCGGCGTTCGGTCGATCGACGGCATCACGATCGTCGGCGAACCTCAGGCGCAAATCCTGGCCATCCAGGTCGATGACGGCTGGGAAGCGCGACTCGACATCTTCGCCGTCAGTGAGGCGCTTGCGCGTCGTGGCTGGTACCTCGATAGGCAGAGCAATCCCGACGCCCTGCACGCCACCGTCAGCAACGGCAACGCGCCGGTCGTCGACGAATTCCTCACCGAACTCGCCGACGCCGTCGCGGAGACCATCGGAACCGCCACCGACGACCGCGACACTGCCTACGCCACGGTCGACTAGTGGACCTCAAGACCACCCGTTGGGACCCCGGCACCGACAAGGACGCCGGCATTGCGACCATCACCCTCAGCCGGCCCGAACGCCGCAACTCCTGGACCGGGCGTATGCACACCGAGTTGCAGCACCTCCTCCAGGTCGCCGAGGACGACCCTGACCTTCGTGTCGTGATCATCACCGGTGATCCCGAAGGCCAGACCTTCTGCCCGGGTGCCGACAGCAAAGCGCTCGAGAGTCATGTCAAACGGGGAGGCTATGACGCCGGCACCCCCGACGACATCGCCACCCCCGGCCATGGCATCGATCCGGCCTTCGACGCCGACTTCGCCGCCTTCTTCGGGCTTAACGTTGTCACCATCGCTGCCGTCAACGGCGCCGCGGCCGGCGTCGGTCTCGCGCTCGCCTGCTGGTGCGATCTCCGGGTTGCGGTCAGCGGCGCCACCTGGACCACGGCCCACGGCAAGCTCAACCTCCCGGCGGAGTACGGCCTGTCCTGGCTGCTCCCACGCCTCATCGGTCACGGCCGCGCCAGCGACCTGCTCTTGTCGAGCCGACGCTTTACCAGCGACGAAGCCGACCACATGGGCCTGATAACCCGACTGGTCGACGACAACTGCCATGGCGCCGCCCTCGACCTCGCCCGCTCGCTCGTCACCGAAGTCAGCCCCGACAGCCTCCGGGCCACGAAACGTCAGATGGCGCTCGACGCCACCCACGACGATCCTGCCCGCTCTGTTCTCGACGCCCAGGCCCTCCTCGACCAGATGTCGACCGAGCCCGACTACCATGAGGCGATCACTGCGTTCATCGAACGGCGTCCGCCGCGCTGGAACCGCTAAGGCTCCCAGTCTGCTTTTCGAAGGCAGCCGCTACGCGAGAAGCGTTGCGAGGCCCCACACGGCGGCGATGAAACCGACCAAGATGTAGGCGATCGCTCGGCCCTTTGGCGCCTGGGCCAGATCGTCGTCGTTGCGCTTCGTCTCCGGCGGCCGGATCAGCGCAAGGGCGTTGCCAACACCGAGCGCGGCACCGATCGCGAGCACCAGCCAGGCGAGCAGGTCTTCTCCGAGAAACACCGTCGCATCATCGCCCGGGCGACCGTGCCGAGCCAAGCGGGCCGAGCACTCCGGTCACGGGGTCTAGACGTCTCGGCGGGTGAGATTGCGGAACGACGTGAACCGGGGGACGAACCCGAGGTTGATCGTCCCGGTGGGGCCGGAACGGTGCTTGGCAACGATGACTTCGGCCATGCCCTCGGACTCGCCGCCTGGGTTGTAGACCTCGTCGCGGTACAGGAACATCACGACGTCGGCGTCCTGCTCGATCGCGCCCGACTCTCGGAGATCGGCCAGCATGGGACGCTTGTCCTGCCGCATCTCAAGAGTTCGCGACAGCTGGGACAGGCCAACGACCGGACACTCGAGTTCACGCGCAAGGATCTTGAGTCCACGGGAGATCTCCGACACCTCGACCTGGCGGTTCTCCGCCCCCGCCCGGCCCGACATCAACTGCAGATAGTCGACGATGATCAATCCGAGACCGCCAGCTTGACTCTTCAGTCGGCGGGCCTTGGCCCGGATCTCCATGATCGTCAGGTTTGGGTTGTCGTCGATCCACATGGGCGCATCGGCGAGACGGCCAATGCCATTGGAGATGCGGTTCCAGTCGTCGTCGTTGAGCTTGCCGTCGCGCATATTCTTTGCATCGACGTTGGCCTCACTGCACAGCATTCGCTGCGTGAGTTCAAGATGGCCCATCTCCAGGCTGAAGATGAGCGTCGGTTTTTGCTCCCGCACCGCTGCGTGCGCTGCGACGTTGAGCGCAAACGCCGTCTTTCCCATCGCCGGGCGCGCCCCGACGATGATCAGGGCGCTCGGCTGCAGACCGGACAGGAGTTCATCGAGATCGATGAAGCCGGTCGGTGTGCCGGTGATGCCCTCGCCTGCCTCATAAAGCTTTTCGAGCCGGTCGAGCGTTTCGTCGAGCAGGTCGTGGATCTGGCCCATCGTGTCGGCAACGCGTCCCTGCGCCACCTGGAACATCATGTTCTCGGCCTCGTCAACCGCCCGGAGAACGTCCTCGGGGCGGGAGTAACCGAGGTCGGCGATCTCGTTCGCTGTTTCAATCAGACGCCGCAAGAGGTACCGCTCGGAGACGATTTGGGCGTACTTGCCGGCGTTCGATGTGGCCGGGGTGTTGACCTGAAGACTGATCAGTCCGTCGAGCCCGCCGACCATCTCGAGCACACCCATGCGCTCGAGTTCGGCGGCAACGGTGACCGGATCCGCCGGGTCGCCACTTGCGTACAGACCGGAAATCGCATCGAACACGTGAGCGTTCGCCGGCCGATAGAAGTGGACCGTCTCGGTGTGCTCAACGGCATCCGCAATGGCGTCGCGAGACAACAACATAGCGCCGAGCAGGGATTCCTCGGCCTCCAGGTTGTGGGGCGGGACACGCTGAGCGGCTGACTGTTCGAACTCGCTCATTACCATGGAGTGATCGTGCCCTCTCCCGGTTGTGGGTCGCTAGTGGACCCCGGGCAAAACCCTGGGGATTGGCTGTGGGAAACCGCCCACAGCCAATCCCACAAGGGATTACTCCTCGATGACCTCGACCGTGATCGGGAAGGCCACGTCGGCGTGGAGCTTGCACATCACCACGTGCTCGCCCAGGTCCTTGATCGACGCATCAAGATCGAGGGTGCGGGCCTCGAGCTCGACGCCTGCCTCCGACTCGACCACAGTGACGATGTCGGACGCGGAGACCGAGCCGAACAGCCGACCACCATCGCCGGCCTTGGCCGCAATGGTGAACCGCATCGGCACGAGCTTCGTCGCGACCTCTTCGGCATCCGCTCGGGTGGCGGCGTCCTTCAGCGAGGCAGCCCGACGCATCGCGTCGGCCTGCTGTTCAGCACCGGCGGTGGCCTTCAGGGCCAGGCCCTTCGGGCTGAGAAAGTTGCGGAAGTAGCCGTCGGCCACCTCCATGGTCTCGCCCTTGAGGCCGAGACCATCGACGTCGTTGCGAAGAATGACCTTCATCATTCGGTCCCTTCGTCGGCGGCGTTCATCGTGACACCCTCGACCTCGGCGATGGCCTCCTCGTTGGAGATGGCCTCGTCGCCAGTGTCCTCATCGGCGCCGGGCGGCGGGCCGCTCGGACGCGGGGCCGGACCTTCGGCACGCGGGCCGCGATCTCCACGATCGCCGCGCTCGCCGTCTCGTCCACGGTTATTGCGCTGGGTGGTGATGCGGGTGGCGTAGGGAATCAACGCCATCTCGCGAGCCACCTTCACGGCATCGGCGACCAACTTCTGCTGCTGCGTGCTGTTGCCGTTGACGCGACGAGCACGGATCTTCGAACGCTCGGACACGAACCGGCGGAGCAGGTTCACGTCCTTCCAGTCGACGTACTCGATCTTCTCCGAGGAGAGGACACTGACTTTCTTCTTGCGGCCCCGGTCGTTGTTCTTCTGACCGGGCTTGCCGCGCTTCTTGACTTTCGCCATCGTTCCTTCTTTTCTTCAGTTCTCGTTCGTTCGTTACGGATCTTCCAGCGCGGGCTAGAAGGGTTCTTCGTCCATGTCGTAAGCCGGCGGCGCCTGACTCGGTGCGGGACGGCCACCGCCGCCGCCCGCCGGCGCGCTGCCGCCACCCTTGAACTCGTTGCGGCGGATGTCGGCTGACGCCCACCGAAGGCTCGGCGCGACCTCGTCGGCGACGATCTCGACCTTGGACCGCTTATCGCCATCCTGGGTCTCCCAGCTGCGCTGGGACAGCGTGCCGGCGACCACGACGCGGGTGCCCTTGGTAATGGACTCTGCGACGTTCTCCGCCAAGGAGCGGAAGCACGTGACGTCAAAGAAGCTGACTTCTTCCTCGCCGTCCTGTTTGCGCTTATTCCAGGCCAGCCCAAAGCTGGCCACGGCCATGCCGCCCTGCGTGAACCGAAGCTCAGGATCGCGGGTCACGTTGCCCGTGACGCTCACGTTGTTGTCGATACCCATGGTGGAACCTCCTGGTCAGCCGGCGTCGGCCGGTGTTGCCTCCCCGAGGAGACCACGACGGGCCGCTTCCTTCTCGGGCAGACGGAACAGTTTGTGGCGGACGATGTCGTCTGCGAGACGCAGCTGGCGCTCGGTGTTGGACAGACCGGCCGACTCGGTCACGATCTCCCACACCACGTAGGTGCCTTCGCTCTTGTGGTTGATCTCGTACGCTAATTTGCGACGACCCCAATTGTCGGTCGATGCGATGCGACCGCCCTCTTCGGTGATCAGCGCTTCGGTACGGGAGATCACCTTCGGAATCTCGATGTCGACGACATCGGAGTCGATGATGATCATCAATTCGTAGGCCCGTGTGATCACAGGCACTCACCTCCTACGGACCCGACCTGGTCGGGGCCCCTTCCCGGGGCAGGGGTTTGGATGGATTGTCCTGACCGCAACGGCCGGGTAGCGACAGCCCTCTGACGAGAACCCTCCAAGACTACCGGTCGAATGATCGGCTGACGACGGAACATGCCACAAGTGTGCCGACGGGGTGTGACAGTCCCAGCGCTCACGATCGACCACCCGGCTCGAGCCGATGCCGAACTACGGTCACGCCATGGCTGCATTTACCCCCAACGATGTCCCCGGGATCAACGACTGGAACCAACTCCTCGCCGGTCGCACCGCCGTCGTCACCGGTGGCGGAGCGGGAATCGGCCGAGCGACGGTCGATTTGTTCGCCGCTCACGGTGCCGAGGTCCACGTCGCCGAACTCGACCCAGACCTCGTGGTCGAGGTCGGCGCCATCGACGGCGTGATCGCTCACCACGTCGACGTCCGAGACCCTGATCGGGTCACCGCGTTCGCCGCTGCAGTCCCAACCCCTGATGTCATCGTCAACAATGTCGGTGATTACCGGCCATCCGTCCGATTCGCCGAGAGTGGACCCGACTCATGGCAGGCGATGTACGAGGTCAACCTCCTGCATCTCTTCGCCGTGACCCACGCGTTCCTTCCCCGCATGATCGAGGCCGGACGAGGCAGCATCGTCAATCTCCATTCGGTCGAAGGCATGCGGGGCTACCCGGGTGAGCCGGTCTACGCCGCGATGAAAGCCGGCGCGGCGCACTTCACGACCTCGCTCGCCGCAGGGGTCGGCCGGCACGGCATCCGGGTCAACGGAGTCGGTCCCGACCTCACCCAGACCCCCCAAGTCGACTATCTCCGACGGCCCGAAGACGCCGACCTGGATGCCTGGCGCGACTGGGCGCCCGTCGGCCGGGTCGGGTGGCCAGCGGAGACCGCCCGCACCATCCTGTTCCTTGCGTCAGACCTCAGCTCGTTCATCACCGGCCACAACATCCCGGTCGACGGCGGCAGCCTCGCCCAATCGGGCTGGACCTGGAGTCCACGCGCCGGACGGTTCGTGAACCGGCCGACCACGCAGTAGCGAACTCAGGCGACGACCCGCACCGCACCCACGTCGAACCCGGCGTGATTGCGAACGGGACCAAGCTCGACATCAACAGCGAAGCCAAGGTCGCTCATCAGCCACAGCGCCGCCGCCTCCGCCGCTCGCGTCGCGCCATCACGGACCTTCAACGACCACGCCAGCCCTGACTCGACATGGACACCGGAGAACACGCCTTCGGCCCCCGTCTTCACGGCGAGACCAGACGACGCCTCCATGATCCGGGTACACATCCGTCCGGTCCCGGCAACCAGGAACGGCTCAACCTGCATCGCCGCAAAGAGGCGCCGGCCTTCATCGGTGGTGGCGAGGGTCGCCCACCCCTGGGCCAGATTGGCCAGCGGCATGCCCCAGATCGGAATCCCGCAACCGTCGATCACCGGCGCCTGGTCGGAGAGATCGACCCCACACGCAGCCTCCGTCGCCTTAGTGACGTGATGGGCCTGCACCGGATGCTCGGAACGTAGATAGCCGGCGGGATCGATGCCGAGATGGCGGCACACCGTGAGAAAGCCGGCGTGCTTTCCTGAGCAATTGTTGTGGCGACGGTCGGGTGCGATCTCGTCGTGCGCCAAGGCATGTGCCGATGCCTCGTGAAGCGGGAGATGGGCACCGCATTCGAGGGTGTCGGTGTCGAACCCAAGTTGATGGAGCCACGCAGTGACAGTGTCGACGTGCCGGGGCTCACCGTTGTGACTCGCACACGACAGCGCCAGGTGGCGCTGTTCAAGGTCGAACGCATCGGCCGCGCCCGTGGCGACCAAGGGGAAGGCCTGGATCGGCTTCATCGATGAACGGGCCAAGGTCCATCGCTGGGGCTTGCCGAACCCGGATCGATGCCCATCGGCGCCGACGATGGCGACATCCACCTCGTGGTGGCTCTCCACCACTCCTCCACGAGTGACTTCGACGACGAGTGGCGGTGACATAGCCGCCCAGCATGCCGGATCGAGGGCGATACGGTCGCATGATGCCGATCGACGTCACCGCCGCACGAGACGCGACACCGGGCTGCCGGGACCTGATCCACCTCAATAACGCTGGCGCGGCACTGCCGACGCACAACGTCCTCACCACCCAGATCGAGTACCTGCAACTCGAGGCCCAGATCGGGGGCTATGAGGCGTCCACGCACGAACAGGCCCGCATCGACGAGATCCGACCGACGATCGCCCGCCTGGTCGGGGCCGACCCGAGCGGTGACGAAGTCGCACTCACCCTCAACAACACCGTAGCCTTCGATCTCTTTCTCTACTCGTGGGCGACTTCATCGACCCACGCGCCCGACCCCAGCGACCGGATCCTCACGACCGAGACCGAGTACGGCGCAAATTTCGTCGCATACCTCCATCTCGCGAAGCGGTTCGGCGTCGAGGTCGAGGTCGTTCCGTCCAACGACCACGGAGAAATTGATCTCGACGCACTCGAGGCCACCATCCGACGAACCGACGTCGGCCCCGTCAAGCTGATCGCGCTCAACCACATCCCCACCAACGGCGGCCTGATCAACCCTGCCGCCGGAGTCGGCTCGATCGCCCGCGAGCACGGGATCACCTACCTACTCGATGCCTGCCAATCCGCCGGCCAGATCCCCCTTGATGTCGATGAGCTGGGCTGCGATGCCCTCACCGCTGCCGACCGCAAGTTCCTTCGAGGGCCGCGAGGCACCGGCTTCCTCTATGTTCGGTCGTCGATCCTGCCGTCGATCGAGCCGATCATGCTCGACCATTCCACGGCCGAGTGGCTGGAGCCGGATCACTACGAGATCGATCCGACGGCTCGGCGGTTCGAGCAGTGGGAGCGCAACTATGCTGCGCTGCTCGGCCTCGGCCACGCCGTGCAGGAGGCGCTCGACCATGGACTCGACGCCATCGCCACTCGAGTTCAGGGTCTCGCCGAGACACTTCGCGGCCGCCTCACCGACGAGATCCCGCAGGCCACGGTGCGTGATCTCGGTCGGGAGCGGTGCGGGATAGTCACGTTTTCTCTCGACGAAACCGAACTCTCCACCGTTCACGCTGGGCTGCGCGATGCAGGCATCAATGTCTCGATCGTCCCCCCTGCGAGTGCCCTCATCGACACTCGCAAGCGTCACCTTCCCCCGATGATCCGAGCGTCGGTGCACTACTACAACACAGACGACGAGATCGGTCAGCTAATAACCGAACTCCTGCGTCTGCGGTGACAACGGCGAGGTGTGGCTGCGGGATCTTGTACCCGCCCAAACCGCCTACCCCTGCGAGCCGTACAGGCCCTCGAGCTCCTCGGCCTCGGAATTGGCCATGTGGTAGCTCTCCTCGTGGTTCGGGAACGCACCCGAACGCACATCATCAGCGAAGGCCTTCATCGCCTCGACCGACTGGCCCTTGAGGTCGGCGTAGCAACGCACGAACTTCGGCACGAAACGATCTTCGATGCCGAGCAGGTCGTGATAAACGAGCACCTGCCCGTCGGTGTGCACGCCGGCCCCGATCCCGATCGTCGGGATCGTGATCGCCTCAGTGACCATCTCGGCCACTCGCACAGGTACACCCTCCAACACGACGGTGAAACAGCCGGCGTGCTCGAGCGACTTGGCGGCTTGAACGAGCTTGCGTGCATGTTCCGGCTGGGTGCCCTGCACCTTGAAGCCGCCCATCGTGTGGATCGACTGCGGGGTCAAACCGATATGGCCCATCACGGGGATCTCGGCATCGATGATCTTCTCGATCATCGGGAGTCGCTTACGGCCGCCCTCAAGCTTCACCGAGTGCGCACCGGCCCGCATCACCCGGGCGGCGTTGCGCACCGTCTCCTCCGGCGAGACGTGGTAGCTCATCCAGGGCAGGTCGCCGACGATGTGGCAGTCGGGCTTGGCCCGGGCGACCGCCGCAGTGTGATGCACCATGTCGTCCACCGTCACCTGCAAAGTGTCGTCGTACCCGAGCACGACCATGGCGACGGAGTCGCCGACGAGGATGAGGTCGGCGCCCGAGTCGCTAGCAATGCGGGCGCCGGGCGCGTCGTACGCCGTGACCATCACGAGCGGATCACCACCATCACGCACCTTGCGCGAAGCAATCGCAGGGGCAGAGAGGCCCATGACTGACTCCTTTGACTCGTCCAGCGCCCCTCGGCTGCCGGCAACGCCATTACGATACCGACCCCGCAGTCCCCTGCACAAGGGGCTGCGGTACGGTCTCAGGCCCCCCCTATAGCGCGGCTCTCGGTGAGGTGATTCCACCGACAGTCCGGGCAAACCTCAACCACATAGCCCGTGCTGACCGACTTGCGGCTCGCAATCCGATGCATCTCACGGTCCGACGTGACACAGCGTCCATGCTTGGGCAACCGAGGCCCGAAGACATAGGTGACCTCGACGAGTGTCGGCTGCTCGCACATTGGACAGTCCCGGCCGGCCGGCGTGCCGCAGAACTCTGCGTTACGGACCAGTTCGCGTTGCGCATCGCACATCTGTTCTCGGCTCAGATCACCGTCGCGAAACGCCGCTAGCGTCGCTTCGCGCGCCAATCGATAGTCGATCCCGCCGGAGGTGGCGACGTGCTGGAGGCCCAGCTTGGTGCGCGCCGTCATGCCGGGCGAGGGTACCCCTCCTCTGCTCCCCCTGTCGCCGCGGCCTACCGTGTCGACCATGTCGAGCTAAGACCCGCGGACGCCGAGCC
>CAJWHS010000027.1 GCA_913041415.1 uncultured Acidimicrobiaceae bacterium | reverse complement strand
CCTAGCCGGACAGGGGTGTTCACGAGCCCTCCCCGGCGGAGGTCGTGGTGGTGAGTGGGATCGACGTGCTCGGGACGGGCTCGTCGAGCGGAACTTGGTCAACGCCTTCGGCGAGCAGCACCGAGACGAAGCCGAGGTCCGTGATGTCGTTGGCGAGGGCTACGCGGACCTGCATGGTGAGCATGTCCTCGTCGCCAGGCAGGACCTCAACGATACGGCCGAGCGGGATCTCTGCCGGGTAGCGACTTGTCGCCGCCGTGACGACAACGGTGTCGAGCACCGGCAGCAGCGACTCGTTGCCGTCCTCGGGCCACTCCAGGCCGGTGTCGACGACGAAGATCGACGGATCGTCGGGGTCGACGTGGCCGAGGCCGACCTCATCAGTGTCGGCGAGTCGCACGCCGACGATGAGGTCGGTGTCCGTGAGCAACAGTACGGCCGAGGTGGTTGCGTCGACGCGCTCGACCCGGCCGACGAGCCCTGCGCCGGTGACCACTGCCATGCCGTTGCGCACGCCGTCCTGGCTACCTCTATCGATCGTGATGACGTCGTCGTCGAAGTTGCCGACCCCGCCTCGAACCACGAGCGCCGTTACCCGAGCGAGATCGGGACGAACATCGACGCCGGTCGCAGCACGCAGCCGCTCAAATTCTGCTCGTTCGGCCTCGACCGCCATCTCGTTGCCTTCAAGTTGCTGGATTCGCTCGGTGAGCAGGCGGTTCTGCGCTTCGAGATCGTCATAATCGAAGACCGCATTCCAGGCATCGGAGAACGGCGAGACGATCGCGCCCACCACTTCGGTGATCGGGTGCAGAAGGTCGCGAACAAGCCGTTGCGCTGTTCCGAGCGGGCCGAAGCTGCTGAGATCAAGCGAGAGCAGGGTGATCGCCGACAAAACCAGCAGGATCATGCGGTGTCGGGATTTCCCGATGGAGCGCTGGGTCAGCGCCATGGTGCTACGGCTAGAGCTCGCCCGAGCTCAGGACCACACCGCGCAGCGCTTCGAATTCCTCCAGCACCTGGCCCGAACCAGCTGCAACGGCGTACAGCGGATCCGCCGCGATCCGGATGGGCATGCCGGTTTCGTCGTGGAGGCGATCGTCGATGCCATTGAGCAGCGCACCGCCACCAGCGAGGGTGATACCACTGTCCATGACGTCGGCTGCGAGCTCGGGCGGGGTCTTGTCGAGGGTCGACTTCACAGCATCGCAGATCGCAGCGACGGGCTCTTCAAGCGCCTCGCGGATGTCGTTGGTGGAAACGACGATCGTGCGGGGCAGACCGCTGACGAGGTCGCGGCCGCGGACTTCGGCCCGAATCTCACGCGCGAGCGGCCAAGCCGTGCCGAGTTGCAACTTGATCTGCTCAGCCGTTCGCTCGCCGAGCGCCAGGCTGAACTCCTTCTTGATGTACTGAATGATCGCATCGTCGAGCTCATCGCCACCGACTCGCGCCGATTGGCTGGCAACCACGCCGCCAAGCGAGATCACAGCGACTTCGGTGGTGCCACCACCGATGTCGACGATCATGTTGCCGGTCGGCTGCTGGACCGGGAGACCGGCGCCGATCGCTGCCGCCATCGGCTCTTCGATGATGTAGGCGGGCTTGCGGGCGCCGGCGAACTCGGCGGCCTCTTGCACCGCTCGCTGCTCAACGCCGGTGATACCCGACGGAACGGCGATGACCATTCGGGGCTTGGCCCACTTGCGCTGATGCACCTTCTGGATGAAGTAGCGGAGCATCTTCTCGCAGATCTCGAAGTCGGCGATCACACCGTCCTTCAGGGGGCGGATCGCCTGGATGTTCGAGGGCGTGCGGCCGATCATCTGCTTGGCCTCAAGGCCGACCGCAAGCGGCCGTCCGTCGTTGGTGTTTATGGCGACCACCGACGGTTCGTCGAGAATGATGCCTTCGCCACGCACATACACGAGCGTGTTCGCAGTGCCGAGGTCGACGGCCATGTCCCGTCCGATGACGGCGCCGAAGCTCGAAAGCAGGGAGTCTGCAACCATGAGAGTGCCTCGAGTCAAGGGGAACGGGAGCGGGTGCGTGGCAGCGGAAGCCGACGGCTTCCGCCACGTGGAACCGAAGTCTACGCCGGAAAGGTCACCAAACTGCAACAGTCCGACGGGCCGTGTCCATTTGCCTACGGAACGTGAGATTTATCGCGCGGTAGGCGGCGTCACCACGTGCGATCTTGCGTGATCCCGATCGGGATCAGCCCAGTTCGGGAAAGAAAATGCCGATCTCGCGGGCAGCCGACTCGGCCGAGTCGGAGCCATGGATCAGATTTTCAGTGAACTCGGTGCCGAAATCGCCGCGGATCGTTCCGGGAGCGGACTTCATCGGGTTGGTGGCCCCCATCATCTCGCGAACGGTCTCCCACGTGCCCTCCGGGCCCTCGATGACGGCGACGAGCGCCGGTCCCCGACTCATGAAGGCGACCAGGTCGTCGAAGAAACCCTTGCCGACATGCTCCTCGTAGTGACGAGCGAGGGTGCCGGCGTCAAGCGTTCGCAGCTCGGCGGCAACGATCGAAAACCCCTTGGTCTCGAAGCGGCTGAGGATCTGGCCGACGAGGCCTCGTTCGACGGCGTCGGGCTTGCAGATGATGAACGTGCGATTCATGGCTGCAAGGCTATCGGTGACCTGACGCCGCTCGACGTTCGATCGGCCGGTGCTCTGAGACGGGCCTACAAGTCTTCGGCGAGGGCACGCACGATACCGACGACCGGGTTCGAGCCGGCAACGACGATCAGATCGTCGTCCTCGGCCTGGTTGTAGACGTGATCAAACGCCGACTCGACATCAAAGACGGCGTCGGCCTGACCGCCGGCCTCCCGCACCGCAGCGGCAAGAGTCTCCGGATCCACACCGCGAGCGGTGGGCGCCGTACACGTCGCAACCAGCTGGTAGTTCGCCACCTGCAGCGCGCGAGCGACGTCGACAGGCACTCGCCCATCTTGCATCCCGAGGACGAGGTAGCGCCGGCCGCCCTGACCGAAGTCGTCGGCGATGGACTCGGCAAGCGCCTCAGCCCCCGGCACGTTGTGCGCAGTGTCGACCACGATCGTGGGGCTGCGGTGCACGACCTCAAGACGGCCGGGGACGACGACCGTGCCGAAGGCCTCCTCGACGACATCGTCGGGCAGCGACGAGTTAAAGAATTCCTCCACGGCCGTGAGCGCCAATGAGGCATTCTTGGCTTGGTGGGCACCATGCAGCGACAAGAACACCTCGTCGTAGAGGCCCCGTGGTGTGCGCACACCGAGCAGACGGCCGCCGACAGCGAGACGATCATCGGTGAGATCGAAGGCCTCGCCGCGAACGATGGCTCGATCCGGACCCTCGTCGAGGAAGATCGGGCGCAACGTCTCATCGAGTTCGCCGAGCACCAAGGTGGACGCAGGCTCGATAATGCCGGCCTTCTCGGAGGCGATCGCTCGACGCCACTCCCCTGCCCCAGAGCTGTGGTCGAGCCCGATGTTGGTGATGACAGCCACCTGTGCTGACACGACATTCGTGGCGTCGTAGCGGCCGAGCATGCCCACCTCGACGATCGCAACGTCGACCGCCTCGTTAGCGAATTCCAACAGCGCAGCAGCGGTGACGGTCTCGAACCAGGTCATAGGCTCACGACCGCTCGCCTCGATCGCAGTGAGTACCGTGCCGACGGCCTCACCAAAGGCGTCGGTGCTGATCGGCTCCCCGCCAAGGCGGATGCGTTCGACGACCGATTCGAGGTGTGGGCTGGTGTAGGTGCCGACCCGCAGACCCATTTCTAGGAGCAGCGACTCCATCAAGCGGGTGGTCGAACCTTTGCCGTTGGTTCCGGTGATGTGGATCACCGGATAGGCCTGCTGCGGATCGCCAAGCAGGCTCATCAACTGCTGCATGGGATCGAGCGTGAGACCGTCAATTGCGCCAGCGCGGGGGACAATCTCGTAGTTGATCAGCGCATCGAGTCGCACAAGCGCCTCGTCGAACTCCATGGGGTGCTAGCTGGCGCGACGGTCGGCGCCGAGCGCGACAACCTCGGGGGCAGCGTCCTCCTCGACCACGCACTCGCGCGTGACAACAACCTTGGCGACATCGTCGCGGCCCGGAATGTCGTACATTGTCTCCAGGAGGGTTTCCTCGAGGATCGACCGCAGGCCGCGAGCGCCGGTGTTGCGCTTGATTGCCTCTTCGGCGATCGCGTCGAGAGCATCGGGGGTGAACTCGAGTCCGACGTTCTCGAACTCGAAGATTTTGCGGTACTGCTTCACGAGAGCGTTGCGCGGTTCGGTGAGAATCTCAACGAGCGCATCACGCTCAAGGTGGTTGACCGCGCCGACGACCGGCATGCGGCCGATGAACTCGGGGATCAGACCGAATTTGGCAAGATCCTCGGGCTTGACATCGCTGAAGATCGCGCCGAGATCCTTGTCCTCCGGACGACGAATATCGGCACCGAAACCAACGCCCTTGGCACCGAGGCGATTCTCCACGATCTTCTCAATGCCAGCGAAGGCGCCTCCGCAGATGAACAACACGTTCGTCGTGTCGATCTGCAGGAACTCCTGGTGCGGGTGCTTGCGGCCACCCTGGGGCGGCACCGCAGCCGACGTGCCCTCGAGAATCTTGAGCAGCGCTTGCTGCACGCCTTCGCCTGATACGTCACGCGTGATCGACGGGTTTTCGCTCTTGCGGGCGACCTTGTCGATCTCGTCGATGTAGATGATGCCGGTCTCCGCCTTCTTGACGTCGTAGTCGGCAGCCTGAATCAGCTTCAGCAAGATATTCTCGACATCTTCGCCGACATAGCCGGCCTCGGTGAGGGCGGTGGCATCGGCGATCGCGAACGGCACGTTGAGCATGCGAGCGAGAGTCTGGGCCATCAAGGTCTTGCCGCAGCCCGTCGGGCCGATCAACAAGATGTTGGACTTCGACAGCTCGACCTCGCCATCGAGGCTGTTCCCCAGCTCAACGCGCTTGTAGTGGTTGTAGACCGCAACGGACAGGATCCGCTTCGCCTGATCCTGTCCGACGATGTAGTCGTTCAGGAAGGCGTAGATCTCACGAGGCGACGGCAGCTCACCGAGCGAAACGTCAGAGGTGTCGGCCAGTTCTTCTTCGATGATCTCGTTGCAGAGATCAATGCACTCGTCACAGATGTAGACGCCGGGGCCGGCGATCAGCTTCTTGACCTGCTTTTGCGACTTTCCGCAAAACGAGCACTTCAGGAGTTCTCCACCCTCACCGAACTTGGCCACGCAGTCGCCCCCCTCAGACTTCAGCTGATGGCCGTGATCGGCCCGCTGTTGTCGACCACATTACGCGTTTCGATGACCTCATCGATGATCCCGTACTCCTTTGCCTCTTGCGCGGTCATGACGAAGTCACGATCGGTGTCGGCGGAAATCTTCTCGACGGTCTGGCCGGTGTGGTGAGCCAGCACCTCTTCGAGGCTGGATTTCATTCGCTGGATCTCGGCGGCGATGAGCTCGATATCGGACGCCTGACCCTGAGCACCGGCGTAAGGCTGGTGGATCAGGATGCGAGCGTGCGGGAGCGCCAGACGCTTGCCCTTGGCTCCAGAGGCAAGCAGCACCGCAGCGGCGGAGGCGGCCTGGCCAAAGCAGATCGTGGTGATGTCAGGCTTGATGTAGGACATCGTGTCGTAGATCGCGAACAGTGCGTTGATGTCACCGCCCGGGCTGTTGATGTAGAGGTTGATGTCCTTGTCGGGGTTCTCCGACTCAAGGTGCAGCAGCTGGGCGCAGATCAGGTTGGCGATCTGATCGTCGATCGGCGTGCCGATGAAGATGATGTTCTCCTTCAGCAGCTTCGAGTAGAGGTCGTAACCGCGCTCACCGCGGTTGGTCTGCTCGACGACGGTGGGGACGAGATAGTTGCGGGGGTTGATGTCCATACCTGTCACTCTTCCTCTTCTGAGTCCTCTTCGGCACCGCGGGCGGGGAATTCCAGAGCCTCACGATCGATGGCCTCACCATCCTCGCCGACGAGTTCGATATTGTCCGTGAGCCACTCCATTGCGGCCTGCTTGGCGAGATCGGAGCGGAGCGCGGAGATCTGACCGACCTCGGCGAGACGGGCTTTGAGTTCGTCGGGATCCTGACCGCTTGGGCCAGCCATCTCGACGATGACTTCATCGATGCGGTTGTCGTCGGGGAACAGGCCCTCGAGATCAGCGACCGAACGAAGAGCGAGATCGACCTTGACGGCCTGCTCCGCAGGCTCACGGAATTCCGCAGCCAACGTCTCGGCGGTCTGGCCGACAGCCTCAAGGTAGGCGCTGACGTCCATCCCCTGTTGCTGCAGGCGTTGGACGAGATCCTGAATGCGAGCGTTGATCTCGTTTTCGATCATCGACTCCGGGATCTCGTCGGAGACGAGCGCGGCGAGCGCCTCAGCGGTGTTCTGCTGCACCGCCATGTTGGCCTGCTGAATCCGCATCGTGTTCATGCGGTCTGCCATATCGGCGCGAAGATCCTCGACCGTCTCGAACTCCGAGTTGGCCTTGGCGAACTCGTCGTCGAGGTCAGGAAGGACGGCTTCCTTGACCTCCTTAACGGTGATTGAGAACTGCAGCGGCTCTTCTTCTTCGGGATCCGGGTGGCCGGCGGAAAACTCGACTTTGTCGCCGGCAGAGGTACCCCGGAGGTTCTCGTCGATCTCGGGCACGACGGCGCCCGAACCGAGGAGATAGTCGTAGTCAGTCGTGGTGAGACCGGAGACGGGCTCGTCACCGTGTGTGGCCTCGATATCGATCGTGACGTGATCCTCGTCAGCGGCGGCCCGCTCGACGACGGACAGTTCGGCGAAGTTGCGACGCAGATTGTCGATCTGCTCGTCGATCTCTTCGTCGCTGGCAACCGGGTTCGGGATCTCGACCTGCAGACCGTCGTAGCCGGCAGCGCTGACGGAGGGCCGGATCTCGACGACGGCATCGAACTGAACGGGGCCAACCTCTTGGCCGCCGGTGATCTCAATCTCCGGCGGGGCGACGACGTCGACGTCGTGCTCGATCACGGCCTGGGCGTAGTACTCAGGCATCGCCTCACGCAGGGCCTCCTCGCGACCGACTGCGCTACCAAACTGCGCCTCAAGCAGTCGACGCGGCGCCTTGCCGGGACGGAAGCCCGGCATGCGGACCTCTTTCGCAATGCGCTTGAACGCAGCGTCGACGGCGACGTCGAATGTTTCTTCGTCGACTTCAACCGAGAGCTTCACCCGGTTGTCGTCGAGGATCTCAACAATGCTCTTCATTGGGGCGCAGCTTAACGGGATGGGGTGACGCTCCGGTCCGGCCATGACCTCCGAGAAAATGGCCAGGGGCACGGTGTGGGTCGCCACGTTTCACTCGTCCCACGGCCGACGTTGTTCGACGACTCGCGGAACGCCATCAACTGGACCGGGTGGACGATGCACAAAACGCAGACGGCCCAACGCGACACCATGGCGGCGACGCCGCTACCCTGACCCCTGTTGCGGGTGTAGTTCAACGGCTAGAACCTCAGCCTTCCAAGCTGATGATGGGAGTTCGATTCTCCTCACCCGCTCTGAGCAGCACGGAACATCCGAGCTGCGAAGACGGCACCGTGACCCCAGTATCCGAGATACGCTTTAAGTCGCAAGAGCTGAGTGCGGTGGCATAACACACCAATCTGTTGGGGTGAGGAACCGTGCCCGAAGGCGTCTCGTCTGACAACGACTTCGGTTGACAGCAATGGTTTCGTCTGGACGATCTGCACTGGCGTTCCCGCCGGCAGCATGTCCTTGAGTTGGGTGACGATGTCATTGGTGACGCGAACGCATCCGTTCGAATGAGCGCCGTCGATGAGGCCGGGCCGGTTCGTTCCGTGGATTGCGATGACGGGTGCGCCGCCGTTGGACGTCTCGAGTGCTCCGGAGCAAACCGACAAGCCCAAAATGTGCGGGCCGTACAATCCGCTTCCAGCGACATGGTCATTGACAGAAATGGGCCGAGCGGGCTCGGGGTTCCCGGCGCACCAATCATCGTCAGCGTTTCTCAGCCCAACTCGGAAAGGCGCACAACCGTGCACTCGGGCTTCGGAGGGTCGGTCTCGGGCAGGAGAAAGCGCCAAAAGATCGAGCCTCGCTGATGCCCATCGGTGCAGAGCCAGTTCGGCAACCCTGGATCCTGGTGGCTGATGATGATCCGGTAGCAACCGTCTGGTTCGTACTCGATCTGCGCCTTGTTAAGCGCCGTCGCCAGATTTCGGTAGTCGAGGGTCTGCATGTGCACGTTCCAAAGCATCACGTTGGCGAACGGGCCGGCCGGCAGCGTGCCGGTCATGACCAGCGCTTCGTCGCCTCGGAGGTCCCAGCGACCCATCGAATAAAAAATATCGGCTGCTCCCGGCACCGGCAGGCCGGAATCACGGAAGCTGAACGGGGTGGCGACATCGTTGGGGGTGTTGGAGACAAACGGAACGGGCGACGGTTCGTTCGATGGAATGCCTTGCGCAAGCGTGGCCTGGCGAAGGAAGGCGACTCCTTCAGCCATTCGGGCAGCGATCGTCGCGTCGTCGAGTGGCGGTGGCGGTGCCTCGTCATCAGCCCGAATGTCGAGGTTGACATGGATCGAGGCGTCGTTCTGTGCCGATGTCAACAGTTCGTAGTACGTCCGGACGACGATCGAGTGCGAGTCGGGATGCAACTCGACCCAGTCCCCGTCGTGGGGAGTTGCGCTGAAGATGATCTCGTAGGAGCCATCGTCGGCGACGGTGAAATCACGGTCGTTTCGGTCGCCGAGAAGCGGGCCTGCCATCCCGCCGTCCGCTGCCTGCCCGTGAACGGTGAACGAGGCGTAGCACTGCTCTCGGATCTGGCCGCGCACGCGGTACGTGCGATCACTGCGAATCCGGGCGAAGTGGTAGATCGCATCCGGATTGTCGCCCTGCAGTTTGCGGGCGGGCGAGACGATGGACGCGAAGCGCGGATGGTCGGGGTCGCCCTCCCAGAACAGCTCTGACGAGGCCGACAGCACCTGGCCGACGTAGCGGAAGGCTTCGGCCATTTCGGTCGGGTCAGTCCAGCGCTGCTCGTCGAGCACGTAGCCGTCCCTGATCTCGGTGAGCGCAGTGATCAGGTCGTCAAAGACGGCCGCTGCGGCGGGTCGATCACTCATGAGTGCTCCAGTTCGACGTCGTAGTGCTCGATGTAGCCGGAAAACTGTGCCCGCAGGCTCGACTCGTCGAGGCCAAGGCGAGCGGGGTCGTATCGATGGATACCAAATTTTCCCTTTGGTTTGGACTCGAGATACGCCGGAATCGACGACCGCATCGATTCTTCGAAGGGCACGCCAAGCGCGACGTAGGCCTCTTCGATCGTGGCGACCGGGTCGGCCATGAGCGTTCGGAAGTGGACGTCGGTGATCTGCTCGGCCGGAACTGCGCCGGCGATGCGCTGCTGCATCGCCCCGCCAAGCAGGATCTCGTATACGGCCGCCATGATCGGGCCCCGAATCGACAGGTCGACGTCATCGGATCGCATCCAGTGCAGGACCCCAGTGAGGTTCGCGGACGATCCGATGAATTTGAGCGGATCTCGATGCGTGAAGATGACGAGGGCATCGGGGTACGTCTCGAAGAGTTCCGGGAGAAAGCCGAGATGGGCCGGCGTTTTGAGCAGGAAGCGAGACGGATGCCCGTCGCGGTGCTGCAGGGTCTGCAGGAATTGCCGGTGGAAGCGGTAGATCGCCTGGTTCGCTTCGGGGGTGGTGCGCCCGGGCACGTCGTTGAGATCGAACATCATCGACCAGTGCCACGACCGGAATTCGGGCTGGACGAAATGGACGCATTCGCACGGGAGATCGGAACGCAGTTCATGCATCGCCTGGAAGTCGGGGTGGATGTCGGCCCAGAACTCTTGTTCCGGCGCGGAAACCTCCGCGGCAGCCCGGTCCACGCCGGGGAGCGGTCCGAGCGGGAAGTGCGCTTCGTGGGCGACGACGGGACGGAGCCCCGGATCACGGGCAAGCAACTCGAGCAGGATCGACGTGCCGGTTCTTGGTGGCCCGACGATGAACACCGGTTCGACGATCTCTTGGTCGAAGACGTCCGGATGTGCTCGCCAGTAGTCGGCGAGACGGAGCCGGGTCTGGAGGTTGCGGATGATCTCGGCTCTGGCCGAGAGGCGCCCGAGGACGGTGAGGCCGGCTCGTGAGTCAAGGTGTTCGGCCAACTGCCGGTAGCCGGTTTCCCAGTCATCGTCGTTCGACGAGTCAGTGAGACCGGTCGACTGCTGGGCGACCGCGAGGAGTTCATTGGCATCCAGTGAGATCAGGTGGCTGGGATCACCGACGGCGTCGCCGAAAAGATTGAGTCGTCGCACCCATTCGGGGTGGGTGAGTTCGGTTGCGGTCTCCCGAGGATGCTCATTCACACAAGCCATGGCAGCACACGCGTGTCTCGGCGGCCAAAATCCTCGCCGGCCTGACACATCGCCCGAGGGCTTGAGGACGCTTGCTCGCTATGGCTTCCATCTGGCGCCGGCGGCGTCAGAAATCATTCGCCGCTGCCACCGGTCTCTGGATAGAGGTGGCTCATTGAGCCGGGTTCGACGCGACACGACTCGATGTAGGCGTCGACGTCTTCCTGCTTGAGACGGATCACTCGGCCGAACTTATAGGCCGCCAACTGCCCCTCATCGATGAAGCGGTAGAGCGTGCGCGGCGTGATTCCAAGGCGTTCAGCAGCCGCTGCAGTCGAAAACCAGGTGATGTCGTCGGACATGACGATGGACTCTAGCTACCTTTCGTGTCGTTCGAGTAAGTCTCACATAACAGCGGATTCTTGGAATCAGAGATGCTCACTTTGAGCGATCGTGTCCCGGAACTTCGCGCCGCTAGCGGTCTCCCGCCGGACTTCGCCGCGGCTGGACTGGCCTCACCGTTGACGATCCGGTGCGAGCGGGTCTCGGCGGCGAGCTGCTCATGCGGTTCGAACACGAAACAAGTGGGCGACCTAGCGGCGTTCGTGATCGGCACGAAGCGTTGAATTCGCCCGGTCACGGAGTCGCCGACGAGATAGCCGCACGCTCATTCGGGAAACACGCCTTCGGGTGAGGGAGCATCTCGGCCCGCACGGTTTCGGGGAGCTCCGACACGAGGCGACGCTGCCGCCGCAGGTACCGTCGGCTCATGTTGTTCGAGACGTGGGGCGCCACCCAGGCAGAGATCACGGAACCCGTAGTTGGAGACAAGTTGGTCCCCGACGCAACACTCGTGGCCACGCGCTCGATCGATTGCGATGCTCCCCCCGCCGAGGTGTACCCGTGGCTTGCGCAGATGGGCTTCGGAAAGGCCGGCTGGTACAGCTACAACTGGCTCGACAACCTTGGCCGCAAGAGCGCCACCAAAATCGTCCCGGCGTGGCAAGTGATCGAAGGCGAACCGGTACCTGGTGGCCCGATCGCGTTCACCGCTGCGGTCGCTCGTCCCGGTGAAGCATTCGTGCTTGCCATCCAACGCAACCTGCTCGACTTCACGCTTGCGTTCGACCTGCGAGCCGACGACGGGGGAACCCGTCTAGTCAGCAGGGTGCGGGCACGGCTCCGCTTTCCTGGCGGCCGCATCGTCGAGCGCTTCGGGCTCGGTCCTGGCGACGGGATCATGGTGCGCAAACAGCTCCTCGAACTGCAGAAACGCACCGCTCGCTGACAGCCCGTGCCGGTACCGTGGTTCTATGGCCAAGTCGCAAAAGAAGCGTGACATTCCGGCAGGGGCGACCGCCATCGCTACCAACCGTGTCGCGCGCCGTGACTTCGACATCCTCGACGAAATCGAGTTCGGTATCATGCTCAAGGGCAGCGAGGTGAAATCGCTGCGTGAAAGCAAGGTGCAGCTGCAGGACGCCTATGCCGTGTTCTTCCAGCGGGAATTGTGGCTCGTCGGGCTCAACATCTCGGCCTACTCCCACTCGGGCACGGCCTTCGCTCACGACAACGACCGACGCCGCAAGCTGCTCGCCCACCGCCACCAGCTCGAGAACTGGTCGAGCCGAGTCGACCGAGAGGGTCTTGCGATCATTCCGCTCGCCCTGTACTTCAAGGACGGACGAGCCAAGATCTTAATGGGCCTCGCTCGCGGCAAGAAGCAGCACGATCGCCGCCAGGACATTGCGAAGCGCGACGCCGACCTCGACGCCCGCAAGGCGGTGTCTCGCGCCAACCGTGCCGATCGCCTCGCCAAGTACAGCTAGCCGCCATCAAGCCCGGTTGCGCGACGCGCAACAGCCGCACCGACCGTGAGGCGATCAGGCCTCAGGACTGAGCCGTCACACCGGACCGCTACACTGGATTATCCGGCGAGCGATCGTCGGCGCTGTTTGACAAGAGAACGGCACTCCAGGGGCTGATCGGTTTCGACGTTGGGACCAGGATGCGGCGGCGTGCGACCGGAGTTGCTCAGACTCCAAAAACGGGGCACCCAAAGAGACGCCGATACGGACGATCTCACTCTCGCTGCCTGATCTGATCAGGCAACAGAGAGTCATTGTGGCGCAGCAATGTGTTACGGGGCCTGATCACTGCAGCCTGTCACCAGAAGCAGTGGTGGACGGTGGGAGAGACCACTGACCGCAGGGAACAGACCGCTGACCTCGAGGAAAGACTCGGCGGCTGAGCTTGCTCAATCGACCCGGCGACCCCACAGCCGCAAGTGGGACCCACGGGAATGGTCGTAACGCGTCACGTGACCACCTGACGGACGAGGGTTCGATTCCCTCCAGCTCCACTCTAGGGGACTCGTAGAATTCGGCGATTTCTCTCGTAGAAATCGACCGGGTTCTGCGGGTCTCCGATGCCGTTCTCACTAACGGCTGAACCTGACAGCAGCTTGCAGGCTTCGGGCCCTCTTTGCGCAGCAGCCAACCACTCCGTCGCCTCCCACCAGATGATGGCGATGGCGCCGAAGCCGGAACCGAGGAATACTGTGTCTCGGGTTTGATCGGTGTTGATGCGATTCAGATCGATCAGTTTTCAGGATCTGCCGTCGAGCGCAGCGTACTCCTCGGCGCTTATTCGGGGGAGTGAATAGACGGCCTCAGGGACAGTCTTGAGGAACGACCGCAGGCCCAATCTGCTGATCGGAGCCAACTTGAGCGGATCGATCCGCTCGTTTTCGTTCAACACATCATCGCTGAACCAGACCCAAACGACCTCTGCAATCACAAGGTGAACCTCGCCAAAGGGAACTTCGGGAGTTCCCAGCTCGATTACCTTCCGGATCTCACACTCAAGACGAGCTGATGCTTCACCGATTGCGGGGCTAGAAACCTTTGTTGCTGCGACGGGAGTCCAACCCGTGGCAGCGAACTCGTTCGCGATGGCATCGGACTCAAAGGCCACCACCTCTATCTGATCTGCGAAAACATCTGAGGCGATGTTCACGACAAAATCTCCGCTTTCCGTGGCGTTGAGATACGTGTGCTTCTGCGTTCCGTCCTCTCGTAATCCCATAGTCAGCCCGACCAGCATCGGGTCTCCTGTGATCGGAAGGAAGTAACTCATGGGCGCGATGTTTGGGATGCCATCGCTGCTTTGGGTCGAAACCATGGCTATTGGCCGCGGGACGATCAATTGCGAAAGCATGAATTGGCATTCCATCGGGCTGTGTTCTGCGGGATCAAAGATCATCTGCTGCTCCTCTCGGCCTCCCACCATGTTGCCACCAATCAGAGGTTGGCGGAGTCTGACTGGCCGACCCGGAAGCATCCGGCCGTGTGGTCAATTCGCTGTGGCGGCGTGATCGTGCCAGCGCTCCGCGTTGCTGCTTGAGCTTCACGACTGAGGAAACAGAATTCTACTAATCCCCCTGATGGGGGACTCGCAGAATTCGGCGGGTTCTCTCGAAGAAATCGACCGGCTTCTGCGGGTCCTTCATGCTGTTCTCACCAACGCGTGGAACTTGACCGCCATCACGGTCGTGGACTTCGGGCCCTTTCCGCGAAGCAGCCAACCACTCCGCGGGCAGGGGGCGCGGAAGCGAACACGCCGGCCTTCGCGATCAATCGTTGTCAATCGCCGCAGCCCCCGCAGCCGCCACACCCCGCATCGCTGTGGCAGCCGCTGCTTCCCTCGCTTCGATCATGCCTAAGACGGCAAACAGGCATCGTTCTTGGGCCTTGCCGGGCTGGCGGGCTCCTCAGTGAAAGCCGTGCTCGACCTTAACGAGGGACTCACCGAGGACGCAGGCCTCGACCTGCCGGTCCACATCGCTCCGGGCACGGAGCACACGATCATGGGTCGAGCCAGGATGTACGTGCTCGAGGTCGCGGGCGTCCGCTACGTCGACTGGCTGACCAGCTCTATCGCCGGTGAAGCGATCGGCGACGTCGTCTGCACCAACTGCGGTGCGCCGTCCTGATCGCCCGCAGCGCAGACATCGACGGTTAAGCCCGGTTCGCACCGCCGTGCCCGAGATCACTACGATGTGAGTGCTCGCTTACTTCTCGTTCAGCCAACCGGAGTGACCATGTCCGACACCATGTCCCCCACCGAGATCGACGAGTTTCGTGCTCGTTGCCGTGCGTTCCTCGACGAGCACGCCACCGGCATGAACATGAGCGGCGATCCCGATCCCCGCGGCTCCAGGCGGCTCGAGTACGGCCAGATCTTCCAGAAAGCAATGACCGAAGCCAGTCTCGCCGGGCTGACCTATCCCAAGGAGTACGGCGGCCAAGGCCTCACCAAAGAACACGAACGCATCTGGCGCGAGGAGTACGGCAACTACCCGAACATGACGTTCGAGTTCACGATCAGCCACGGCATGTGCCTCCCGATGCTCGCCGAGTACGGCACCCACGAGCAGAAGGCCACCTACCTCGCCGACAACATCTCCGGCGAGAAGGTCTGGTGCCAGATGTTCTCCGAGCCCGGCGCGGGCTCCGATGTCGCCAGCCTGCAGACCAAGGCCGAGCGCGACGGTGACACCTGGGTGATCAACGGGCAGAAGGTCTGGACCACACTCGCCCACGTCTCCAACTACGGCGTGATCATCGCTCGCACCGATGCAAACGTGCCCAAGCACGCCGGCATCTCGATGTTCATCGTGCCGCTTGACGCACCCGGCGTCGAGATCCGTCCGATCCACCAGATCGACGGCGGCAAGCACTTCAACGAGGTCTTCTTCACCGACGTCTCGATCCCAGCCGACAACCTCCTCGGCGATCTCAACAACGGCTGGAACATGGCCACCGCCATGCTCATGTACGAGCGTGTCGCCATCGGCTCCGGCGCCGTCAGCGGTGTACGCCACGAACGAGCCGACCAGCTCATCGAGCAGGCGCAAAAACTCGGCAAGATCGAAGATCTAGTCGTGCGCGACCGCCTGATGAAGCTCTACATCATGGAAACCACGGCGTCGCTCGTCTCGATGCGCACCCGCGCCGAGTTGAAGGCCGGCAAGACGCCAGGCCCCGGCGGCTCCCTCGGCAAGCTCATCGGCACCAACAACATGAATTTCGCACGGGATCTTTCGCTCGAACTCATCGGACCTGGCTCAGTGGCGTGGGACGGCGAGAGCGGCGGCGGCTGGGCCCGCGCTGCGCTCACCGGGCTGCAAGGCGGCATCGCCGGCGGCACGAACGAGATCCAGCGCAACATCATCGGCGACCGCGTCCTCGGGCTCCCCCGGGACATCGACGTGTCGAAGAACGTGCCCTTCAACGAATTGAAGGTCGGTACCCAGCGCGACTGAGCGTCAGCACACAGTTCACAACCGCTTCGGTGAGGCGGGTTGTTCGGAGATCCCCCAATAGCCCACCTGCCATCTGATTCATCACGTAGCCGTACCCGATTCCCAGGTCGGGATCGGCGTACCCGAGCGAGCCTCCGCCGCCTGGCCGCCGGAGACCCGGGTATTCCCGGATCCCTGATCACCAAAGACCAGACCTTCCTGGCGACCGACAGACAGATTCCGGGGATCTCACCCAAGGCGTGGTGAGCGCGGAGCTGCGACCAGATGGCGTGATCTGAGCCCGGTCACCCACTGGCGATGCGGCCTGCCTTTTCGAAGAGGCCGACCGTGGTGGCATGCAACAGGTCACCGAACTCCTTGGGCGCCTTGCCGGCAAACGCCCGAGCATGGGTGCCCTCGAGGATGATGCCGGTCTTGTAACAGGCGAGCACGGCGTACCAGTCGAGTGCGCTGAGGTCGCGAGGCGAGTTGGCGTCGTAGTGGGCGACGAGTTCCTCGATCGCCGGGAAACCATCCCAGGGCTGGATCGACATCATTCCCGCCGGGCCGTCGGCTTCGGGCCAGAACGCAACCACGAGTCCGAGGTCGATGAGCGGATCGCCCTGCGTGGCGAGTTCCCAGTCGACGATGGCGGCGATCTCGCCGGCATCAGGGCGGAACATCACGTTAGCGAGGTGGTAATCGCCGTGGATGATGCCCGTGGCCGACGGCTCGGGCTGGTTGGCCTCGAGGAACGCCTGGATCTCGGCGAGGTGCGGCAGATCGGGGCCGAGATAGCCCTCCATCTCGTTGTAGCTCTCGAGCTGCGACTGCCAGCGAGGTACCTGACGCTCGAGATATCCCTCGGGCTTCCCGAAGCCGTCGAGATTCTTCATCGCCGGATCGACCGCATGCAGCGACAACAGGGCATCGACGAACGAGAAACCCATCGAACGACGCACCGCCGGATCCGACGCGTGAAATGCAGGGAGCCCCGAGGTCGCCTGGAAGCCGTCGATCGGCTCCATCAGATAGAACGCGGCGCCGAGGACGTCGATGTCGCCCTCAGCGGCGATCAGCCGCGGGTGGGGCACGTCGGTGTCGGCGAGGGCGCCGAGCACACGAGCCTCGCGACGCATCGTCTCGTCGGAATTTTCGCGCTTGTGCTCCGGCGGCCGACGAAGGATGAAGCTGCGCCCGTCGCGAACAAAGCGCAGCAGGAGGTTTTGGGTGCCACCCGCAAGCGGTTCGACCGATTCCAGCGGGCTCGAACCGAGGCCCTTCCCATCCATCCATTCGGTGAGGACGTCAATGTCGACGATCGACGGATCGACAGGTTGCCCGTCAGCCACCACCGACCGTCCCGGTCATGGCGCCGTCGAGTCGGATGATCGTGCCAGAGATGTAGCTTCCAGCCTCGCTTGCAAGGAGCAGCGCCGCGCCAACGATCTCGTCCGGCCGGCCGACCCGTCGGGCCGGGATCGTTCGTTCCATCCACGCCACCAGTTCCGGCGGCCAGGCATCGCTGATATCCGTGGCGAAGGGGCCCGGGAGCAAGCAGTTGACCCGCACCTCCGGAGCCAACGACCGGGCGAGTCCGGTTGTGAGGTTATTGATGCCGGCCTTCGCGATGCCGTAGGGCAACTCCATCTCGCCCGGCCGCAACGAAGCAGTGCTGGACACGTTGATGATTGCGCCACCGCCCGCCTCTTTCATGCGCTCGCCGACGAGTGCCGAGAGCCGGAACGGTCCCGTTAGGTTGACATCGATCACCTTGCGCCAGAGATCCTCGGTTACCGAGCTCAGCGACTCGTAGAGTGGACTCATACCGGCGTTGTTGACCAGCACGTCGACTCGGCCGAACTCGGCGTAGACGTCGTCCGCTAAACGGGAGACCTGTTCCCAGTCGCCGACATGGCACGCCTTCACCGTGATGGTGCGGCCGGTGGCCTCGGCAATCTCGGCCCCAGCCTGCTCCAGCACATCGAGTTTCCTGCTGGCGATGATCACATCGGCGCCGTGCTCGGCGAACGCCTGCGCCATCTCACGGCCCAAGCCGCGACCCCCACCGGTGATCAGCGCACGCTTTCCGCTGAGATCGAAGCGGTCGACCATCAGACGGGCAGGTCGCCAGTGGCAGCACGAGTGGTCCCGTGGTCCTTGTAGGCGGCGATGGTGCGCTGCGCAATGCGCATCTGATGGATCTCATCGGCGCCGTCGGCGAATCGGGCCCAGCGGGCGTGCTGGTACATGTGTGCGAGCGGGGTGTCGGTCGAATAACCGAGCGCACCGTGGGTCTGGATCGCCCGATCGATGATGCGGTTGAGGCTGTTGGCAACGAAGTGTTTAGCCATGGAGACCTCCGACTTGAAGTCGACGTTCTCACCCCGGTGAGCAGCGTCGATCTTCGAAGCGGCATGCAACACCATCAGCTTGCACTGGTAGAGCTCCATTGCCGAGTCAGCGATCATCCACTGGACACCCTGCTTCTCGGCGAGGACCGAGCCATGGCTGTATCGCTCGAGCGAGCGGCCGACCATCATGTCGAGCGCCGTCTCTGCCTGGGAGATCCAGCGCATGCAATGAGCGAGCCGGGCCGGGCCGAGGCGGTACTGGCCGAGCAGATGACCCTGGCCACGACCCCCGAGCATCTGACTCTCGTGGACTCGGAGATCTTCAATCACGATCTCGCTGTGGCCAGTGCCGCCGTGCATCGTCTCGATCTGGCGAACCTCGTTCCAACCCTCCGCTGGCAGATCGATCAGGAACGCCGTGTTGGCGGCCTGGGGCAGATCGGGATCGTCTTCGGTGCGGGCGACAAGAATCGCGAAGTTGGCACGGTGGGCGTTGGAGATGAACCACTTATGCCCGTTGAGCACCCACTCCTCGCCGTCTTGGTAGCCGTTGGTGCGGATCAACGTGGGGTCCGAGCCTGCGACTTCCGGCTCGGTCATCGCGAAACACGACCAGGCGGTGCCCTCCGTCAGCGGCCGGAGGTACTCCTCCTTTTGCGCGTCGGTGCCCCAGTGCAACAGCGTGTGCATATTGCCCTCGTCAGGGGCTTGACAGTTGAGCACCCAAGGGCCGTAGTAACTCTTTGCCGCTTCGGCCTGCACCATGGCGAGCTCGACGTGGCCAAGGCCCATGCCGCCCCAGTCTTCGGGCATGTGGGGCAGCCAGAGGCCCTGCTTAAAGGCGAGCTTGCGTAGCTCGATCAGCTTCTCGATGCGGGCCTTACCGGTGAGGGCCTCGTGGTCGCCATGCCCCTCAATCTCATCCTCGGCCGGCTTCACCACCTCGGTGATGAACGTACGAACACGGTCTCGGATGTCTTCAAGCTCGGGGGTGAGGGTGAAGTCGATGGCCATGGCTACTCCAGAAGAGGTGGACGGTTCGACGCTAGTGCGCCTGGCGTTCGGGAACGAAGCTCACGGGCAGCCGGCACGGGGCGTGTCGACCTCGACCGCCACGACCTTGGTCAGGCCCTTTCCCGCAACCTCGTCAGGGTGCGAGCCGGGTGAAACAAACCCGTAGAGGGTGCAGCCGTCGGGCCCGCCGAGCATGCACGCCACTGCGGCACCGTCGACCGGGATCTCAGCGCTCACCTCACCGCCTTCGTGAACCCGAGCGAACCGTTGCCCGACGAAGTCGGACATCCAGATGGCACCGTCGGCATCGAGCACACACCCGTCGGGGGACGCACCGGGCACCGGGGCCCACACCCGTGGATTCACCGGATGGCCATCGCCGTCAAGGTCGAACGCTGTGTACTGCCCGCCGAAGGTCTCGCCGACGATCAACGTCGACCCGTCAGGAGTGATCACCGAACCGTTGGGAAAGGCAAGCGGATGCTCGACCCGACGAGCCTCCCCGTCGGGAGCGATATGGGCGAGGTAGGCGGCCTCGAACGGTGCCTGACGCTCGAGATCGAAACCAAAGTTGCCCACGTAGGCGTGCCCGTCGACCGACACGACCATGTCGTTGCAGAAGTGCGAGGCAATGTGCGACAAGTCGGCGTGCACGACCGGCTCGCCTCCGGGTGAAACGGCCATGACCCGCTTAGCGGTCATCGAGACGTACAGAAGGGTGCCGTCCGGCATCCAGCCGAGGCCTGAGGGTTGGTCGTCGGTGGCGAGCTCACGACGTTCGCCGTCGTCACCGATTGAGAAGATGCCTCGCCGGTAAAAGTCGGAAAACCAGAGCCGTTCATCGTGCCAACGGGGCCCCTCTCCGAAGTCGACGCCGGTATGGACCACGGTGGGTTCGCGCATGGGCGGACCCTACGTGATCAGGTCGATCAGCTCCGAAAGATCGTCGGGATCCGGTGAGGTGGGCACGAGGTAGAGCTCGTCCATCCCTGCGGCCTGGCAGCGTTCGATGCTGGCGAGTGTCGCCTCCGGACCCGCGGCGCTACACGTCGACGCCATCATCGCCGCCACCTCGTCGCCGAAAATACCGAGGTAACGGCGGGCGTAGCCATCGAGCTCGGCGGCCGCCTGGTCGCCAAGCGAGTACCAGAAGCTGGTCGACACGTATGGACGCTCGGCGCGACCCGCGGCCGCCCAGGCATCGACCACCGTCCGGATCGACGTTTCGTGGTCGTCGGTGTCAGGCGCTAACGAGAACCCCATGTTGCCGTCAGCCCACCGAGCGGCCCGTGCCGTCGACTTCGGGCCCATCGCGCTGGCGAAGATCGACGGGCCACCCGACTGCACCGGAGCGGGACCGACCGGCAAGCCGTCGACGTCGCCACCCGCCCAGATCCGACGAAGCTCAGCGACCTGAGCGTCGAGCCGCTGATGCCGCCCCGTAAAGGAACGCTCGGCCCCGTCATAGTCGTGCCGGCGGCCCCCGACCCCGACCACAAGGTCGAGACGCCCGTCGCTCACGACATCGAGGGTGGCGAGCGACTTCGCCGCCCAGGCCGTGGCGTACATCGGCAAGATGGTGAGGGTCGAAGCAAGGCGAACCCGTTCGGTGACAGCCGCCGCGAAGGTCAGTGTCGTCTGCATTTCGAGATTGCCGAACCCGATGCGCTCCCCCACAGCCAGCGCATTGAACGGACCCTCGTCGACCGCCTGACACCAGGCGCGCAGTAACCCACGATCAATCCCGCCCGCCATGGTGGGGAGGGTCATCGAAAGACGCATCGCCGATCAGGTGTCGAGGTAGCGGGTGACGGCGATCGACGAACCGATCACCGACACGGCCAACGCAATCCCCAACACGAGACCACCCGTGAAGATCAGCTCATCGCTCTCGACCTGGAACCCGGCCATCAGCTCAAGACTGTCGGGTTGGCTGAAGCGGCCGATCACCCGCTGATCGATCACGTAGAGACCGCCCCAGGCGAACACAGCGCCGAGCAGCGCCTGCATGATGCCTTCGAGCATGAACGGAATCCGGATGAACCAGTTCGTGGCGCCCACGACCTTCATGATCTCGATCTCTCGACCACGGTTGCGGATCGCGCTGACGATATTGGTGAGGATCAGCAAGGTCGCAGCGGCGAGCAGTACCAGCGAACCGGCGAGAAACACGGTGCTGACCTCGTCGGCGAGATCTTGGATGTCGCGAATCGTGTCGTTGGCAGAGACGACCGTCTTCACGCCCGGTCGACCCTCGAACTGCCCAGCAAGCTCGGCAACCACGTCAGCATCGGGGTCGACGGGAACCACGCGATACGACGGCGGCATCACCTCGGGGGTGACGACCTCTACCAGTTCGGGCGTGTCGGAGAAGATGTCCTTGAACTCTTCGTACGCCGCGTCCTGGTCGACGAAGGTGTAGTCCTGAATCTCCGGACTCGTCATGATCGCGTCGAGAATGTTCGCGTTCTGTTCGGATGTGGCCTCGGGGTTCATCCAGACGACGAACTCAATGCCGCCCTCCCAGCGCTGGGTGGCGTTGTCGACGGCGTAGTTGAACAAGAAGAAGCCGCCGAAAAGCCAAAGGGAAACGCCGATCGTGATGACCGTCGCCATCGACAACATGAAGTTGCGCCAAAGGTTCTGGCCGGTTTCTCGCAGCGCGTAGACGGGAGAGATCGCCATGTCGTCGACCCCCTACTCGTAGACACCGCGGGCTTGATCGCGAACGATCACGCCTCGGTCGAGTTCGATGACACGGCGACGCATCGTGTCGACGATGCCCTGGTCGTGAGTGGCCATGACGACGGTGGTGCCCGTGCGGTTGATGCGGTCGAGCAGGCGCATGATGCCGACCGAGGTCTGCGGGTCGAGGTTGCCAGTGGGTTCGTCGGCCAACAAAATCAGCGGCCGGTTCACGAACGCCCGAGCGATCGACACCCGCTGCTGCTCACCACCGGAGAGCTCCGACGGGAAGTTCGCTATCTTCTCGGAGAGCCCGACCAACTCGAGAATAGCCGGCACCTGCTTCTTGATGACGTGCCGAGGCTTGCCGATCACCTCAAGCGCGAACGCCACGTTCTCGGCAACTGTCTTGTTCGGCAGAAGCTTGAAGTCCTGGAAGATGTACCCGATATTGCGGCGCAGATACGGCACCTTCCATCGACCCAACGTGCCGATGTCCTTGCCAGCGACATAGATCGTTCCGTGCTCGGGAACTTCCTCTCGGTTGAGCAAACGGATGAAGGTCGACTTCCCAGAGCCGGAGGCGCCGACGAGGAACACGAACTCTCCCTTGTCGATACCGAGCGTGGCGTCACGCAACGCGACGTTCTCACCCTTGTACACCTTCGTGACGTTCTCGAGTTTGATCATGAGAATCCTGGGAACGACCGGCCCGCCCGACGGCGAGACGCTACCAGTGGATCCGGTGGAATCTGTGGCACTGCCGCTGTCAGTGGGTGACGGGGGGTCGAGTGCCAGGCCTCGAAGCACCAAGCGCCATCCACCCAGGCCCAAACGGCTAGACACCGGAGGTCGAGGTCGAGCGGGTGTCCGTCGAACTCGACGTGGATCTTCGCTCGTCCGCTGAACGGTGCGGTATCGCCCGCCAGACGAGCCGTGTGGGCGCTTCGCTCCACCGATCGGTGCTGCACCGGCCCATTGCGGACGTTGTCGAGGAAACTCGCCTTGGTGTCGACCGAACCCGACGAGTGGTTGTCCACCATCGCCTCGCTCAGGAGACCTTCGGGGTTCTCGGCGTCCTGTTCGCACACGTCTGTGATGCGGGCGTCCTCCAAGACGCTCACGAGTTCAAGGGCAGTGCCGCTCACGATGCGCTCCTAGGCATCAGCAGCCTGCGCACGCGTCCAGCGAAGCCAGGCCTCCATGAAGGGTTCGATATCGCCACCCAAGACCGAGTCGACTTGGGCAGTCTCGTGTTCGGAACGAAGGTCCTTCACCATCTGATACGGCTGCATGACATAGCTACGGATCTGAGAGCCGAAGCCCACGTTCTGCTGCTCACCCGTGATGCCGGCGATCTCCTCCGCGCGCTTCTTGCGCTCGAGGTCGAGGAGCTTTGCCGCCATCATCTTCATGGCTCGATCCTTGTTCTGGTGCTGACTTCGCTCGTTCTGGCAGGCGGTGACGAGACCGGTAGGCAGGTGCGTGATGCGGACGGCCGAATCCGTGACGTTGACGTGCTGACCGCCAGCGCCGGACGAACGGTAGGTATCGATACGAAGGTCCTTCTCGTCGATCTCGATCTCCTCGGAGACCTCCTCGAAGAAGGGCGCCACCTGCACGGCAGAGAAGGCGGTCTGGCGCTTGCCCTCGTTGTTGAACGGCGAGATGCGCACAAGTCGGTGCACACCGTGCTCGGCTTGCATCAGCCCATAGGCGTGGCGGCCCTTGAGCACGAACTCGACGTTACTGAGGCCGGCCTCGGTGCCTTCGGAGACGGCGAGAATCTCGATGTCGAAGCCCCGCTTGTCGGCCCAGCGGTTGTACATCCGCATCAACATCTCGGCCCAGTCCTGAGCATCGGTGCCGCCTTCACCGGACTTGATCTGGCAAACAGCATCGCCCTCGTCAAATTCACCGGTGAACAGCGAGCGCATCTCAAGCTCGTCGAGCACCGTCTCGAGCGAGGTGGCCTGCTCCGCGATCTCGGGCTCAAGGGACTCGTCGTTTTCTTCGCGAGCCATCATGTGGAGCGTCTCGAGATCGTCGACCTCGCCCCGGAGACGGTCGTAGAGCTCAAGGTCCTCATTCACCGCCGAGAGCTCGGAGGTGACCTTCCGGGCCTTCTCTTGATCGTCCCAAAGGTCGGGACGCGATGCCTCTGCCTCGAGCTGAGGTTGGCGCATCTTGAGTTCGTCGATTCGCAGATAGCCCAACGCCTCGTCGAGTCTCGCCGCAATCGCGCTGATCTGATCAGTGAAATCCTGCATGTGCCTTCGGCTCAGACGTCGGCGAGACAGCCGGGCTTGCCCCAGCAGTTCTTGTACTTCTTCCCGTTTCCACAGGGGCACGGATCGTTTCTTCCGACCTTCTCGAGGTCGGTCTTGACGATGGGCGTCTTCCTCCGCTGCTGGTTGGCTTCGACGACCTTCGGCGCGTTGGCGTGGGCGATCTGTGCGGCTGAGGTGCCGGCGCTCGCCTCCCGCTTCGTCTCGGTCATGTCCGCAATCGCAGGCTCTTCGGGCTGCGTAGCCGAGTCACCGGAGACCTGGACGTGCATGACGTACTTGACGAAGTCGTTGGCGATGCCGGTCATCATCATGCCGAACATCTCGAAGCCCTCACGTTGCCACTCGGTGGCGGGATCCTTCTGGCCCATCGCCCGTAAGTGAATGCCCTCGCGCAGCAAGTCCATCTCACGCAGGTGCTGACGCCAGCGCTGATCGATGATGCGCAGCATCACCTGACGCTCGACCTGACGCAGCACGGGCTCGCCGAGCTCACGCTCGCGTGTCTCGTACAGCGACAGCGCTTCGTCGAAGAGCATGGCGTGGAGTTCTTGCGTGCTCGAGGCCGCCTCGAATGCAGCGAGCTCGATCTGGGACGGCCACAGGGTTTTGACCTCAGTGAGGAGCGCCTCGAGATCCCACTCCTCGGCAATGTCGCTCACGCAGTAGGTGACAACCGCAGCGCCGACGGCGTCGTCGAGATACTCGAGCGCTTCGTCGCGCAGGTCGGCGCCGTCGAGAATCTGCCCGCGGCGCCGGTAGATCACCTTGCGCTGCTCGTTCATCACTTCGTCGTACTTCAGGACGTTCTTCCGGGTCTCGGCGTTGCGGCCCTCGACCGTGTTCTGGGCCCGTTCGATCGCCCGGGTGACCATCTTCGCCTCGAGCGGGACATCGTCGGGCAGGGCCCGACCCATCACCCAGTCCATGGCGCCGGTGGCGAACAGACGCATGAGTTCGTCCTCGAGCGACAGATAGAAGCGGCTCTCTCCGGGATCGCCCTGCCGGCCGGAACGGCCGCGCAGCTGATTGTCGATACGGCGACTCTCGTGCCGCTCCGTGCCGAGCACGTACAAACCGCCGAGATCGAGCACCTTGTCGCGTTCGATATCGGTGGTTGCCTTGTGTTTGGCGACGAGCTCCGCGAAGCGGGGCTCACCTTCGGCGGAGTCGGGGTCGAGACCCTCAGCCCGCGTGTCGCGATCGGCGAGACCCTCCGGGTTGCCACCGAGGAGAATGTCGACACCGCGGCCCGCCATGTTGGTGGCGACCGTGACCGCACCGAGGCGGCCCGCCTGGGTGACGATGTCGGCCTCACGATGATGCTGCTTGGCGTTGAGCACCTCGTGCGCCACGCCCTGCTGCTCCATCATGCGCGAGAGCTTCTCGGACTTCTCGACCGACACCGTGCCGACGAGCACTGGTTGACCGGCGGCGTTGCGCTCGATGATGTCGTCGATGCAGGCCTGGAACTTGGCGTCCTCGGTCTTGTAAATCAGATCGCCTTCGTCCATCCGGGCGACCGGCTTGTGGGTCGGGATCGGCACCACGTGCAGGCCGTAGGTCGACACGAACTCCGAGGCTTCGGTCTCGGCGGTGCCGGTCATACCGGCGAGTCGGTCGTAGAGGCGGTAGTAGTTCTGGAGGGTGATGGTGGCGAGCGTCTGGTTCTCTTCCTTGATCGCTACCCCTTCCTTTGCCTCGACCGCCTGGTGAAGGCCGTCGGACCAGCGGCGACCCTCCATCGTGCGGCCGGTGAACTCGTCGATAATCTTCACGGCGCCGTTGCCGTCAATGAGATAGTCCCTGTCCCGCTTGTACAACTCCTTGGCCCGGATGGCGGCCTGGAGTTGGTGGACCAGGTTGTTCGACACCTGGTCATAGAGGTTGTCGATGCCAAGCGCCCGCTCGACCGCGCGGACACCTTCTTCGAGTGGGGCGACGGTGCGCTTCTCTTCGTCGACTTCGTAGTCGACGTCGCGGCGCAGGCCTCGGGCGATCGAGGCGAACTTCACATACAGCTGGGCGGCGTCGGCGACCTTGCCCGAGATGATCAGCGGGGTGCGGGCTTCGTCGATCAGGATCGAGTCAATCTCGTCGACGATGCAGTAGTTGTGGCCGCGCTGCACCTGCTTCTCGCGCGACATGGCCATGTTGTCGCGGAGATAATCGAAGCCGAACTCGTTGTTGGTGCCGTAGGTGATGTCAGCGGCGTACTGAGCCCTCTTGTGGGCCGAGTCGCGGTTGCCCGGAAGCACGAGACCAACCTCAAGACCCATCCAGCGATGAACCTGCCCCATCCACTCGGCGTCGCGGGACGCGAGGTAGTCGTTCACCGTGACGACGTGCACACCCTTGCCGGCGACACCGTTGAGATAGATCGGCAGCGTCGACGTCAGGGTCTTGCCCTCACCCGTCTTCATCTCGGCAACCCAGCCGAGGTGCAGGGCGGCGCCACCTACGATCTGGACGTCGTAGTGACGCTGGCCCAGCACACGGGTGGCCGCCTCGCGGGTCACAGCGAATGACTCGATCAGGAGGTCGTCGGGCTCCTCACCGTTGTCGAGACGCTGACGGAACTCGCCTGTCTTGGCCCGGAGTGCGTCGTCGGAAAGCGCCTGCATTTCGGGCTCAAGCGCGTTGACGTCGGGTACGAGCGCCTGCAGGGCCTTCAGCTTGCGGCCCTCACCGCTGCGCAGAACACGGGAAAAAATGCTCATCGTGCGGATCACTCTACCGACGGGCCACGCCGACCCTCGGCAGGGGCTCGGGTCTCACCAGATCTGCCGAAACACCCCCGATGACGGCGGTGTCGACCTCGGCGAGGTCAGCCGGCTTCGTCAATCAGTCTGATGTCGCCATCGTCTCGCTTGTAGATGACGGCGGACCGGTTGGTGTCCTTGTTGATGAAGAAGAAGAACCCGTGGCCGAGGAGGTCCATCTTGAGGATGGCATCGTCGGGAGTCATCGGTGCCAGATAGAAGCGCTTCGACTTCACGATCTGGGGAAGCGCCTCGTCCTCTACCGCGTCCTCGTCGACGATCGTCGCAACCCCGCCCGCACGTTGGCCTGAAAAATCCTCCATGATCGCAGCGGTGTCGAAGGTCCGGATCGACCGGCCGTCGCCGTGGTGACGCTTCTGCAGCCTCGTGCGCAGCTTGCTGATCTGGCGTTCGCCTGATCGACCGCCGAGTACGGATCGCGGGCGTTGACCTTCGCTCGGAGATGATGTCCGTGTCCTTCGACGACAACCTCGAGGAACTCCTTAGACTCGATCCGCGGATGCCGGGCCTCGTCGAAGTGCACCTCGGCGTGTCGGAGCCCGTCGAGGAGGCGATCCAACGTGCCGATTTTTTTCGCGGATCACCTCCTCCAGTCGCGGCGTGACGTTCACGTGCCGTGCGCTGATGGAGACGTCCATGAAAAAACCTCCGTGATCCGTTGTCCAACCGAACGTACACCTCCAGTTCACGTGGCGCCCGACGAACGCCGCCAAGCGCGCGCGACGACCGAACCGTGAACGGCCAGCGCACCGACTGACCGAAGCAGCCGAGCGGTCGCCGTGAGCGTCGCACCCGTGGTGGCGACATCGTCGATCCGCAAGACCGATGAACCCAATCGAAGTTGACTGCGCAACCGCAACGATAGACCAGCGAGGCGTCGGTCGAGACGGCGACTGGTCTGCGGCGTGTGGTCGGTGCGAATCAGGGTCGACCGCACCGACGTACCGATGCGGTGGGAGACGGCCCGAGCCAGCAGTTCGGACTGGTCGAAACCTCGCTTTCATCGGCGAGGGCCGAGACGACGGCCGTACTTCAACATCCAAACGGCCTCGGTGGCGGCACCATCGTGGACCCACCCCGTGTGGAACGAGTCGAGGGGGCAGGGAACGCAGGTCGGGTCACCGCGCCAAACCTAAATCGGGGTGGTGACAGACTCGCCCGGTCAGTCGGCGAGCATGCCGAGCCGCTTGGCCGGAACCATTTCCTGCTCGAGCATCCAGGTGAACATGTCGCGCCAGGTATCGACGATCGGGCGGAACGTCACACCGGTGAGCTCGATGGTCGCCGAGTCGTCACCGCGCTTCGAGTGGAAGATGTAGTCGTAACCGTCGGACGTCAAGACAAGATCGACACCAATTCGAGCAGCGAGATCGCCGAGGCGAGACCACACCCACCACACCAACTTGGGTAGCGGCATGCTCGAGAAATCGGCGCCGATCGCCTCGCTCATCGTGGCGACCTGCTCGTGAGCGGTGAGGTAGGTGCCCATGCACAGCAGCCGAGCACTCCCCTTTCCAGGTAGGGTCGAGGCAGCGATCACGTCAGCGAGGTCGCGGACGTCGACGTAGCTGCCGCTGTATCCCTTGGCGACGGGAAAGCCCTTCTCGATCCAGAGCTTCACAGCGTTGAGATTGATCGACTCGTTCCAGTCCTCGGGACCGACGATCCCGGATGGGTAGATCGTCACGACCGGGTGGCCGGCGTCCTGCAGCGAGCGGGCGTAGCGTTCACACGCCGCTTTGGTCTGGCCGTAGCCGTTATCGGCACCGACGACCGGGTGCTCGGCGGTGACCGGGTCGGTCTGGAACGGGAACAGCGCCGCAACGGTCGAAACGTGCACGACCGGATCACATCCGGCGTCGACTGCGGCACCAAGCACGTTCTCGGCACCGGCCAGATTGGTAGCGTGCATCTCGGCTTCGCGGGTCGGATCGACCGCAACTACCGCAGCCGCATGGACGACAGCGTCGCAGCCGTCGACCGCCGCCTGGACCGAGGGGCGATCGGTGATGTCGCCGGTAACGATCTCGCAGCCGTCGATACCCATGCGCTCAAAGAGCGCCATCGCCTTCGTCGGCGTTCGCACTATCACTCGGACATCGTGTCCGTCGCGCCGCAGCGCCCGGACGGTGTGGCTTCCGA
>CAJWHS010000026.1 GCA_913041415.1 uncultured Acidimicrobiaceae bacterium | reverse complement strand
TAAGAGGCTTCAACCCGCTCGATACTGGCGCTCATACCGGGATTGCGAACCATCGCCCCGCGGATGAGGCCACAGCGCCAGCCGGCGGTGTCGGCCCGGAGGGCGAGCTCGCTTTCCTCACAGTAGGCGAAGTAGCGCTCGTCGAAGATGCCGACCTGCTCGGCGCAGGCTCGCCGAACAAGCATCAGCGTGCCGTGAGGGTACCCGGAGTATTCAAAACCTGACTCGACCGTCGGCGGTGCGTCGATCGTGCCTAGGTAGGGGTCGATCACCGGGAGCGCATCATCGCCCACGTCGGCCGACGCAAGTCCAACGTGATCGCGCCCGTCCAGCTCACCGAGCATGACCTCGAGGGTGTCGAGATCCGGGAGAGCGTCGTGGGGGGCGATCGCAACCCATTCCGTGTCGTGCTGTTGGAGCCACCGCCGCAACCCGACATTACCGCCGGGGCCAAAACCCAGATTAGCACCAGTCATGATGAGTTCCGCATCGCCGACGAGCGACGACAGCACGGCCTCGGTCTCCGGCGCAGACCCGTTGTCGACGACAATGATCGAGGTGGGCACCGTCTGGTCACAGAAGGCCTCAACCGTGCGTCCGACAGCATCGGGTCGGTCGCGATGAATGATCACGACGGAGATGACGGCATCAGTGCGCATAGCAGGCGGCATACTGTCCTCCTCCTGCGGCGTTCGCAACCTCGCTTGGCCACCGACGGCAGCGGGCTGGGGGCTAGGCTCACAGTCTCGAGAGGGGTGCGATCATGCAGTTCGACGATGACACGCAACCGTCCCAGGGTCCCGTTGATCACGGGCGCTGGTCGTCGACCAAAATCGGGGACCTTGCCGCCGAAGCCGGCATCGGCCGTGTCCACGTGCTCGCCTGGCGCGATCTCGAAGATGTCGAGGCCGGCGGCTCGGAATTGCATGCCAGCACAATCGCCGCTCGCTGGGCGGCCGCCGGCATCGAGGTAGTCATGCGCACCTCGCACGCCGCGGGCTCGCCGCCCAGGGCCATTCGAGATGGCTACGAAGTCGTTCGCTACGCCGGCCGGTACCTGATTTTTCCGCGCGCCGTTGCCGCCGAACTGCTCGGCCGTCACGGCCACCGTGACGCCCTGGTCGAGATTTGGAACGGTGTCCCGTTTCTTTCCCCACTTTGGGCTCGCGGACGCCGCGCGACATGGCTGCACCATGTGCACGAGGACATGTGGCGGATGGTGCTCCCGTCGAAACTCGCCCTCACCGGTCAGCTGCTCGAGCGGCGGATTGCCCCGCCCTTCTACCGGCGCACACCGATCATGACCCTGTCGGAGTCCTCGCGCTCCCACATCCTCGATCGCCTCCGATTGCCGGCCAACAACGTGCACGTCGTTCCACCTGGAATCGATCCCTGCTTCTCACCTGGGGTTGAGGCGGCGCAGCCGACCATCGTCGCCGTTGGCCGGCTGATGCCATCAAAGGACTTTCCTGCGCTACTGGACGCGATGGCGTGCGTGCGTCAAGAGGTGCCGAACGCCCGGCTGCGGATCATTGGCGAGGGTTATGAGCGCCCGAACCTTGAGCGTCGCATCGCTGCACTCGACGCGATCGAATGGTGCACGATTGAGGGACGCGTGGCGCCAGAGGCGCTCCTCGAGGCCTACCGCAGTGCCTGGATCGTCGCCAGCGCATCACGAGCTGAGGGCTGGGGCATGACACTCACGGAGGCTGCTGCCTGCGGAACACCAGCCGTGGCGACTCGTATTCCTGGCCATACCGACGCAGTCGTCGACAACGAGACGGGTCTTCTCGTCGACCGCGACGATGAACTCGCTCCTGCGATGGTCCGACTGTTGACCGACCATGACCTTCGACAGCGCCAGGCTGCCGCTGCGCTCACCCGGAGTGCAGACTTCTCTTGGGATCGCACGGCCTTCGACGCGCTCGCTGTGCTTGCAGGGCATCCGCTCTCGTGAGACGTCTGCTCGGCTGGCTTCAACGGCAGCGACTGGTACTCGGGATCGCTGCCCTCACCTATATTCCAGTGATTTTCTCCGGCCCGGGTGACGTCGGGGCCGATACGAAAACGTACCTGTATCTCGATCCAGGTGGGGTTCTGACCGACGCTCGGCTGCTCTGGGACAGCAATGTTGCACTTGGCACGGTCACCCACCAAAACATCGGCTACCTCTGGCCAATGGGGCCGTTCTATTGGTTGTTCGAAACGCTCGGTTCACCTGATTGGTTCGCTCAACGGATCTGGCTCGGTTCGCTGCTCTTCGCCGCTGCGATGGGCGTCCGGTTCTTGTTGCGCGTCTTGGACTGGTCCGGCCCAGGACTGGGCGTGGCGATGGCAGCCTATGGGCTGAGCCCCTATCTCCTCGACTACTCCGCCCGTATCTCGGTGGTGCTATTGCCGTGGGCGGGCCTCCCCTGGATGATCGGCCTCACGGTGCTCGCCGTCCGTCACGGTGGCTGGCGCCATCCTGCCCGCTTTGCGTTGGTTGTGCTCACCGTTGGCAGTGTCAACGCAACCAGCCTTTTGCTGGTCGGGCTCGCGCCCGTGCTGTGGCTTGTCCATGTCACCGTTGTCGAGCGCTCGGTGCCGTGGCGGCGGTCGGTCGCCGCCGCATTGCGCATCGGATTCGGGTCTGCGGTCGTATCGTTGTGGTGGATTGCAGGACTTGTCATCCAGGGCCGCTACAGCCTCCCCGTCACTCGCTACACCGAGACGTACGAAGTGGTGGCAGACGCCTCCACGGCCCCGGAAATCCTGCGCGGGTTGGGCTACTGGTTCTTCTACGGCAACGACAAGTTCGGAGCTTGGATCAGACCGAGTGTTGAGTACACGCAAGGGGTCTGGCTCTTGTTCTTGACCTTCGGGCTGGTGGTCCTGGCATTAATATCGGCCGCCATCATTCGTTGGCGCCATCGGTCATTCTTCCTTGGCCTCCTCGTCCTTGGCGCGCTCATCGGCGTCGGTTCGCATCCCTTCGAAGACCCGTCATTCCTCGGCCGCCTGTTTAAGGACTTCACTCTTACCGACGCCGGTCTCGCACTCCGATCTACGCCCCGTGCCGCCCCCATGGTGGTACTCGCGACCTCCGTGCTGATTGGTGCCGTCACGGCGGCGGCGCAGGAGCGCCTTCCCCGCGTCGGCAAGGCATTTACCTTCCTGACTCTTGCAGCGATCATCCTTGCTAATCCGGCCATGTGGAGGGTCAGGATGACCGAGGAGCACCTCCACCGCAGTGAGAACATCCCTACGTACTGGCTGGACGCAGCGGCTGCGTTCGACGACGACGATGATGGCAGCCGCATTTGGGAGCTGCCGGGGAGTGACTTCGCTTCGTATCGCTGGGGGAACACGGTGGATCCGATCACGCCGGGACTTATCGAACGCGGCTACGTCGCCAGGGAACTCGTACCGTTTGGATCCGCCGAGTCAGCTGACCTTCTCACGGCCTTCGATCGTCGTCTTCAGGAGGGCAGCCTCGAGATGGCATCGGTAGTACCGATCGCACGGCTGATGTCGGTCGGGGATCTCGTTCACCGAGCCGACTTGACCTACGAGCGGTTTCGCACCCCTCGCCCGGTGCCTCTCGCCGCCTTCCTCGAATCGATACCATCGCTCGGCGAACCGATTGGATTCGGTGAACCGACCCCAAACGTGGCCGGTCCAGAGCAGACCTTGCTCGACGAGATCGAGCTCTCGATCGACCCATCCCTCCCCCACCCTGCGCCGGTGACTTCCTATGCGGTTCCCGATCCCCTCGATGTGGTCCGTTTGCGTTCTGCCGACGCCGTCCTGATCGTGGTGGGTGATGGGGAAGGCCTCGTAAACGCCGCAGCGGCCGGGGTACTGGATCTTGACCGGACCGTCGTGTTCGGCGCCGACCTTGCGGTCAACGACGACCTTCGAGAAGAACTCACGCGATCGCCGACCGAGATTGTGATCACGGATACCAACCGTCGCCGGGGTCGGCTATGGGGGACACTACGAGAAAACGTCGGTATTACCGAGATTGCTGGGACCGAGCCACTCTTGTTCAATCCCGGCGACAACCGACTCCCGGTCTTTCCATCAGCGTCCACAGCGCCTGACATTGACGATACGCGAACTGTGGCGGTTCACCTTGGCGGGCCGACGGTGACAGCGTCGCGTTTTGGCAACCCGGTTACGTATGCCCTTGACGATCGCCCGGTACAGGCAATCGATGGAGATCTCGGCACCGCCTGGAACGTTGCAGCCTTTGCCGAGGCCAGAGGGGAGTTCCTCCGCTATGACTTCGGGGTGCCGATCACTATCGAGACAATCCACGCCGTTCAGCCCCTCCTTGAGGCCAATCGCCACATCACTGAGGTCGAGATCCACACGGGAGGCCAGCACCGCGTGGTTGATCTGACATCGCTGTCGTGGGAACCCGACGGCGAAACCGTCAAGTTCGAGCCCCTTACTGGCTCGGTGTTCGACGTCGTGATCACCGACCTCGATGTCCCAGCGCTTGCCACCTACCCAGTTGGCACATCGTCGGTTGGCTTCGCTGAACTCACCCTTGGCGAGACCGGCCCTACGACCGAATGGATTCGGGCCCCTCGGGCGCTCGCTGACCGACTCGACGATGAGTTCGACCAGCACGGCCTCACTGTGGTGTTAACACGCGAGCGTAGCAATCCGCAGGAGCCAGTGCGCGACACGCCCGAAGCGGGAATGCGTCGAATCGTCTCCCTTCCGCTGGATCGGACCTTCACGGTCAGCGGCACGGTCCGCTTGGATCCCGACATCGTCCCCGAACAGCTCGATGCATTCCTCGGGCGCACCGACGCCTCGCTCGTCGTGACATCCACGGGCTCACTCGACGGCAATCTCCTGGCGGTGCCCAGCGCGATGCTCGACGGTGACCCGACAACGCGTTTCATCGGGCGATTCGATAACCAGGTAGGCCAAGCCTGGCGGGTCCGGAGCAACACGCCGTTCGCGATCGACGGGGTCGAACTCGACGTCGTGGTCGGGCCTCGCCAGAGCGTTCCCACCGAGCTCTTGGTCACCGTCGACGATGTCGAGGCCGGCCGCTTCCCGACAGGACTCTCGGCTAGCGATACCGAGCGTGTCGAGACGGTCGTTCTCCCGGTCATTGCCCAAGCGGCAACGACCGTGCGAATCGAAGTCGCCGCGAGCGCCGACACCCTCACCCGCGACTGGTATTCGAATGCATTCATCTCGATGCCGTTCGCCATCGCCGAGATGCGAGTCGGAGGACTCGGCGTTGCTTCCGCAGGCCCGGTCGACACCGGTTGTGTCGAGGGTCTCGTTCGCATCGATGGCCTCGATGTTCCCGTCCGTATCAGTGGTGACCCCGACGCGGCCCGCCGAGGCGAAGTGATGGACCTGGTCGCGTGCAATGCCGTTCCGGTGTCGGCGGGCGATATCCACATCGACACGACCGGCAGCAGCCTTCCGTTAACGGTCGATCAGCTGGTACTGCGCAGTGAGCGGGCCGTCGCCGAGGCGCCGATGATGCCGGCGTTGTCCCCGGACTGGCAGAGCGATGTGCGGCTCACAGTCGAGGTCCCCGAGGACGACGCCAGCCGCTGGCTCGTGCTCGGACAGAGCCACAATCCTGGTTGGGCCGCAACCCTCGACGGCGTCTCTCTGGGGCCACCCACACTCGTCGACGGCTTCGCCAACGGCTGGGCGGTGCCCGCGTCGGGTGGCACCGTTGAACTCGTATGGACACCACAGAAACTCATCGACCGTGCCTTGGTTTTCTCTGCGATTGCGGTGCTCACAATCCTCGTTCTGGCAGTGCGGCCGGCGCCTTTGGCAGTCGGGCGCACCAACGTCGCTATGCCGACGTTCATCGACCCTCCACGCCGAGGCACCCGCAGGTCGCGTCGATCAGCGGTGATTGCCGCCGTCGGCACTGGCCTGTTCGCGCTGGTCAACCTCCCGAGCTGGCCGCTTGCCGCACTCGCGATTGCCGGCGTAGCGGCGTTTGGGGTCACGCGACGGGAAGGGGCTCGTCTTCCAGCCGCTCTCGCAGCCAGCCTTTTCGCCGTCACGAGTCTTTTGATCATGATTGAGCAGGTCCTTGAGCGCCACCCGCCGGACTTCGGGTGGCCCAAGCAGTTCGCCGAGTTCCACGTGTTGGGCGTGGTGACAATCCTGCTTTTGGCGGTCGAGTACGTACGGAGTGCCATGGCTCCCGACGAGAGCTGACACCAGGGGGCTCCATCCGGACCAGGGCCTCCTCGCCCTCGGCCGTGGATGGTTCAGCGCATCGGTGCGGCGGTTGGCACGATCGGCGCCGGAAGGTCGGTTGACGCCATCAGGTACGTGTCGACAGCGGCAGCAGCGCTCCGGCCCTCGGCGATGGCCCAGACGATGAGGCTCTGGCCGCGACCCATGTCGCCGGCGACGAAAACGCCGTCGACATTGGTGGCCCACTCATCGTCACGTGCGACATTGCCACGGTCGGTCAGATCGACCCCGAACTGCTCGACGAGGGCGTTCTGTTCCGGGCCGGTGAAGCCCATCGCAAGAAACACCATCTGGGCCGGGAAGTGCTGCTCACTGCCCTCGACCGGTTGGAAGCGCATGTGGCCGTCGGTGACGACCTGCTCGACTCGAACGGTATCGAGGCCGGTGAGATTTCCGTCCTCATCGCCGACGAAGCGGACAGTGTTGATCGCGTACTCGCGCTCACCGCCCTCTTCATGAGCTGAGGTGACCTTGTAGACCATCGGATAGGTGGGCCATGGGTTTGCCTCAGGCCGTTCCTCCGGTGGGCGCGGCATGATCTCGAACTGATGGACGGACCGGGCCCCGTGGCGATGGGAGGTGCCGAGACAATCGGCCCCGGTATCACCTCCGCCGATGATGATCACGTCCTTGCCTTCTGCGCTGATCGGCGACTCGTCGAGGTCGCCCTCTTGGACCTTGTTCGCCCAGGGCAGGAATTCCATTGCCTGGTGAATGCCCGACAGCTCGTGGCCCTCGATCGGGAGATCGCGAGCCTGGGTGGCGCCGCAGCAAAGCACGACGGCGTCATGCCCGGCACGCAGTTCCTCGGCGGTGACGTCGACGCCCACGTTCACGTTGGTGCGGAACACTGTCCCCTCAGCTTCCATTTGCTCGAGGCGACGGTCGAGGTGACGCTTTTCCATCTTGAACTCGGGGATGCCGTAGCGCAGCAGACCACCGATGCGATCGGCGCGTTCGTACACGACCACATCGTGCCCGGCACGGGTGAGTTGCTGGGCGACCGCAAGTCCGGCGGGGCCGGATCCGGCCACGGCGACCTTCTTGCCGGTCTTAGTGGCAGCCGGCATCGGCACAACCCAACCTTCGGCGAACGCGCGATCGATGATCTCGACTTCGATGCGTTTGATCGCGACGGGCGGCTCGTGAATGCCGAGAACACACGCCGACTCACACGGCGCCGGGCAGAGACGTCCCGTGAACTCGGGAAAGTTGTTGGTGGCGTGCAACCGGTCAATTGCGTCGCGCCACAGACCCCGGTAGGTGAGGTCGTTCCAGTCGGGGATGATGTTGCCGAGTGGACAGCCGTTGTTGCAGAAGGGGATCCCACAGTCCATGCAGCGGCTCGCTTGTGTGCGGAGCTTGTCCTCGGGGAAGTCTTCGTAGACCTCCTTCCAATCCCGTAGCCGGACTGGCACCGAGCGGTGCGATGGGAGTTCTCGGTCGTGCTTTAGGAAGCCTCGTGGATCAGCCATGATCGTCTCCTCGTCCGTTCCGGCCTTCAGGCCCGCGCCGCGGCCATCACCGCTTCGGTCTCGTCTCGGCCCTCGGCCCGGGCTGCAGTAGCCGCCTCGAGGACTCGCTTGAAGTCGGTCGGCATGACCTTCACGAACGATGCTGCGGCAGCGTCCCAGTCGGCAAGGAGTCGACTGGCCACCGCGCTGCCGGTCTCGCGGCCGTGCAGTTCGAGGTGCTCACGCAGCCAGGTGAGGTCATCGGCGTCGGGGGCCTCGAGTGCCACCATCTCGTGGTTGGTGCGCTGGGGAAGCATTCCGTCGGGGTCGTAGACGAAGGCGATACCGCCCGACATGCCGGCGGCGAAGTTGCGGCCGGTGGGGCCCAGCACCACTGCTCGGCCTCCGGTCATGTATTCGCACGCGTGGTCGCCGACTCCCTCGGCGACCACCGTGGCACCGGAGTTGCGAACGCAGAACCGCTCCCCCACGACGCCGCGAAGGAACATCTCGCCTCCCGTGGCGCCGTAGCCGATGACGTTGCCCGCAATGACGTTCTCTTCGGCGACAAATGGGGCCTCGCGGGGCGGCCGCACGATGATTCGGCCGCCGCTGAGGCCTTTGCCGACATAGTCGTTGGCGTCGCCCTCGAGCCGCAGCGTGATGCCGGCGGGAACGAATGCGCCGAGGCTGTTGCCTGCCGACCCGGTGAGGTTGACGACAATCGTGTCGTCCGGCAGGCCCTCGCCACCGTAGGCCTTGGTGACCTCGTGGCCGAGCAAGGTGCCGACCGTGCGGTTGACGTTGCGGATCGGTGTGTCGATCGTGACCGGACGTCCGTCCTGCAAGGCACCCTCAGCGAGCTGGATCAGTGTCTGGTCGAGCGCAAGCTCGAGGCCGTGGTCCTGCTCTTTCCACTGGTGGCGCCTCGCCTCGCGGGCGATTTCAGGCAGGTGGAGAATCGGTGAGAGGTCGAGCCCCTCGGCCTTCCAGTGGTCGACGGCTTCGGTGGTGTCGAGCATCTCAACCTGGCCGATCGCCTCGTCGAGCGTCTGGAAACCGAGCTCGGCGAGGAGTTCTCGTACCTCTTCGGCGATGTACTCGAAGAAGTTCTCGACGAACTCCGGTTCGCCGGAGAACTTGGCTCGTAGTTCGGGGTTTTGGGTGGCGACTCCGACCGGACAGGTGTCGAGATGGCACACCCGCATCATCACGCAGCCCATGACGACGAGTGGTGCCGTGGCGAAGCCGAATTCCTCTGCGCCGAGGAGCGCAGCGATCATCACGTCTCGGCCGGTCTTGAGCTGCCCGTCGGTCTGCACAGCAATACGATCCCGCAGGTCGTTGAGCAGAAGGGTCTGCTGTGTCTCCGCCAGTCCGAGTTCCCACGGTGCACCGGCGTGCTTGATGGAGGTCTGTGGCGAGGCGCCGGTTCCACCGTCGTGGCCCGAGATGAGCACCACATCGGCGTGCGCCTTCGACACGCCTGCTGCGACCGTGCCGACGCCGACCTCGGCGACCAGTTTGACGTGGATGCGGGCAGTTGGGTTGGCGTTCTTGAGATCGTGGATCAGCTGGGCGAGATCCTCGATCGAATAGATGTCGTGGTGTGGCGGCGGGCTGATGAGGCCGACTCCAGGGGTCGAATGCCGGGTCTTCGCGATCCACGGGTACACCTTGTGGCCGGGCAGCTGACCGCCCTCGCCTGGCTTTGCACCCTGCGCCATCTTGATCTGGATGTCGTCGGCGTTGACGAGGTATTCGCTGGTGACGCCGAAGCGGCCGGATGCGGCCTGCTTGATCGCCGAACGGCGGAGATCGCCATTGTCGTCCGGTGTGAAGCGCTCGGCATCCTCGCCGCCCTCGCCGGTGTTCGATTTCGCACCAAGGCGATTCATGGCGATCGCGAGGGTCTCGTGCGCCTCGGCAGAGATCGAGCCATAACTCATTGCGCCGGTGCTGAAGCGCTTCAGGATGCTCTCCGCTGACTCGACCCGATCGATGGGGATCGAAGGTCTATCGCCGAACTTGAACTTGAACAACCCGCGAAGGGTGCCGAGGCGCTCGGATTGATCGTCGACGAGACCCGTGTACTCCTTGAAGATGTCGTAGCGACCTTCTCGGGTGGCGTGCTGCAGCTTGAACACCGTGTCCGGGTTGAAGAGGTGGTATTCGCCCTCTCGTCGCCACTGGTACTGGCCACCCACCTCGAGGGTGCGGTGAGCCCGTTCGGTCGGGTTCTCCGGGAAGGCCTTGGCCTGGCGTTCTTTGACCGCCTCAGCCAACACGTCGAGCCCGACTCCACCGAGCCGGCTTACCGTGCCGGCGAAGTACTCGTCGACGACCTCGGACGAGAGACCGATCGCCTCGAAGATCTGTGCGCCGGTGTAGGAGGCGACCGTCGAAATGCCCATCTTGGACATGATCTTCAGGATGCCGAGCCCGGCCGCCTTGATGTAGTTGGCGTGAGCCTTGGTCGGGTCGAGGTCGCCGAGGCCGAACTCGCCATCGCCGACCATTTCGTCGATTGTCGCAAAAACGAGGTACGGGTTGATCGCGTTGGCGCCGTAACCGAGCAGGGTGCCGATGTGGTGCACCTCGCGGACATCGCCCGCTTCAACCACGAGCCCGACCTGGGTGCGGGTCTTGTTCCGCACGAGGTGGTGGTGCAGGGCGCTGCAGGCAAGCAGCGAAGGAATCGGACTGTTGACGCGACCGCTTCCTCGATCGGAGATGATGAGAACGGTCGCGCCACTGGCGATCGCAGTGTCAGCGTCGGCGCGAAGTCGCTCGATTGCGGACGCGAGGCCGCCAGCGCCTCGGTCGGCATCGAAGCGTGCGCCGAGCACGGCGGCGCGGAAACCGTGTGGACCATCGTTGCCGTCGAGCGCGACGATGCGACTCAGTTCGGCGTCGGTGATGACCGGATTGTCGAGATGGATCGTTCGGCAGGAGGCCGCCACGGGGTCGAACAGGTTGCCTTCCGGGCCGACGCGAGCGAAGAGAGACGTGATGATTTCCTCGCGGATTGCGTCGAGCGGCGGGTTGGTGACCTGGGCGAACAACTGCTGGAAGTAGTCAGACACATGGCGTGAGCGGTCCGACAGCACGGCGATCGGGGTGTCGGTACCCATGGAGCCGATGGCTTCCTTGCCGTCGCGTGCCATGGGGGCGATAAGAAGCTTTTTCTCTTCGATCGTGTAGCCAAACTCCTGTTGGAGTTGGGCTGCCGACGACTCGCCACGGGAGCGCTCGACGCCCTCCGGCAGATCGGCAACGGTGACCAGTTCGGATTCGATCCAGTCGGCATACGGGCGGGTGCTGGTGATGCCGGCCTTGACCTCGTGGTCGCGAATGATGCGACCTTCGCGAGTGTCGATCAAGAACATGCGGCCGGGCTGGAGGCGGCCTTTTTCGACGATCGAGTCCTGGGCGAGTTCGACGACACCGACCTCGGATGCCATGACGACGAGGCCGTCCTTGGTGACCCAGTAGCGGCTTGGCCGGAGGCCGTTCCGGTCGAGGACGGCGCCCATCACGGTGCCGTCGGTGAAGGCGATGGACGCAGGGCCGTCCCACGGCTCCATGCGGGTCGCGTTGTACTGGTAGAACGCCTTTCGATCAGCGTCCATCTCGTCGTGGTGCTCCCACGGCTCGGGGATCATCATCAGCACGGCCTCGGCGAGCGAGTAGCCCCCGAGGCTCAGCAGTTCGAGCGCCTCGTCGAAACCGGCGGTGTCGCTCGCCCCCGGGGTGCAGATCGGGAACGCCCGCTCGAGGCCGGGAAGGTGCGGCGACTTGAGTAGTGCCTCACGGGCGCGCATCCAGTTCCGGTTGCCCTGGATCGTGTTGATCTCGCCGTTGTGGGCGACGATGCGATACGGGTGCGCCAGCGGCCACGAGGGGAAGGTGTTGGTCGAGAACCGAGAGTGCACCAAGGCCATGGCGCTCTCGATCCGCTCGTCAACGAGGTCGGGGTAGAACGCGGCGACCTGCGGTGTCGTGAGCATGCCCTTGTAGACGAAGGTTCGTGCGCTCAGCGACGGCATGTAGACGCCTTGGTGCGTTTCGGAGACGCCACCCATGGCCTCGTTGGCCTCGCCGGAGCCCGCATCGACGGCGATCTCCCGCTCGATGCGCTTGCGGGCGATGAAAGCTAAGCGGTCGAGATCAATCCCGGTGGCGCCGTTGTGGGCCGAAACGAAGACCTGCCGGAAGATCGGCATCGTCATGAGCGACGCCGTTCCGAGGATCGATTCGTCGACGGGAACCTCACGCCACCCGAGAACGTGGAGACCTTCTGCCTCGAGAATGGCCTCGACCTCTCGGGCGGCGGCATCCGCCACGGTCGGGTCCTGGGGGAGGAATGCCATGCCGGTGGCGTAGGCGCCGGCCTCGGGCAGATTGAAGGCCACGACGTCTCGGAAGAAGCGATCCGGAACCTGGATCAAGATGCCGGCGCCATCGCCGGTGTTGATGTCGGCGCCGCGGGCACCGCGGTGCTCGAGGTTGCAGAGCGCGCCGATCGCCTTGGCAACGATCTCGTGGCTCTTGCGGCCGTGCATGTCGCACACGAAGTTGAGCCCGCACGCGTCGTGTTCGTTCCGGGGGTGGTAGAGCCCCTGCGCTGACGGCAAGTCGCGATTTGTCTGATCGATGTTTGGCATCGATGTCCTCCGGTCGGCCGGGCGCGGTGGCCCAGTGGCTTCGGAGCAGGGACATCATTGGCCGCGCTTCCAGGTGTGGAAAACTACCTGTTCGTCGGACATGGGCCAACTCGGTTCCCGATCACGGCAGGATGGAGAGATGCGAGTACCTGACCCGTCTGTCGCCGGCGCCATTTGTGCCGATCTTGATTCGTCACCTACGCCGTACCACGCTGTCGAGACGGTGCGGGCCCATCTTGAAGCGTCCGGATTCCGTCCCTTTGCCGCAGGCGCAGGACCGGTGGGCCGGTGGTTCCATGCCGAGGGCGGCGGGATCATCGCATGGGTGGTGGCCGAGCATCACGACGCGTCGAGTCCGCTTCGAATCGTCGGTGCTCACACCGACAGCCCAAACCTCCGAATCAAGCCGCAGCCGGACGTTTCGACGCTCGGGGTCGCCCAGCTCGGCGTGGAGGTGTACGGCGGCGCACTCACCAATTCCTGGCTCGATCGCGACCTTGGGCTTGCAGGACGCGTGGTGGTCCGTTCTGGCGACGATTTACAGGTCCGGTTGGTCCGAGACGATCGGCCGCTGCTCCGCGTGCCGCAACTGGCGATTCACCTCGATGATGAGTTCCGATCAAGTGGACTCAACCTCAACCGACAACGACACATGGTCCCGATGTGGGGCCTCGGCGAGGCGCCCGCCTTTCGCGAGTACCTCGCCGATCAGCTTTCGATCGGCGTCGACGACGTCGTCTCCTGGGAAATGATGCCGCACGACCTCTCCCCTGCCGGGTTTGCAGGTCTTGACGACGCGTTCCTCGTTTCCTCCCGGCTCGATAATCAGTTGTCGTGCTTCGTCGCAACACGCTCGCTGCTCGAGGTTGCAGATGGTCCAGGCGATGCGATTGCGGTGCTAGCGCTCTTCGACCACGAAGAGGTCGGCAGCGTGAGCACGACAGGAGCTGCCTCCCCGTTCCTCCGGCGCCAAATCGATCGGATCTGGGCCAGTCTCGAAGCCGATCTGGAGGCCACGATTGCCGCGTCATCGGTGTCACTTGTCATCAGCGCCGACGGAGCGCACGCAACCCACCCCAACTATGCCGATCGGCACGAACCCGATCACCGGATTGCGCTCAATGGCGGGCCGGTCCTCAAGATCAACGCCAACCAGCGCTATGCAACCGATGCCACGTCGCAGGCGGTGTTCGAACTTGCGTGTCGGGAGGCCGAGGTGCCGATCCAGCGTTTCGTGTCCCGCACTGATCTGGCCTGCGGTTCGACGATCGGGCCTGCGACTGCGGGTGAACTCGGGATCAGTGTGGTCGATGCCGGTATGGCTCAGCTGGCCATGCACTCCGCTCGCGAGACAGCCGGATCACTCGACCCCTCCTGGTTCAAGGCAGCCCTCTCGGTCGTGCTCCGGGGCTAACTTAAGCGATCGCCAACAGCACGCAAGGGCGCCGCGAACATCAGGAGGATCGGGAAGATCTCGAGCCGCCCGATGAGCATGTATAGCGCCAGCACCAACCGGCCGGGTTCGTTTAATGCCTCGGTGAAGTTGCCCGTCGGGCCCGCTTGGCCCAGCGCCGGACCCGTGTTCCCGAGGGCCCCGATCGTCCCACTGATCGACTCGAGAAAACCGTTGCCCAGCGATGTGAGACCCACGATGCCAGCGAGTACGAGCAAGAGGTAGAGCAGGAAAAAGCCCGTCATGCGGCTCACAATCTTTTCGTTGACTGCCGATGTCCCATGCTTGACGGGCATCACCGCTTGAGGTTGCTGTGACCGCCGGATTGACCGGATGCTGTGGGCGAGCAGGATCTGGAGCCGCATCACCTTGAGGCCCCCGGCTGTCGAGCCCGAGCTCGATCCGACCACCATCAAAGAGAGCAATACGAGTTGCGCAGCGGGGACCCAAAGTGCGAAGTCTCCAGACGAACCAGCGCCCTGCGCTGAGCCGTAGCCGGTGCTGGTTGCAATTGCGACCACGTTGAACACGGCGGCGCGGATCGCTTCGGTGAGCCCCAGGTCCGCATCAAGCCAGAGCAGGCCCACCATCAGGAAGGAGGCCCCGACTAAGAGCCCTAGATAGGTGCGGAACTCGGGGTCGCGCCAGTACGCAAGGCGGTCGCCTGTGACTGCTCGCCAGTGCAGGGCGAAGTTCGTCCCGCCCAGCACCATGCCAACGATGATCGCTAGCTCCACGGCAGCGCTGTCGAAGGTTCCGATTGAGTCAGCGTGCGGAGAAAAGCCACCAGTTGCGATCGTCGTGAGGCCATGCGCGATGGCGTCGTACACGGATGGACCCGGAATCGCGATGAGTGTGACTGAAACGCCGACCGTGAAGAGCACGTACGTGAACCACAACCGTTTCGCGGTCTCGGACACGCGTGGGGTGAGGCGATCGCCGGAGGGGCCGGGTGCTTCGGCGCTCATCAGGTCGAGGCCACCGACGCCGAGGAAGGGGAGCACGGCGACTGCGATCACCACCATGCCCATCCCGCCGTACCACTGGGTGATCTGGCGATGCATCATCATCCCGCGCCCAGGGTGCTCGAAGTTGGTGAGGGTGGTAGAACCCGTGGCGCTGTAACCGGATGCCGACTCGAAGATGGCGTTGACGAACCGGCCGGAGCGATCGATGCCCGGCACGTCGAAGGTGCCGCCAAGGAGGTACGGGATGGCGCCGACGAGCGTCACGACGAGCCAGGTCCAGCCGACTGACGAGAATACGTCGCGAGCGCGGACGGTGCCCGGGACCGTGACCCACCAGAGCATGCCGCCCAAGCCAAGCGCAATTATCCCGGAGATCAGCAACGCTGGGGTGTCGCGATTCGTCGACCCCCATTCGACGACAGCGCCGACGAACATCCCGAACGAGATTGCAGCGACGGCGATTCCCATGACGTGAAGCGTCGTGCTTTCGATCTTCGCCTGGCCAAACGACAGCTCGGTCGTATTGCGGATCGCGGTGTTCCGGACAGGAAGGAGGCGGGCTTTGCTCATCGTTGTGGCCTCGCTACCCGCCGGATGCCGAGAAACAGCGCTCGGTAGCCCTGCTGCAGCGCGGCCACGGCGAGCAGGAGCGGGAGGATCGTGAGCCGCCCGGCCAACATGCCGGGGATCATGGCGAGTTGACCGAGGCGCCCGAGCTCGTCGGCGTCGCCGAAGGCCCCCATGGTGGGCGCCGGCCCGAAGGTCGAGACGACCGAGATCGCTGTCCAGAGCGAGTCGACCAGTTGATCGCCCGTGAGTGCGAGCATGAACGCGCCGATTCCGCAAAGGCCGAAGTGGGCGATCTGGTAGCCGGTCAGCGAGTCGAGTTCCTCGTCGCGGAGGGTGCGACCGCCGTGGCGCACGACCGTGACCGCTTTGGGATCAAGCTGCCGGCGGATCTCGCGCGCAGCGATCAGGCACAAGAGCCAGGCGCGAATGACGCGAAGCCCACCTCCTGCTGACGCGCCCATCGCTCCCGTGGCGACAGCAACGAGCAAGAGAGCCAGCGCACCTGACGGGAAGCCGGTCCAGTCGTTCACGGCGAGTCCGGTCGTGCTCGAGGCACTTGCAGCCGTGAAGAGCGCGTCCCTGACGGAAAGACCGTCGACCTCCCGGAGCAGGGAGAGGGTCACCAACCCGATGATGCCGAGGTAGATCCGAAGTTCGGGGCTTTGCACGAAACGACGATGATTTCCGCGAAGCAGCCAGAACAGCGCAAAGAAGCTCATTCCACCGATGAGCATGAAGACGGTCGCCACGATCTTCGCCCCGCCAGGCGCCGACGCGAGTGAATCTGCTCGGTCCGAGAAGCCGCCGGTCGACACGGTCGTGAGTGCGTGGATGAGGCTCGAGCGCGCCCCAAGGCCGGTGATGAGGTAGCCGAATCCACATGCGGTGACGAGGGCCAGATACAGCCGCACCACTCGCTGCCGTCCGATGACGGGATCAGGCACAAGTCGATCAGCTCGGCTTCCACGTCCCTTCGGGATCTGCACGTTGCCTTTCATCGTGCGAGGCAGCGCCACCACACCCGCGAGCAGACCGACGAGGCCGCCAACGAACTGTGTTCCGGCTCGGAAGAGCGACATCGATGTACCGAGTGACTCTGGATCGACCGTTGTCGCAGCGACCGTGCTGAATCCAGCCGCGGACTCAAAAAGTGCTTCGTCGACAGTGGTGATCGTGCCTGAGGCGAGATATACGACCGAACCGGCAGCGACGAGCGATACCCACGTGGAGGCGAGGCCGGCGATCACCTGCGCGGTCGGAGGTCGCTCGCGCCGGACGAACGTTCGGCGCGTGGCGATAGCAATCGAAGCCGTGACGGCACTAACGGAGAGGAGCACGAAAGAGTCGGCGAGGTCGTCGGTAGCGCCGGCCGCAGCGGCGAGGGTTGTAACGACAGTGAAGGCAAGGAGACCATCAGCGACAGCGAGCCGGCTGTAGGAGTCCCGACGCGGGGCACCGAAGCCCGGAGCCGCCTCGCTCGCTTCTCGTTGACTCACCCGAGTACCCGGTGCACCTCGTCGACCGAGCTGGGCATGGCGACCACCACGACGTGGTCCTTGGCCCGTAGGCGACTCTTTCCGCGGCCGATTTGGGGCTTGCCATCGCGCACGAACGCTGCGATCAGTGCGTCCTTGGGGAGTTCGAGGTCGGAGACGAGCGAGCCGTCAGCCGGGCTGCCATTGACAACCTCGAGTTCCAGGACCTCAGCGTCGCCGTGCAGGAAGGTCGCAACGGCGGCGATTCCACCACGGACAAAACGCAGAACACCGTTGGCGGTTGCGGTGCGAGGCGAGAGCGCAACGTCAACGCCCGCACCGCTCAACAGCCCAAGGAGGGCAAGGCGATGCAACACGGCGACGGTCTCGGTGGTCCCGTTCGCCTTTGCGAACAGGCACGCCAGGATGTTGGCGTCGTCTTCGCCGGTGAGCGCAACAACCATCCCGTAACGGCCGATATCTGCCTCATGGAGCAGGTCGTCGTCGGTGATATCGCCCTCGAGCACGAGACAATTCTCGAGCTGTTCGGCAAGTTCGCGGGCCCGTTCGGGGTTCCGTTCGACGACCACGACCTGCACGCCCCGGCTGGTCAGGCTCTTCGCCAGGATTTCCGCCGTGCGCCCACCGCCAAGCAGCATCACCCGCTTCGGTGTGTGCTTCGCGAGGCCGAGCAACTCGATCACCAGCCGGCGGGCTCGACGTTTCGCCACGATCCGGACGTGGTCGCCGGTTTCGAGTTGATGGTCACGACGAGGAATGATCGTCTCCTCACCGCGCCCGATCGACGCAACAATGAAGTCCCAGTCGGGCTCGAATTCCTCCGCGATGTCACCGAGGGTTCTTCCAACGAGTGGCGCTTCCGCGGGGAGGCTGGCGCCGATCACGACGACCTCTCCATTCGCCATATGGGCAACCTCGTCGGCGCCCGGGAAGTCGAGCAGCTCGAGGATCTCGGCCGCCGTTTCGGCATCGGGGTCGATGAACAGGTCGGCGCCGGAGGCCTCCCGGACCGCGTGTGCTGCCGGACCCCGTAGGCCGGAGGCTTCAATCCGGCAGATTGTCTGCTTGACCCCCATCGACTTGCCCAACATGGAAGCGACCAGGTTGGCCTCGTCGTTTGCGGTCACGGCAACAAGGAGCTCGCTGTGCTCCACGCCGGCCCGGCTCAGCGTTTCCGGATGGGTACCACTACCGACAACCGTTAAGACGTCGAGCGCATCGTCGAGGCGCCGGAGCTTCGAACTGCTGAGGTCGACAATCGCAACATCGTGACCTTCTCGACTCAGACGGTCGGCTACGTACGAGCCGACCTCGCCGGCGCCCACTACGACTACGTGCACAGGTCTGTTCTACTCCTTCGCGAGCCCGATGTGGAGCCGCACGTGCTCAGGAAAGGCTCCCAGCCCGGAATTCATGCACGCGCTCGTCGGTCACGACGGCATCGAGCGGCATATCCCATGCCTCGACGGGCACCGAGTCGACCTGCTGAAAGGCGTGCGCAACGCCGATCAGTAGCGGGCGGGCTGCGACGGCTTCGGCGATGGCACGGTCGTAGAAGCCGCCCCCTTGACCGAGCCGCTGACCGGTCGCATCGAACGCGACGAGGGGCACAAGAATCACGTCATGCTGCGAAAAGGGCACCGGGTCACCACTGATCGGCTCCTCGATACCGAAGCTCCGGGCGACTGTCTCGGACACGGGCGTCCATGGCAGGAAGTCCATGCGATCTCCATTGACTCGGGGAACGGTGACCATCGTGCGGCCCCCGTGCAGGTGCGTGAGAGCTGCGTCGAGGTCGACCTCCCCACGGATCGCCCGGTAGCCGCCGACGACCTGAGCCCGTTCGACTGCGGCGATCCCCGCAAGTCGAGTTTGGACGATCTCCGATACGTTGGCCTGCTCCTTGGGCGACAGCCTGGCCCTACGCTCGCGTAGCTCGCGACGGATCGCTAGACGTCGTTCGGCGTGATCAGTCATTCGTGAACCTTCGGCGAAAAGCGACGGAGGGGGACCCGGTCGGGTCCCCCTCCACTCAGAACTCGCTCGTCGGCGTCAGACGAATGCGCCGGCGAAGACCAGCGAGACGATCGTCATGACCTTGAGGAGAATGTTCATCGCCGGACCGGAGGTGTCCTTGAAGGGATCACCCACGGTGTCACCCACGACCGCGGCCTTGTGCGGGTCGGAGCCCTTGCCGCCGTGGTTGCCGGCCTCAATGTACTTCTTCGCATTGTCCCAGGCACCGCCGGCGTTCGCCATGAAGATCGCAAGTGCGAAGCCCGTCACTAGCGCACCGGCGAGCAGGCCGCCGAGGGCGTCGACATCGATGAAGCCGACGACAAGGGGCACAACAACCGCGAGGGCGCCGGGGACAACCATCTCCTTCAGGGAGGCGTCGGTCGAGATTTGGACACAGCGGGCGGAGTCAGGGTTGACACCCTCGGCACCCTCTCGGAGGCCGGGGATCTCCCGGAACTGGCGCCGGACCTCTTCGATCATCGCTGTGGCAGCGCGGCCAACAGCGTCGATCGTGAGCGCAGCGAAGAGGAACGGCAGGCCGGCTCCGATAAACAAGCCGATGAAGACGTCGACATCGCCAACGTTGAGGCTGAGGCTTCCGCCTTCTTGGACGATGGCGAACTCGAAGCTCTTGAAGAGCGCGAGTGCGGTAAGCGCAGCGGAGCCAACCGCGAAGCCCTTGGCGACGGCGGCTGTGGTGTTACCGAGCGAGTCGAGCGCATCGGTGACCTCGCGGACCGACGGGTCGAGCTCGGCCATCTCGGCGATACCGCCCGCGTTGTCGGCGATTGGGCCATAGGCATCGACCGAGACGACGACGCCCGTGGTTGCGAGCATCCCAATGGCAGCTACGGCGATGCCGTAGATGCCGCCGAGCCCGCCCGGGAGGTCAGCGCCGAGGGTCTGCTCGCCACCCCAGTAGGCGACGCCGACACCGAGCAGCACGAGGATGACCGACGCCGCAACGGAGATCATGCCTGCGCTGATGCCGGACAGGACCGTGGTGGCTGGTCCAGTCTCGGACTGAGCTGCGATCTTCTTGACCGGGTTGAAGTGGTCGGAGGTGTAGAACTCGGCCGTTTTGCCGAGAGCCCAGCCGACGATGAGCCCGCCGATAACGGAGATCGCAAGACCCCACGGCTTGTCGAAGGCCTGAGCGTCGATGTTGTTGACCACGTCGGTGTCACCGAAGAGCCAGTAGGCCACACCGACCGTCGCAACGACGGTCAGCGCCATTGCGACGTTGGTACCCATATGGAGCGCTTTGCTGAGCGCCCTGGAGTCGGTGCTGTCACCACCTTTGACCAAGAACGAGCCGATGATCGAGGCGATCATGCCGACGAAGGCGACCGCCATTGGGAACATGAGCAGCGGCAGGGTGAAGTCGCCGTCGGCCGACTCTGCAGTGATGCCGACCGCGAACGCAGTGACCGAAATGGGTGCGATGATCGATCCGGCGTAGGACTCGAAGAGGTCTGCACCCATACCGGCGACGTCGCCGACGTTGTCGCCGACGTTGTCGGCGATGGTCGCCGGGTTGCGGGGATCGTCTTCGGGGATACCTGCCTCGACCTTGCCGACGAGGTCGGCGCCGACGTCGGCAGCCTTGGTGTAGATGCCGCCACCGACGCGAGAGAAAAGGGCGATGGTTGATGCGCCGAGGCCGTAGGCCGTGACAATCTCGAACGCGTTGTCGCTCTCGGTCCACACGACGAAGATGAGGTACACCAGCATCAGGCCGGCGAGAGCAAGGCCGGCAACGGCGAAGCCCATCACGGCGCCGCCGCGGAAAGCGACTGGGAGCGCCTTGCCGGGGCCATCCTTGGCCGCCTCGGTGGTGCGAGCATTGGCCATCGTCGCGACGGTCATACCGGCGTAGCCGGCGGAGGCCGAAAGCACGGCGCCGATGACGTAGCTGATCGACGCGAGCGGCGTAATGACGATCGCAATGAGCACCAGCATCGCTGCGGCGAACGCGGCGACCCAGGTGTACTCCTGCTTCAGGAACGCCCGGGCGCCCTTCTGGATCTCCGTCATCAGGAACACCATGCGTTCGTTACCCGCAGGTGCCGCCTCGACGGCCTTGTAGTAGTAGGCGGCCAGACCCAGGCCCGCCAGGGCCGAGATCAGGGCCAGATACGGAACAGCGCTCACGGTTTCTCCCCTGTAGATGCGCGTCGGGCACACGTGCGTCGTGTGCGAAGACGGAGTGAGCCTACGGAGCAGACGCGTTGTCGACAAGCACCATGAGCCGATTCGGGAGACGTTCTCCAATGACGTTCAAGGGCTGCGCCGGGCGGACGAACCGATGGTGAGAGGATCACCTCAACGAAGGCCGTCAGTCGCCTCACCTGACGTCGCTATGGAAGCGACGAGACCCGAGTACGACAGGTGGTGCGGCGGGCGCGAGGATGCGGGCGTGGATGTCGACGACGCACTTCGAGTGCTTGGACTCTCGGACGCTCCCGACTGGAGCGACGTCCGCGCTGCGCATCGGCAGGCGATCGTGCGGACCCATCCTGACGCGGGCGGTTCGGTCGGCGAGGCTGCGCGGGTCAACCAGGCCTTCGATCTCTTGCGAAAGGTCAGTGGCGATGGTGAGTGGCCGCTACTGCGTGGTGCGCCGGCGCCGGTGGCCGCCACCACATCTGCGCCCCGTGCACGATCGACATCACCTGACCAACTGGTTCCCGACGATGATCCCGCTCAGTTGCTCCTCCGGATGGCGGACGCAGCGCATGAGGTTGGTGAGGTCGTGTTCGTGGACGCCCTCGACGGCTTGCTTGAGGTGGTTGTCGGTGAACCACCCGGGGTCGGACAGCTCACAGCCTCCGTCGACGACGCGACGCCTGACGGTGTACCCGTCTCGTTCACGCTCGAACCGCTGGGTGTGGCTCCGGCTCCGTCAATTCACGAGGTTGTCGAGGAGCTCATGACGCTGGTGCGACGTCGACGACGGTCCGCACCCCGTCGGTCTGGCGAAGCAGACGGATCCCCTCGTTGACCTCCGTCAGATCAAGCCGGCGGCTGACCAGGCTGCCCAGATCGAGCTGGCCTTCGCGCCAGTAGCCGATGAGGCGCGGAATGTCTCGCGCTGGCCAGGAGCCGCCGAGCAGGCTCGACAGGATTCGCTTTCCCATGGTCATGAAGATGACCGCTGCGTCGATGGTGACGGCGTCCTCGATCGGTGGGGCACCGACCATGACGACCGTGCCACCGACCCCGGTGAGTTCGATCCCAGTCTGCACGAGGCGCCCTGAGCCGGCCGCCTCGAACGCGTAGTCGGCGCCGGCACCGCCCGTGAGATCCATGACGACCTCGCGAAGGTCGGTGCTGGTGGGATCGACCGCTGCGGTCGCGCCCATTGCGAGCGCATGAGCACGCCGTTGCTCGACCGGCTCGGAGACGATCACGTGCTCTGCGCCGGCGATGCGAGCCCCCTGCACAACAGCCTGTCCCACTCCCCCAGCCCCGAGAACCAAGACCGAGGAGCCGGCCCTGACTTCCGCTGTGTTGAGGGCTGCGCCAACGCCGGTCTGCACGGCGCAACCGATCACGCAAGCGATGTCGAGTGGCGTGTCGTCGGGAACCTTGACCGCGCCAGTCGCTGGAACCACGGTGTATTCGGCAAAGGCGCCAACGCCAAGCCCCCGGTGAACGAGATCGCCGACCAGGCTGAACGGCGAGGTCCCGTCCGGACGAAGGTGGTGAACAAAAGCGAGGGCCTGAGCGCACTCAGTCCCCGCATGACGAGCGCACGCACCACATTCGCCGCAGGGTGCGAGCGGGGCTAGAACCACCTTGTCCCCGACGCGAAGATGTTCGACCCCGGCGCCGACCTCAGCGATCTCACCTGCTGCCTCGTGACCGAGCACGACCGGCAACCCATGTCCTGCGTCGATCACTGTCAGGTCGGAATGGCAGATCCCGCTGTGGAGTACCCGCACGAGCACCTCGCCCGGTCTTGGCGACTCGACCTGAAGGTTGTCGACGATCTCCAGAGGGCGATCCGGAGCGGTGAGAACAGCAGCACGCATGCCTTAACTCTTGGTGGTGGGACCCAGATTGCGCAAAACTCGGGCAGCGATGCGATGCCCTGCGTGGGTGGCGGAGACGGGGTCGGCGCCGGTGCGGCGAGACGAGAGAAAGCCTGCGAGAAACGCATCTCCTGCGCCCGTCCGGTCACGGAGTGCGTCGATCGGTGGGACGGGGACCGAGTCTGCGTCGCCTTTGGGCGTGAGAACGAGGGTCGGGCGCGCACCGGCTGTGATGACGGTCGCTCCAGCGCCCCCGAGCGCTTCGCGCGGATGCAAACCTAGGGAGCGGTGCTCGAAACGATTGAGCACCACGGCATCGGGTCGTGCGGTGCGCACCAGTTCATGGAAGGGATCTGCTCCGAAGAGACCGAGGTCAGCGGTAGTCGGCCCTCCCAGCACGAGGGGGATACGGCGCTCGCGGACCTCAGCGAGGAGGCGGTCGACCGCGGTCGCCAAGGGATCCTCCGTGAAGGCGGATGCAGCGATGTAGGTCTGAGTGACACCGTCGAGGGTGCCGGGGTCGACACGCGCCGGCCCTCGCGAGGCGCCTCGATCGACGAGGCGTGTTCGAGTCCCTTGACCGACCGTGGTGATGATGACTCCGGTGCCGCCAAGGTGAGAGACCCGGACGTCGACGCCGCGGGAGCGGAGGTCATCGACGAGGACGTGCCCGAGCGCATCGTCGCCCACCTGGCCGACTAGCCGTGGCGTTCCTCCGGTCTCGGCATCGATCGCCGCCACGTTGGCTGCGCTGCCCCCTCTGACTCGAGCCGAACGGACGGAGCTGTCGACCCCGCGTACGGGCGCGGAGTTAAGGCGGATCAGGATCTCTTCAAGCAGGTCGCCGATCGCCAGCAGCATTGCGCAGCGACAGTAGCGGTCGCGACTGGGCGAGACAGAAAATCAGGCGCCGGAAGGGCGATCAAGATCGGTGGAGTCGGTATCGGCGGGGATCGCCGCAGCCTCGTCTCGCACCGATTGGCGGATCTCCTCTGCATCTGCCTCGGCTTGCTCCATGACCGCAGCCACGCTCAAGCGTGTGGCGCGGAGTACCAGATCGTCGTGGTGCGGTGCGGCCGCGGCGGCCTGGCGCTCAAGCGCTTCGATGGTGTCTGCGAGCTCGTCAAGGCGTGCATGGACAGCAGCGCGCCGATAGCCGAACAGGCGTCGCTTGAAGCGCTTCGGTTTCGCCGCCATCTGATCCCCGGCTCGTCGACTGCCCCGGGGACGCTACCCGAGGTCGCCCGATTCGTCGCGGCATGGCATCACGGCAAGAAGGCCTGTGGGTCCTTCGGCTCTCCGTTGACACGCACCTCGAAATGAAGATGGGGACCCGTCGAGAAGCCAGTGCTGCCGATCTCCCCGATGACCTCGCCCTGATCAACGCGGTCGCCCGGAGCGGCATGGATCACCGACATGTGGGCGTAGAGCGTCGTGACCGATCCATCGCCGTGCACCATGACAACCGTGTTGCCGTAGCCGCCCTTCCATCCGGCGAAGATGATACGCCCGTCCTTGGACGCCCAGATCGGATTGCCAGTTGCAGCGCCGATGTCGACGCCAGTGTGCTGGCGGACTGTGCCGAAAATCGGATGAACACGCGGGCCGAAGGCAGAACCGACCGATCCCGATGTCGGCATGACGTAACCCTCGAGCGATGGTGATCCGACGTTGAGTCCAGTTGCGGCAGCGGTGGCTTCTCGGATGAGCGACGTGAATTCGTTGCTCGCTGCGTCGCGCGCGTTTGCGACGTCGATCCATTCGTCGATCCGCACCTGAAGTTCTGCCTGCACGTCGAGCTGAACGGCGCGACGATCCTCGAGTTCGGCAAGCGCAACCTCGAACTCCTCCCGAAGGCGATCCGCTTCGACGCGGGCCGCCTCACCGAGTCGGACATTCTCCTCCATCTCGGCCTGTGCGGTCCGGAGCGCGTCAAGAAGATCGCGCTCGCTGCCGGCGGCGAAGTCGAGCATGGCCAGCCGGATCGCTGTGCGGTTGGGGTCGCCCGATTCGAGCCAGGGTTCGATGGTGATGTCGGTACCGATGAACGAGTCAACGGCGCGAATCGCAATCTCTTCTCGCATGACGGAAACTGCGGCCTCTGCGTCGCGAGCGAGTTGTTCTCTGAAGAGGACCTCGGATTCAGCGGCCGCGAGCGCCTGCTGCGCCCCGGCGACTCGTGCGATCTGGGCGTCGACCAGGCCCTGAATTTCTGCGAGCGTCTTGGAGACGATTGCATCGTCGGCGCTCAGGAGATCAATCTGTTCGAGTGCCTCCTGCTCAGCGGCACGCGCCTGTTCTCGTTGACGACGGAGGTCACTGATGTCTTGGGCAGAAGCCGGCACGACCAGAGCGACGACGACACCGATGACGGCGGGAAGAGCGAACCGGGATCGCAGCGAGAGCAAGGTGAAACAACGCATTCAATAGCCCGCAGTGAGAGACTAGCCATGAGTTATCCACAGGTGGTGGCACCGGAAGTACTGCCGTTCCGATCCGCGGACATCGTGCTTTACTGACGACGATGTCCACCCCTCCCCGTGACCCCCGATCGATTCACGTTGAGGCGCCGGCCATGCAGGAGCCCGCAGAGGCGCCCGATGGGCTTCATGTCGAAGCTCCTAGTCGTCGCCGTCGATGGCCGTGGGTGTTGCTTGCGCTTGCGCTCCTCATCGGTCTGCCCCTCGGCATCATCGGCTTCTCGTCGTGGTCGGCTTGGCGTGGCGTCGAACGCGTAGAGCTGTCCGGCGTTCTCCAGGGCAGCCCAACCGGCACCAACTACCTCGTTGTCGGCACCGACAGCCGGGAAGGTGTCGATCCCAACCTCCCGAACCTGGGCTCGTTCAGCGGGGCGCGCACCGACACCATCGCCGTGATGCGTGTCGAAGGCGACACCGTGTCGCTGCTTGCCATTCCTCGAGACCTTTACGTGCCGCTGACAACGGGCACGACCAATCGGATCAACGCGGCATTCGCCTTCGGAGGTCCTGCGGCGTTGGTTACGACGGTGCAGACACAGCTCGGAATTGGGATTGATCACTACCTTGAGGTTGATCTCGCAGGCTTTCTTCGACTCGTTGACGCCCTTGGCGGCGTCACCATTCACTTTCCGTATCCTGCGTTTGACGAGAAATCGGGACTCGCAATCGAAATGGCTGGCCCGACCGAACTCAATGGACCGGAGGCGCTCGCCTTCGTTCGGTCGCGTCGCTACACCGAGAGCATCGACGGCGCTTTCGTGACCGATCCCACGAGCGACCTCGGTCGCGTGCAGCGACAGCAGCGCTTTCTCGCAGCCGTGATGAACGAGCTCGGCGCGACTCGGAACCCCTTCACCCTGATCGGCGCGATGAAGGCCGTGGGCGAGCACATCGCAGTGGATGAAGGCCTCGGGCTTGTCGGGGCGGCTCGACTCGGCCTGACGCTTCGCGGCGCCCAGCCCCTCTCAGCTACCGTTCCGGCCGACCGCTTCATGACGGCGTCCGGAGCCGATGTGCTCGTCCTCAACAGCGAGAGCGACGCCGTGCTGGCAGCGTTCCGAGATTGAGTTTTCTGGCCCCGCACTCGCCTTGGGCGCTACCGTCGGCCGATGGCTACCGCGACACCGAGGCGGCTCGATGACATCACGTCGGATTGGCTGACCGATGTGCTCCGCGAGGGAGGCGCGCTCAGCCCGGATTCCCGGATCAATGGATTCGAGCGCACCGATCTTGGTGATGGGGAGGGCTTCGTCGGCGACATCGCCCGGCTTCGGCTCAGCTACACGACCGGGTCCGGGCCCGCGACGGTCATTGCGAAAGTGCCGACCGCAGTCGAGCTCAACCGGGCTACCGGCAAGTCTCTTGGCGTTTACGAGCGAGAGGTTCGCGCCTACGACACGCTTCTCGTCGACATCCACGTCCCGCGACCCGTGGTTCACGCAGCGATTTACGACGCGACCGGAGACGAGGAAGCCTTCCTTGAGAAGCTGATCAGGGCGGAGCGGCTTCCCCTGTTTCTGCTGCGTTTGCTACTTCGGAGGGTGCAAACGGATTCCGACGTACCACCCTGCATCCTCCTCCTCGAGGATCTTGCCGCCGCCGAGATGGGCGACCAGGTCGCCGGCTGCGATCCCACCCGAGCGGCGATTGCGCTCGGCGTGCTCGCACGGCTCCATGCGATCGCTTGGGGGGACGCCTGCCCACCGCTCCGGCACTGGTTTAGCAACGGTGACATCGTGCCCCGGCTCTTCCACGCCCAATACAAGACGAATCGCCGCTCGTTCGAAGCCTTTGCGGCAGAGCGCTTGAGCGACCATGCCATGGCGCACGTCAGGGCCATCCGGAAGACGGGCCTGGAGCGCATCACCCGTCTGCACGAGGCGGCTCCCCGCACCATCCTCCACGGGGATTTCCGGCTCGACAATCTGTTTTTCGCCGCTGATGGGTCACTTGCGGCGGTTATTGACTGGCAGACGGTCAATCGCGGTCCGGGCGCACTCGACGTTGCGTATTTCATCGCAGGCTCGTTGCCCCCGGAAACACCCGAGTCGTCCATCGACGATCTCCTCCGGGGATATCACGAGGTCCTCGTCGCATCGGGCGTCGGCGACTATTCCTTTGAACGCCTCGTGGCCGATTACGAGGAAAGCCTGCTGCTGTTGCTCCACCGAATGTCAGGTCTCGATCAGTTGGAGTTCGGCGATGAACGCGGTGTTGTCCTGATGGACAGCTGGTTCGAGCGCTTCGATGCTCGTCTGCAGCGAGTTCCCCTGCAGCCAGACGCCCGCATGTCCCCTTCCCCGGTCTAGCCTCGCCCGCATGGCCGACGAGACGATCTCCCCGCTGTTCGACCCTGCCCGATGGTCGCCGATCGACGACCTCGGCGAACTCACTGACGTCACGTACCACCGAGCGGTGGACCAGGGAACCGTTCGCGTCGCGTTTGACCGACCCGAGGTGCGCAACGCGTTCCGGCCCGGCACGGTCGACGAGCTCTACCGTTGCCTCGATCATGCCCGGATGTCACCCGACGTCGGCTGTGTGTTGATCACAGGCAACGGTCCGTCGCCAAGGGACGGTGGGTGGGCGTTCTGTTCTGGCGGCGACCAGCGCATCCGCGGCAAGAGCGGCTATCAGTACGCCGAGGGCGAGACCGCCGAAACGGTCGAGCAGGGCCGGGCCGGCCGGCTTCACATCCTCGAGGTTCAGCGCCTGATCCGAACAATGCCGAAGGTGGTCATTGCGGTCGTGCCCGGTTGGGCCGTCGGAGGTGGACACAGCCTGCATGTCACCGCCGATCTCACGATCGCGAGTGCTGAGCATGCCATCTTCAAGCAAACTGACACCGACGTGGCGAGTTTCGACGGCGGCTACGGGTCGGCATACCTCGCTCGCCAAATTGGCCAGAAGCGAGCGAGAGAGATCTTCTTCCTCGGCATGGACTACTCCGCACAAGAGGCGTTCGACATGGGCATGGTCAACAAGGTCGTGCCCCACGCCGAACTGGAGACCCTTGCGCTCCGTTGGGGCGCTGAGATCAACAAGAAGAGTCCGACCGGGCAGCGGATGGCGAAGTTCGCCATGAACCTTGTCGACGACGGCTTGATGGGTCAGCAGGTGTTCGCCGGCGAGGCCACCCGCCTCGCCTACATGACCGATGAGGCGATCGAGGGCCGCGATGCGTTCCTGGAGAAGCGGGAACCTGATTGGTCGGCCTTCCCCTGGTACTTCTAGGGAGATAGGAGGCGCAGCGGGGATGACAGGGCTTGACGACCCCGACCTGGTCCTGCGGTTCTGGAAGCCCTACGACTGTCTGACGGCGTTCACTGACCGCGACGGACGCCAAACGCTCGCCGACCACATTGACGTCCCCAACGTGTATCCGGCGGGCCGACTTGACCGAGACAGCGAAGGCCTCCTGCTGCTCCCACGCAACAAGGCCCTCCGTGGCGACCTCACCGATGCGACGATCGGACATCCTCGCACCTATCTCGTTCATGTGGAGGGGATCCCGTCCGATGATGCGCTTCACCATCTCGCCACTGGAGTCGATCTCAAGGACGGCCGCACGCGCCCGGCCACGGCGGAGTTCCTCACCACCGAACCCGTGCTCCCGCCTCGACCAGTGCCGATTCGTGTTCGCAAGTCGGTTCCTGATTCCTGGATTCGGCTCACGCTGACCGAAGGAAGGAACCGCCAGGTGCGCCGAATGTCCGCAGCAGTTGGGCACCCGACCTTGCGTCTCGTCCGCATCGCGATCGGGCCGATCACCCTCGAGGGTCTCGAGCCCGGGCAATGGGACGCCATCACTACAGACGAGAAGCGTGAACTCCGGGACGGCCTCAACGGCTTGCGTCGAGCCGCCAATCGATCGGGGGCTGGCCGGCGGCCTCCAGGGCGGCGTTCACGGCGCTGAAGGGGCGACTGCCGAAGAAGCCGCGGTGTGCCGACAACGGCGACGGGTGGGGCGCCTCGAGGATCGTGTGCCGGTTCTGGTCGACAAGTGCCTTTTTCTCGCGCGCATGCGAACCCCAGAGGACAAAGACGACGTGCTCCTCCTTGCCCCCTACTTCGCCAATGACTCGATCTGTGAAGGTTTCCCAGCCGCGCCCCTGGTGGCTATTGGCCTGGTGAGCCCGAACGGTGAGGGTGGTGTTGAGCAGGAGAACACCCTGACGCGCCCACGGACGGAGGTCTCCGCAGGCTGAGGGCGGGATCCCGAGGTCAGTCTCGAGTTCCTTGAAGATGTGGACGAGTGAAGGCGGAAGCCGCACATTGTCGTTCACGCTGAAGCAGAGACCGTGGGCCTGCCCGGGACCGTGGTATGGATCCTGCCCGAGAAGCACGACCTTCACGTCAGCAAACGGCGTGAGATGCAGGGCTGCGAAAACTTCTTCCTGAGGTGGGTACACCTCGTTTGCTGTTCGCTCTGCCGCGACGAAGGCCATGAGGTCCTTCCAGTACGGCTGTTCAAACTCGGCGCGCAGCACGG
>CAJWHS010000025.1 GCA_913041415.1 uncultured Acidimicrobiaceae bacterium | reverse complement strand
CCGCTTGTGCGGGCCCCCGTCAATTCCTTTGAGTTTTAGCCTTGCGGCCGTACTCCCCAGGCGGGGCACTTAATGCGTTAGCTACGGCACGGAATCCGTTGATATGATCCCATACCTAGTGCCCAACGTTTACGGCATGGACTACCAGGGTATCTAATCCTGTTTGCTCCCCATGCTTTCGCTCCTCAGCGTCAGTACCGGCCCAGAGTGCCGCCTTCGCCGCTGGTGTTCCTCCTGATATCTGCGCATTTCACCGCTACACCAGGAATTCCACACTCCTCTACCGGACTCAAGTCACAGCAGTATCGAGTGGCGTCTCAAGGTTGAGCCTTGAGTTTTCACACCCGACTTACCGAACCGCCTACGAGCTCTTTACGCCCAATAATTCCGGACAACGCTTGCTCCCTACGTATTACCGCGGCTGCTGGCACGTAGTTGGCCGGAGCTTCTTCTGCAGGTACCGTCATTTTCGTCCCTGCTGAAAGGGGTTTACGACCCTAGAGCCTTCTTCCCCCACGCGGCGTTGCTGCGTCAGGCTTTCGCCCATTGCGCAAGATTCCCTACTGCTGCCTCCCGTAGGAGTCTGGGCCGTGTCTCAGTCCCAGTGTGGCTGATCGTCCTCTCAGACCAGCTACCCGTCGATGCCTTGGTGAGCCGTTACCTCACCAACTAGCTGATAGGCCGCGAGACCCTCCTAGAGCACCTGAGCATTTCTTCACTCGGCCATGCGGCCATGTGAAGGCATCCGGTATTAGCCGCCGTTTCCAACGGTTGTCCCGGTCTCTAGGGCAGGTTTCTCACGTGTTACTCACCCGTTCGCCACTGTCCCCCGGAGCAAGCTCCGGGATCTCGTTCGACTTGCATGTATTAGGCACGCCGCCAGCGTTCGTCCTGAGCCAGGATCAAACTCTCCGTCGAGATCTTGGTCGCCCCGAAGGGTTTCCACGATCGGTTTGCTATCGCCCCCAATCCCAAAGGATTCGCGTGGGGGGTCTTGCGTACGTAGAGCGGGACCGCCGCTGGCTGCAGCAGTCCGCTTCACCCGATCCGCATGCACTCGATGAGCAACACACGGACCGGTTCGTCACCGGCGAACCGGTGACTGGCTCGCCGACCCCGTTGAATGGGCCGGCATTTGAATTGACAGAAGATTGTCGTACGTCGCGAAACGCACCGACATCTCCCGCACTCGCTTTTGCGTCCGTCTCTTCCGTTTTCAAGTAGCAATCAACACTCAGTGCGGACACTGCTGTGCTGGGCACGCTGTTCACTCGGTGGCGAACTGGAGGTGCCGTCTGCTGCCCCGTGCTAACCGCCTATCGGCAGCCTTGTGGGGCGAGTTGCTACGCTACCGGCCTCCCCAGGGTGTTTCAACCCTGTTTCGGCAAGTTTTTTCTTCGGGTTCGTCACCGAACCGTCAGGCGCAGGAGGCGGAACACTAGCGGCGCACCTGACAGCCGCAACTCGCGCCGCCGCTAACCTTGCGTGAACTCCATCGCACCAGAGCCGTTCAGGCGCCAAGAACCGCCAAATGACGCTGTTTCTTGCCCTTCTGGATGAGTACGAACCGCTCGTCGACGGGGGTCACCGCCGTCGTCCCATCGGCGATCTTCTCGCCATTGAGCCGGATCCCACCCTGGTCGAGCGTGCGTCGGGCATCACCCTTCGAGGAACAAACACCAGTTGCGACCAACAGGTCGACCACCGGCTCCTCCCCTGCGAGCGTGCCGACGGCGAGTTCGGTCTCGGGAACGATGCCTCGAAGAGCCTCGAGCGCTTCACCATCGAGTTCGCCTCCGCCGAACAGCACGCTGGCCGCCAGGTTAGCTCGACGCACCTCACCGGAGCCGTGAATCAAGGCGGTGACCTCATCGGCCAGCACCCTCTGCGCAGAACGCTGCTCGGGATCCCGGAGATGCTCGGCCATGACTTCGGCGACGCGGTCGATCGGCAGCAGGGTCATCTGGAGCAAGAACCGCTCCAGATCTCGATCGTCAGTGCGCATCCAGTACTGGTGGAACTCATAGGGCAGAGTCCGTTCGGCGCTGAGCCACACCGCACCATCGGCGGTCTTCCCAAACTTGGCGCCATCGGACCGGGTCACGAGCGGCACGGTGAGGCCGTGCGCGTGTGCGCCGGTCTTGCGTCGGATCATGTCGATGCCAGCGGTGATGTTGCCCCACTGATCCGATCCGCCGACCTGGAGTTCGCAGCCGTTGCGGTCGTGAAGGGCAACGAAATCGTTTGCCTGCAACAGCACGTAGGAGAACTCGGTGTAGGAGATCCCCTGCTCACCGTTGAGGCGGCTCTTTATCGACTCCTTCGCCAGCATCGTGTTCACGGTGACGAGCTTGCCGACGTCACGAAGGAACTCGAGTGCGGTGACGTTTTCGATCCACTCGCGGTTGTCGACGAGCTGTGCCTGGCGGCCGATGTCGAGCAGAAGGCACAACTGCTCCTTGATGGCCGCCAGATTGTGGTCGAGCGTCTCACCGTCGAGCAGGTTGCGCTCGTCGGAGCGGCCCGATGGATCGCCGACCATACCGGTGGCGCCTCCGGCCAAGGCGATCGGACGATGACCGAAATCCTGGAAGCGACGCAGCAACAACAGCGGCACAAGATTGCCGACGTGGAGGCTGTCGGCGGTTGGATCGAACCCGCAATACAGGGTGATCGGGCCTGCCTCGAGCCGGGCCCGGAGGGCGGCGTCGTCGGTGATGTCCTGGATCAGGCCGCGAGCCGACAGGTCGTCGAGGATCGCGGCATCCTGGTGGGGATTGCTCATGGCGCCAACGATACGCAGGGGTGGCGTGGTTCATGGACACTTTTGCTGCAGACTGGCCGCGTATGCGCCGACTTACTCTCGCGCTTGTCGCCGCCTTGCTCGTCGCCACGTCCTGCTCGGTCGAGACGAAGGATTTCGACGCCCTCTTCGGCGACGACTTCAACATCGATGCCCTCGAGACCGCACAGTCGTCTCGGGTCTACGACCGGAACGGCACACTCATCACCGAACTGCGCGGCGAACAGAACCGCACCGATGTCGGAATCGACGAGATTCCAGAGCTCGTGCAGAACGCGGTTGTGGCCATCGAGGACGAACGCTTCTGGGATCACGATGGCGTCGATCTCAAGGCCATCCTTCGAGCCGCTCGCAGCAACGTCAGCGCCGGCGGCATCGCCCAGGGCGGCTCGACGATCACCCAGCAATATGTCGGCAACGTCTTCCTCGATCGGTCCGAGCAGACCGGCTCGCGCAAGGTCGAGGAGATCTTCATGGCTCGGCGCTTTGAGCAGCGCTACACCAAGGAATTCATCCTCGAGAAGTATCTCAACTGGGTGTACTTCGGAAATGGTGCCTACGGCGTCGAGGCGGCCGCACGGACCTACTTCGGTCCGCCAACCTGCGAACGCCAGACACGTGCCTCCGATGCCGATGGCCGCGAGTGTCTCAAGGTCAACGAACTGACGATCGTCGAGGCAGCAACCATTGCCGGCATGATCCAGGCTCCCGGGCGGTTCAACCCGTACATCAACTACGAGGCGGCCCGCGACCGCCGTGATCTCGTGCTGTTGCGCATGTACGCCAACGACTACATCACCGAAGAGGAGTACGAGACAGCACTCCTCCAGCCGATCGACCTCGTCGAGGACGTTCCGATCCTCGAAGAGGAATACCCAGCCGCGCACTTCGTCGAGGACGTCAAACAGTGGTTCCTCGACAACCCTCGATTCGGCGCAACCCGCGAGGAGCGCATCGCCCTGCTGTTCGAGGGTGGCCTCGACATCTACACCACGATCGATCTCAGTCTGCAGGCCGAGGCCGAGGCTGCGGTTGAGCGGGTGTTGCCCCAAACCGCCGCCGACGGTTCGTTCAACCCCGATGCTGCTGCGGTCGTCATGGGCGTCACTCCGGCCGACGACGGCCACATCCTTGCCATGGTCGGTGGGCGCAACTTCTTCGGCGCCGACGACGACGCCAAGTTCAACCTTGCCTCAGGGTCAGGCCGACAGGCCGGCTCGTCGATGAAGCCGATCGGTCTGGCCGTCGCTCTCCAACTCGGCATCCCGATCACCCGCTTCTACGACGCCACCTCACCGATCGAAATCACCAACCCACCGGTGTGTGGCCCCACCTGGAAAGTCCGCGGCGGCGTCGACGGCGACCGCACCCTGGCCGATGCGACCAGATGGTCGCGCAACACGATTTATGCCCAACTGATGGTGGACATCGGCCCGACCCGCTTCGTGCAGATGGCCGAGGACCTCGGTATCGGCGAGGGTCGCATCCAGCCCGTGTGCGCCGCGATTCTGGGCACCGAGAACGTCAACATGGTCGAGATGACCACCGTCTATTCGACCTTCGCCCGCGACGGCGTCAGGGTCGACCCCGTGATGATCACCCGCATCCTCAACGCCGAGGGCACCCAGCTCTTCGAGAGCACACCAGAGCCAGCCACCGTGCTCAACAAGACGGTCAACGACCAACTGACCTGGGCGCTCTCGACCGTCATGAGCGGCACCGGGTGGCGGGCCAACCTGCCCGACTACCCCGATGCCGGCAAAACGGGCACGGCCCAGAACAACGCCGACGCAACCTTCGCCGGCTACACCCGCCAGCGGGCGACCGCCGTGTGGGTCGGCTATCCCGACGAACAGATTCCGATGCGGACGCAGTTTGAGGGCGACAAGGTCCAGGGCGGCACCTTCCCTGCGCTCATCTGGCACGAGATCATGACGGCAGCGATGTCGGGGCTCGAAGCCCAACCGTTCCCCACTCCGCCGGTTTCGTCGACCACGACGACACTGCCCGACATCCCAGAAGAGGCCATCGTGCCTTCGCTTCTCGGGCAGGAGGTGACCGAGGAGTTCATCGCCACGCTACAAGACGAGCCGAATTACTGGGTCGTCCAACGCGTCGACATCGAAACCCGTGATTCCGCATCAGGGTTGATCATCCGTCAGTCACCTGGGGCTGGCGAACTCGTGCCCGGCGGCTCGCTCATCACGATTGAGGTCGCCGTGCCACCAGAGGTGTTCCCGGTGCCGCCCGTCGTCGGCTTCAGCGAAGCTGAGGCCCGCACGGCGTTGGAGAATGTGAACTTTGAGGTTGCGGTTGTCACGGCGGCCAACCCCGACGGCGGCGACAGCCCGCCTGCCGGGGTCGTCTGGGCGCAGGATCCGGCGCCAGGTGAGGAGGGCGCGGACATCATCACCGTGACGATCTCGGTCAACCCGACACCCCCACCACCCGGCGACGGCGACGGCGACGGCGACGGCGACGGCGACGGCGACGAATCGTGACCGACAGCCCGATCGACCATCCCGAACTTGCCTACACCGGTATCCCCTGGGGCCGCATCGCCGTCGTAGCAATCATTGTGTCGCTGCTCGTGATGTGGTTGTGGATCTATCTCTATGCGCCTCGCGACAACCCGGATCGATTCTCTTCGTCTGCATACGCTGAGGCGGCCGAGCCGATCTGCGCGGCGGCCCAGGCACGCATCGATGCCCTACCCCCGGGGCGCTTCGCCGACACGCCCCAGGATCGGGCGGTCGGGGTGCGTGAGGGCACCGAGATCACCGAGCAACTCGTTGCCGACCTCAAGGATCTCCAGGCGTTGGTCACCGACCCTGACGACCTTCGCATTCTCGACGCCTGGTTTGAGGACTGGGAGGAGGGCTATCTCGTCGACCGGTGGGCCCACGTCGACCGTCTCGAAAAGGCCACGCTCGAAACCGACGATCGCGACCTTGCGTTCATCATTCAGGAACGCATCGAAGGTGGGTTCTACACCCGGCGGATCGACGGGCTTGCAAACGTCAACGACATGCCGTCGTGTGTCGTGCCCGGCGATATCTGAGTCAGGCGTTCGCCCTCGCCACGCTGAGACCGGCGGCTGCAAGACGTTGAAGGCCTGCATCGGCGCCGAGCGATGCGAGTTCGTCAGGTCGAACCCATCGCTGGTCCTGTGACTCGTGGTTGGCGTCGACGACGGCGTTGGCGGGCGCCTGCACCACGAAACGAACGTCGTAGTGCAGGTGCGGATCTTCCTTCGGTGGATCGACCTCGTGGATGTCGAGATCGACAGGCACCGGCCAGACCTTCAAGCCGTCGATGCCGGTTTCCTCGGTGGCCTCTCGGAGTGCGACACCGGCAAGGTTGGCATTGCCGTCGGCATGTCCGCCGGGCTGGACCCAGATCTGCAGCTTGGTGTGGAACAGAACGAGTATGCGCTCAAGGTCGGCGTGGACGACGAGCGCGGAGCCGGTGAAATGGCCGGGGCGTTCGTGACGCTCGAGCGGGTCGGGTCGAGTATCGAGCAGCTCCCGCATGAGTCGTCGCTCACGAGCGAACGCCGAATCGCTAATTGCGTCGATTGCAGCCCAGACCAGGTCGAGATCATCGTGCTCGACGAGTTCGGGAGCGTCGGCGCTCAACCAGCGATACATGTGGCGGAGGCTAACTCTCGTCACGGAGATCGCCGGAACGTTTCCGGCCAGAGAATCCGCCAAGTTCGTGATCCTTGCGAATCTTCCAGCGCTCAACGTCGTCTCGCTCATCACTGAGTAGACGACTTTTCGTCGACTCCCTCTGAGTCATTCGCGCCGTTGGCCTTAGCCGGTATACGACGGATTCCCTGGCGTCGGGTCAGCAGGCTCGCTCACTGGAGGGAGGACCACTTCCGGAGGATCGTATGGATCTGGATCGGGAGAAGGATTCTCGTTCCATTGGGCGTACAGCGTGTCTGTACCCGAAGCCGGCAACGTGTACGTCGAATCAGCCGGGTAATCAACACCAGACCCATCAGCAGCAGTGTTCCACCCCGTAAAGGAATACCCCTCCCGAGTCGGTGTCGTATCCGACACCGTCACATCACTAAACGAATCACCACTCTGATCACTCGGAGCTCCCGAACCACCATTCGCGTCATAGGCCAACGTGACCGTGACGATCGCCTTGGCCTCAAGTCCAGTGTTGCCGCAGCTCGCTCCATCATTGTCATTGCTTGGGGTTGACGAGCCGATCTGAGTGAGCGCTGCGGTTGAGTCCGACGTCTGTTCCCATTCGAACAGCAGACCGTCGTTGCGGAAGAAGTAGAGATTTTGTTCGCTGGCAGTCGTAGAACCGAACGAACCACCAACTCCCCAGCCAGTGGATGTATCCCACGACATTGAGTTGCCGTTCAGGTTGGTCAATGTCGTGGCAAGCGTTGCCGTTGAGCCTGAAGTTGAGAACAGAACAGAGTTCGCGCTGTTCTCATCTATCCCGACGATCTGATACGAGGATCCGCCTGAAGTAATCCCAAGAGGAGCCCAAACAGCATCCTTGGAGTTGCCGTTGTTCACGATATTCCAGTCGCTGAATACCCCGGTGGTCACGTTGTACAGCGAATCGTTGATGCTCTTACCGTTGTTGGACATGGCCAAGTACGGATCACCGTTGATCTCGACATAGCTTGCCGAGTTGACCGCCTTCGACGTATTCGACGATGGATAATTTGCGACGACGGTATAAGTGGCGACTCCTCCAATCGTCGCTGGGGCGTTGAACTTCACCAGTTTGTGCTCTGGGTTGCCTCCGTGCAGTACTGCGTATATGTCACCAGCTGGGGTCATTACTAAGCCATTGAAAAACTGGCCGGAAGACAGCGAGAACGTTGCTTCCTGATCAAGCGACCACGCGCCGGATCCATCATCGGAGTACGAGTAGAGAATGTTCTGCCCGTTGTTGTAGACGATTTGGTACAAGATGCCCTGCTGGGTGCCATCACCTAGGTCTCGGGTGCAGGACCACTCGCCCGACTGAGCCTCAACCAGAGGGTCACCTTCAGCTCGCGCCGGAGAAACCGTCGCTAGAGCCGCTGCGATCAGGCCTATCGCGAGGGCGACGGCGAGGAATGACTCCCAGCGTCGTTGGAACGGCTGGCAGCTTCCAACGCTCGCCAGGTGAGCGAGTCGCTGACTGAACTTGCTGAACATGGTTTTGCCTGACCTTGTGGAACGACATCAACCGGTATGGCGTCACGCAAAATAGAACCCGTTGCCACTCGAGTGGTGGACTCTCCGCGCGATTATTCGCGCGAACCGCGCGAGATAGTGCTCCTTGACCCACATTCCGCGCGATATATCGCGCGATGCGCGCGCAGGCAGGGTACGAACGCGGTAGTGACAGGGGCGACTCAGGCAAACAGGGCGGTCAGTTTCGCCAGGTATGAGCTCGAACCAGAACGGCACCCAGCGCCAGCCAGTCGGGACCGTCGGGCCTCAGGTTGGCGTCACCCAAAGCGACACGGTCGCGCACACCCGAGGCGAAGAGACCTGGGCGCGCAGCTCGGAAACAATCTCGGTTCCCCGAGGTGCTGAGCCAAGCGCGAGAGGCAGCTCACCCGTCCAGACGAGCCCGGAACCGCTCGATCTGATCGGCGACCGCTGTCGGAGAGCCGCCACCGCGAGTGGTGCGGCGGGTCACCGACACACCCGGTTCGAGCAGCGCCACAGCCTCATCGCCAAGCTGCGGGTCGGCAGCGACGAGTTCACTCAGCGAGCCTTCACCGGCGAGGGCTCGGCGCACCTTCTCCCCCACTACGGCGTGGGCATCGCGGAACGGCATACCCCGCGCGACCAGCCACTCGGCCAGGTCAGTCGCAGCGGCATAGGGCGACGCGGCCTGAGCCGCCATGGCCTCGGTGTTGAACGTGGTGGTGGAGATCATGCCGTCGAGGGCGAGGAGCGTAAGCCGTGCCGTGTCGACGGCGTCGAACAACGGCTCCTTGTCCTCCTGCATATCCTTGTTGTAGGTCAGCGGCAGTCCCTTGAGGGTGGTGAGGAAACCGGTGAGGTGGCCTATGAGTCGGCCCGCTTTGCCCCGGACGAGTTCGGCGATATCGGGGTTCTTCTTCTGGGGCATCATCGACGACCCGGTCGAGAACCCGTCGTCGAGGGTCAAGAATCCGAACTCGGTCGAAGCCCACAGGATCCACTCCTCGCCGATACGGCTCAGGTGCACCCCGAGTAGCGACAGGGCGAAGAGCGCCTCGGCCACGAAGTCTCGATCGGCGACACCGTCGAGGCTGTTGTCGAAGACCGCATCGAAGCCGAGATAGGCGGCGGACTTTTCCGGGTCGAGCGGCAACGACGAACCGGCCAGTGCTCCCGCGCCGAGTACCGAGACATTGGTGCGCTTGCGGGCGTCGGTGAGCCGCTCGGCATCGCGGGCCAGTGCCCAGCCGTGGGCGAGCAGGTGGTGTGAGAGGGCGACGGGCTGCGCCTGCTGGAGGTGGGTGTAGCCGGGCAGGTAGGCGTCGCCCGCGTGCTCGGCCTGAGTCAGGAGCGTGCGCTGCAGGCGCTCGACCAGGTCGAGCACCTCGTCGAGCGCCGAACGGGTCCAGAGCCGGAGATCAGTGGCGACCTGATCATTGCGGCTGCGGCCGGTGTGCATCTTGGCGCCGGCGGGCTCGAGTTCGGTGACTCGACGCTCGACGGCGGTGTGGATGTCCTCGTCGTTGACCTGGAAGTCGAACGAGCCTGACTCGATCTCGTGCTCGACCGTGTCGAGGGCAGCGAGTACATCGTCACGCTCGGTCTCGGTGAACAGGCCGACATCGCAGAGCATGCGGACATGTGCCCTCGACCCGGCGATGTCCTCACGGAACATGCGCTGGTCGAACGGCAGGCTGTCGTTCAGCGCCTGCAGCGCCTCCGACGGGCCGCCGGCAAACCGACCGTGCCATAGCGTTGAGCTCACGACTGACTCCGTTTGCGAGCGAGGTTCCTTAGCCGGAGCGCATTGAGCTTGATGAAGCCCTCGGCATCGGCTTGATCATACGTGCCGCCATCGTCTTCGAAGGTGGCGATCTTTTCGTCGAACAGCGAATGCGGGCTCTTGCGGCCGACGACGTCGACGTTGCCCTTGAAGAGCTTGAGACGCACCACGCCACTGACTAACTCCTGGCTGTGGTCAATGGCGACCTGCAACATCTCGCGCTCCGGACTCCACCAGAAGCCGTTGTAGATCAACTCGGCGTACTTCGGCATGAGCGAATCCTTGAGGTGAGCGACCTCGCGATCGAGCGTGATCGACTCGATCGCCCGGTGGGCCCGCAGCATGATGGTGCCGCCCGGGGTCTCGTAAGCGCCACGGCTCTTCATGCCGACGAAACGATTCTCGACGATGTCGAGACGACCGATGCCGTTCTCACCGCCAAGACGGTTGAGCTCGGTGAGGACCTCGGCCGGAGTCATCGCCTTGCCCTCGATGGCGACGATGTCACCCCTTTCGTAGGTGAGGTCAAGATAGGTGGCCTCGTTGGGGGCCATTTCGGGACTGACCGACCAGCGCCACATCTCCGCGGGCGGTTCGGTGAAGGGGTCCTCCAACGGGCCACCCTCGAACGAGATATGGAGCAGGTTGGCGTCCATCGAGAACGGCGACTTCTTGCCCCGCTTCATCTCGATCGGGATGTTGTGCTTCTCGGCGTACGCCATCAGCGACTCACGGCCACCAAGCTCCCACTCACGCCACGGAGCGATGACCTGGATGTCGGGCGACAATGCGTATGCGCCCAGCTCGAACCGGACCTGGTCGTTGCCCTTGCCGGTGGCGCCATGGCTGATCGCGTCGGCGCCATGCTCATCTGCGATCTCGACGAGACGCTTGGCGATCAGCGGGCGAGCGATCGACGTGCCGAGGAGGTACTCGCCTTCATAGATCGTGTTGGCCCGGAACATCGGGTACACGAAGTCGCGCACGAACTCCTCGCGCACGTCCTCGATGTGGACGTTCTCAGCGGGAACACCCATCTCGAGCGCCTTGGCCCGAGCCGGCTCGACCTCTTCACCCTGACCGAGGTCGGCGGTGAACGTGATGACCTCGGCCTTGTACGTCTCTTGGAGCCAACGCAGGATGATGGAGGTGTCGAGACCACCGCTGTAGGCGAGTACGACCTTCATGGTTCAGATGTTTCTCTCGGGTTGGTGAGGGGTCAGGTGAGGCCGGCGAGCGACCGCAGCCGCTCGGCGAGTTCGGCGCCGCCAAGCGATTCGGCGGCTACCACGATCAAGGTGTCGTCGCCTGCGACGGTACCGAGGATGTCGGCCATCCCGGCACGGTCGAGGGCGGACGCGACGACGTGAGCGGAGCCGGGTGGGGTGCGCAGTACGACGAGGTTCAGCGAGTGGTTGACGTCGGCGACCCAGTCGGACATCACTCGACGGAGGTGATCCTCCGGGGCGATGCGGTCGATCGGGTGTTCCGGTATCGCGTACACGGTCTCGCCGCCCGGGACCCGGACCTTGATCGCGCCGAGTTCGTCGAGATCGCGTGAAACCGTTGCCTGCGTGGCGCCGATGCCGTCGGTCTCGAGCAGCTCGGTGAGCTGGGCCTGCGAGGTGACGGCGTGCTCCTCGAGCAAGGACGAGATCCGATGTTGGCGTTGGGCTTTCGACATGATCGCTCCCCTAGCGGTTCTCGTGGGCAAGCCAGGCCAAAGCTCCACGGGCGGCGTGCATGCGGTTGGCAGCCTGCACCCAGATCCGGCTCCGGTCACCGTCGAGCACGGCATCGGTGACCTCTTCATTGCGATGGGCCGGCAGGCAATGCAGGAAGATCGCATCAGGGGCGGCCAGCGCCATCAGTCGCTCATCAACCTGGAACCCCTCGAAGTCGCGGCGCCGTTGCTCGGCCTCGGCCTCTTGCCCCATCGAGGTCCAGGTGTCGACGTAGACAGCATCGGCCCCGGCGACAGCGTCCTCAGGCCGGTTGTGGATGTCGATCGCGACGCCAGCGTTGGCGATGCGGTCGGCATCGACCTCGCCGAAGCCGTAGCCCGATGGTGACGAGATCCGGAACGACATGCCGGTGCGGCCAGCGGCGAGCGCCAGCGAGCGGGCGACATTGTTGGCGTCGCCGACGTAGGCGACCGAGCGGCCCTGCAGTTCTCCGAACGCCCGACGCATCGTGAGGAGGTCGGCGAGCGCCTGAAGCGGATGGGCGGCGTCGCTCAGCATGTTGACGACAGGAACGAGGTCGAGCGCAGCCATGCGTTCGACGACGGGGTGGGCGAACACCCGGGCACCGACGAGCGAGTGGAAGCACGCCATGGTGCGGGTCACGTCCTCAACGGTCTCGCGGGTGTCGAATCCGACTTCCTGACCCTGGATGTAGACGGGATGGCCGCCGAGTTGCACGACGGCCATCTCCATCGAGTTCCGGGTGCGGGCCGACGGCTTTTCGAAGATGAGGGCCATGCCCTTGCCTGCGAGCGCTTGCGGCGCGTCGGTGGAGGTGGCGAGGTCGAGAATCTGGTTGACCTCGGCACTCGACAGGTCGTCGATCTCGAGTAGGTGACGCATCAGGCGGCTCCCTCGGCGATGGCAGCACCGATGATCTCGACGCCTTCGGTGATCTGCTCGTCGGTGACGATGAACGGTGGCGCGAGGCGCAATGCCGTCGGGGTGACACCGTTGACGACAAGGCCACGGTCAAGGCACGCGCGGGCGATGTCGCCTGCCTTGCGACCGGCAAGCGCTTCCGGAGTGAGCTCTACGCCGAGCAACAGTCCTCGACCTCGGACGTGGTCGATGGCGGCCATCGGTTCGAGCAGCGACCGGAACGTCGCTTCGTGCGCGCGGGCGACGGCCGGTGCGTCGATGCGTTCCAGTTCGGCGAGCGTTGCCCGGGCTGCGGAGAGGGCGAGGGGCTGGCCGGCATAGGTCGAGCCGTGATCGCCGGGAACGAATGATGCGGCGACCTCGTCGCGGGCCCACATCGCTCCGACCGGCATCCCGTTGGCGATGCCCTTGGCCATCGTGACCACGTCGGGGCGTACGCCGGCGTGCTGGAAACCGAACCAGGAACCGGTTCGGCCCATGCCGGCCTGGACCTCGTCGAAGATCAACAGCAGACCGCGTTCGTCGCAGATCTGCCGGACACCGCGAAGGTAATCGTCATCGGCTGGGTTGACGCCGCCTTCGCCTTGCACCGACTCAAGGATGACACCGCCCACCTCGGGGGTGAGGCTGCGCTCGAACTCCTCAAGGTCGTTCCAGACGACGTGCCGGAACCCCTCGGGCAACGGCTGGAAGGGCTCGTGCTTCTCGGGCTGACCGGTTGCGGCCAACGACATCAGGGTGCGGCCGTGGAAGCTCCGCAGGGCGCTCACGACGCCGTGACGGCCTCGGCCCTGGTACTTGCGCACGAGCTTGAGCGCTGCCTCGTTGGCCTCGGCGCCGGAGTTCTGGAACAGGACCTGGCCCGAGCCGGCGTCGATCAACCGGTTGAGAGTTTCGGCGACGGGCGCCTGATGTTCGTTGGCGAACAGGTTCGACGTGTGCGTGAGCCTGCCCGCCTGGGCAGCAACGGCCTCGGTGATCGCCGGGTGGGCATGACCGAGGCCGGTGACGGCGAGACCGCACAGGAAGTCAAGGTGGCGGGTACCGTCGGCGTCATAGAGCTCGGCACCGCTCCCTTTCAGGAAGAGTCGGGGCGGCGAGCCGTAGTTGTCCATCAACGGGCTGTGGTCGCCGGTGGCACCCCACGCTGCGGCCTGGGCGGCGGTCATGGGTTCTCCCCTGTCGTCAGATCGCCGGTGATCATCGTGCCGATACCGGCGTCGGTGAAGAGTTCGAGCAACAACACGTGTGGAATGCGCCCGTCGAGCATGTGCGCAGAGGTGGCACCCGACTCGACGGCGTGCATGCATGCTTCGACCTTGGGGATCATGCCGCCCGAGATCGTGCCGTCGGCGATGTACTCGCGGACCGTGTTGAGGCTCGCTCGAGCGACGATCGAGGACGCATCGTCGACGTCGGTGAGCAGGCCCGGCACGTCGGTGAGATAGATCGCCTTCTCCGCACCGAGTGCGCCCGCCAGCGCACCTGCGACCGTGTCGGCATTGATGTTGTACGCCTGGCCGTTGGTGTCGGCACCGATCGTGGAGACGACCGGAATCATGTTCTCGCTCAGAAGCCGCTCGACGATATTGGGTTGCACGCTGACCACGTCGCCGACGAAACCGAGGGCGGCGTCGCGTGGCGCAGCGGTGATCAGGCCGCCGTCCTCGCCAGAGAGGCCCACGGCGTAGGCACCGTGGACATTGATCGAGCCGACGATGTCACGGCCGACCTTGCCGACCAGCACCATGCGGGCGACGTCGAGGGTCTCGGCGTCAGTGACCCGCAAGCCGTCGACGAACGCCGTCTCCTTGCCGAGCCGAGCGAGAAGCTCGCCGATCTGCGGACCGCCGCCGTGCACCACGACGGGTTTCAGGCCGACGGAGCGAAGCAGGACGATGTCCTCTGCAAACGTCTGGGACAGCGCCGGGTCCACCATGGCGTTCCCACCGAATTTCACGACGACGACCGCGTCGCGGAAACGCTGGATGTAGGGCAGGGCCTCAACCAGCGCGTCGGCGCGCCGTTCGGGCGAGAAGCCCCGGTCGGAGAGGTTGTCGGTCATGAGCGGTACCCCGCATTGATGTCGATGTAGCCGTGGGTGAGATCGCAGGTCCAGATCGTGGCGTCGCCGTCACCGATGCCGACATCAACCCGGATCTCGACCTCGGGAGTGCGGAGGTGTTCGGTGGCCCGCTCCTCGGAGTAGGAGGCGAGGACCTTGCCGTCGGCCGTGACCTGTTCATCGCCGATCCAGATCGCGATCTTGTCGCGGTCGGCGGCCTGGCCGGACTTGCCGACCGCCATGACGAGACGACCCCAGTTGGCATCCTCGGCGGCAAGTGCCGTCTTCACCAGCGGCGAGTTACCGATGGCGAGTGCAATGGCCTTTGCCGCTTGGTCGTCGGCGGCGCCGGTGACCGTGACCTCCACGAACTTGGTGGCGCCTTCGCCGTCACGGACGATCTGTTGGGCGAGGTCGAGCAGCACGGCGTCGAGTGCCTGCTGGAACGCCGCCAGCTTCGGGTCGTCCGGGTCGGCGAGTTCGTCATCGATCTGCTCGCCGGTGGCGAAGAGCAGCACCGTGTCGCTCGTCGACGTATCGGAATCGACCGTGATGCGGTTGAAGCTGTGCTCGACCGACGTCGAGAGACACTGCTGGAGCAGCGTCGGCTCGACGGGCAGATCGGTGAAGACGAAGGCGAGCATCGTCGCCATGTCGGGGGCGATCATGCCGCTGCCCTTGGCGATGCCGACGACATGGCTCACACCGCCGTCGATCCGGCGAGCCGAGCCCTTGGCGAAGGTGTCGGTGGTGCGGATGGCATCGGCCGACGCCTCCCATGCCTCCGGGGAGGCGGCACCGACGGCACCGGCGAGGGCAGGCAGGCTCGAACGAAGAAGATCGTCGGGCATCGGCTCCCCGATCACGCCGGTGGAGGCAACGAAGATCTCCTCCGGCAGCACGCCGAGTTGGTCGGCGAGGGTCTCGACCGTGACCTGAACGCTGGTCTCCCCTGCCGAACCCGTGAAGGCGTTGGCGTTGCCGGCGTTGCACACGACCGCGCGGGCAGTGCGTGCGCCCGAGTCGAGGAGCTGCTTGCACCAGTCGACCGGCGCGGACGGGCACAGCGACCGGGTGAACACCCCGGCCACCGACGTGCCCTCTGCGAGTTCGGCGACGAAAACGTCGTTGCGGCCCTGGTAGCGCAGGCCGGCCGCGAGGGTGCCGAGCGCGACCCCGGCAAGCGGCGGGAGTTGCGGGAACGACTGAGGGGCGAGCGGAGACACGGTGTCGGACATTGCCGCTCCTTACGGGTACATGCCGGCGACCGTGAGGCCGGTGGTTTCGGGCAGACCTAGGGCGAGGTTGGCACACTGCACCGCCTGCCCCGACGCCCCCTTGACGAGGTTGTCGAGCGCTGCGATCACGATCAGCCAGCCGGTGCGCTCGTCCACCCGGGCGGTGACATGGCAGCTGTTCGAGCCGAGCGTGGCCTTGGTGGACGGCGAGCGTTCGCTCACGACGACGAACGGTTCGTCGTCGTAGGCGGCGTGCAGGCACGCCATGGCATCGTCGGTGCTGATCGATCCGGTCGGCCGGGCGTAACAGGTGGCCAGGATGCCTCGGTTCATCGGGGCGAGATGCGGGGTGAAAAGCACCTGGACATCGGTGCCGGCGTGACGGCCGATCGCCATCTCGATCTCGGGCGTGTGCCGGTGATTCAGCAGGCCGTAGGCGGTGAAGTCCTCGTCGACGGCACAGAAGGTGGTGTTGGGCTTCGGTGGCCGACCGGCGCCACTCACGCCGCTGGCCGCGTCGACGACGATGCCGGTGGGCTCGATCAGGCCCGCCTTCACGAGTGGGCCGAGGGCGAGCGAGGAGGTGGTGACGTAGCAGCCGGGTGCCGCGATCAATTCGGCGCCGGCGAGATCGCTCCGAAAGAACTCGGGCAGGCCGAAGACGAAGTCGTCGAGCAGTTCGGGGGCAGCGTGCGCTTCGCCGTACCAGGTCGGGTACAGACCCGGGTCGTCGAGTCGGAAATCGGCGGCGAGGTCGACCACGTGCTTCACGCTGCCCCGGAGATTGGGAACCATCGACTGGCTGGCACCGTGGGGCAGACCGAGGAAGACGAGATCGGCATCGGCGATGACCGATACGTCGTTCGCGGCGAAGGTCATCTCGCCGTAGGCGGCGGCGAGCGAGGGGTACAGGTCGGCGATCCGGTTCCCGGCTTCGGTGTTGCCGGTCGCTGCGACGACTTTGAGTTCGGGATGCAACGCGCAGATACGCAACAGTTCTGCGCCCGTGAAGCCGGACGCGCCGATGATGGCGACCTGGTGCATGGGCAACACTCTAAGGCCTGTCGAATGTTTATGCAATGATTTGCATACGACGCGAGCGGACCTACAGCGCGATACCGGCGAGCTTGGTCTCGAGATACTCGGCGATGCCCTCTCGGCCACCCTCACGACCCAGACCGGAGTCGTTCATGCCACCGAACGGCGCAGCCGCCGACGTCGGGTTGACATCGTTGATCCCGATGATGCCGAACCGCAGACCTTCCATCGCACGGATCGCCGTGGAGAGATCATTGGTGTACACGTAGGCAGCGAGGCCGTAGTTGGTGTCGTTGGCGAGATCGATGACCTGATCGACATCGTCGTACACGATGATCGGCGCAACCGGCCCGAAGGTCTCCTCGCGGTAGATCGTCATGTCGTCGGTGACGCCGGTGACGACGGTGGGTGCATAGAAGTGGCCGGCATCGAGGCCGTCGTCGGTGAGCCGCACACCACCGACCGGCACCTCGGCCCCCTTGGCGCGAGCGTCGTCGACCTGGGCTGCGACCTTGGCCACCGCTGCCTCATTGACGAGCGGCCCCACTCCAACACCCTCGGCCGTGCCGATACCCGCTTTCACCTTGGCGACCCGCGGCACCATCGTCTCGATGAACGCATCGGCATGATCACGGTGCACGTAGAGCCGGTTGGGACTAATGCACGCCTGCCCGGAGTTGAGGAACTTCAGCGCAGCCGCGCCCTTCGCCGCGTGAACCGGATCGGCGTCGGGATACACGATAAACGGGGCGTGACCGCCGAGCTCGACCGAGACCCGCTGCAAGTTGGCGCCGGCCTTGGCTGCGAGCACGCGACCCACTGCCGTGGAGCCGGTGAACGTCAGCTTCTTGACCCGAGCGTCGCTGGTGAAGACGTTGCCGATCGGTGCCGGATTCGAGGCGGTGACCATATTGATCACGCCGTCGGGCACCCCGGCATCGATGAAGCAGTCGAAGATCGCCTTCGCACACATCGGGGTCGCTTCGGCCGGTTTCAACACGAGGGTGCAACCGGCGGCCAACGCCGGCCCCATCTTCCGGGTGAGCATCGACATCGGGTAGTTCCACGGCGTGACTGCCGCAACCACGCCGACCGGGGTCTTCACCGACAGGAACCGCTGATCGGCACGACCCGACGGCAACCACTCGCCGGTGATGCGCCGGGCCTCCTCGGCGAACCAGCGCAGGAAATCGGCACCGTAGGTGACCTCGGCTCGGCTCGCCTTGAGTGGCTTGCCCTGCTCCTCGGTCATGAGCGCAGCGAGTTCGGTGGCTCGCTCCCCCATCAAGCGCCAGGCCCCCATCAGCAGGTCGGCCCGGCTGTAGGCGGTGGTGGCCCCCCAGTCGGGCTGGGCCGCGTGAGCCGCATCGATCGCGGCGGTGGCGTCGGCGGCGGCGCCGTCAGGCATGCTCCCGATGACATCGCCGGTGGCGGGATTGGTGACAGCGAACGTGCCGCCGTCGATGGCGTCGACCCACTGCCCATTGATGAACATGACCTGAGGCTAACCCCGCCGTCTCGAATGGCTCGGCCATGCGACAGAATGGCGCATGCCAGATTCGACGCCTCCGATGCCTCCCATGGCGCCTGCAAAAAGCCGGATCGCCCGAGGCGCATGGGGGATCGTCGGTGTGCTGGCGGTTGCGCTCGGTGGCATCGGCGTCATCGTTCCCGGCCTCCCGACGACGGTGTTCTTCATCATCGCGGCGTGGGCGTTCTCGAAGTCGAGTCCTCGACTCGAGGCCTGGGTGCTCGGGTTGCCCCGGATTGGCCCGATGGTGCACGACCATCGCAACGGACTCGGCATGCCCCGTCGGGCGAAGTTCCTCGCCACGGCGATGATCGTGCTGTTCGCCGGCGGGAGCACCTGGCTGGCCGACAGCAGCGTGCTGCGCTCGGCGATCCTCGCTGCCAGCGCGATCGGGATCACCTACATCACGCTGCGAGTTCCCTCCAAAGAGCGGGTGCTCGCCGAGCGAGCAACCTAGGTCACGGTCTCGCTGCGTCAGCCGAAGAGATCGAGCAGCACCTCGTAGTGCCCGAGGCTGAGCGTGCCGTCGAGATCGATCGACCGGGATCGACAAAAGATGCCCGACACATCAGCCTCAAGCGTCAGGGCCCCAAACTCGACATCGTGTCGGGCGTCGAGCGCAGCAGCGACGGCCGCCAGATGGTCGTCGAGAAAGCCCAACCGGTTCACACCCGACGTCGCCGTCTCCATTGGCGCACCATCGCTCACCAACACGAGCAGTCGCCGACTCGCCTCGATCGCCGCCAACCGCCGGTAGGCCCACACGAGTGCCTCACCGTCGACTCCTTCGCGGTAGTGGTGGATGTCGAGCATGGTGGCAATCGAGCGGCGGGCTCGCCGCCACGACGTCGCTGCGTCCTTGTGCACGATGTGCTCAATTTCGGCGACTCGACCTGGTGACGACGGGGCACCGGCCTTCTTCCACGCCTTCGCCGCCTTCCCGCCGGCCCAGCTTCGCGTGGTGAATCCCAGCACCTCGACCGATGCGCCTGCGAGATCAAGCGCCTGAGCGAACGTGTCGACGAGCACGGCCGCCGCCTCGTAACGCTGCTGCTTCATCGATCCCGACGTGTCGACGAGGAAGGTCACAGCGACGTCGGCGAGCGGGCGGAGACGGCGCTGCCGGAAGACCCGATGCTCGACGGGATCGGTGATGATCATGGCCAGGCGGGCCGGATCCAGTTCACCGTCGTCCTCGGCAAAGGTCCAGCCGTCCTCGGCCGGACGAGCGAGCGCTCGGATCAGCCGTTGGGCGACACGGGCGGCACTCACCGCCTGCGCCTTCCGGTGCCGGTCGAGTTCGGCTCGCAATACCGGCAGTCGGTTCGGGGCGACGAGCGCATCGCCTCCGACCTCGCGGTCGAAGGCACGAGTGAAGACCTGGTAGTCGCCGAGTCGGTCGAGGTCGGCACCGCGGGCAGACGTTGCACCGAGCACGCCCGTGAGGCCGGCGCCATCTTCGTCCTCGTCCCATCCCGAAAGCAGCAGCGTCGAACGGTCGACGCCCTCGCCTGCCGCGGCGAGGTTGGCGTCTCCGGCCACGAGTGCAACCGCCTCGGCGATCGCCCGGGCGTGGAACGCGAAGGCGCGCTGATCGTGCCGGTTGGCCCGGAGCGCAACCAGGTCCTCACCGATCAGGGGGGCCAGGGTGAAGCGCTGTCCCTCGGTCACCTCGTCGATCACCTCGGTCGTGAGCGAACGGACCAGGCGGGTTCGGGCCATATGGGTGACCGTGAAGACGAGCAGACCGACGCCGGACTCGGCGATGCGCTCGCCGAGGCACTGCTCGGACCACTCACCAAAGGCGGCGTCAAGGTTGTGTTCCATGCCGACCCACGCCATCGGCCGCAGCGATTCGCACCGCAGTTGCTCGAGTAGGTCGAATACCACCCGTTCAAGCGGCTCGCTCGGCGCGAGTTCGCGATGGAGATCGAGATCGCTGTGGCACACCAACAGTCCCAGGGAGTCGGCCACGCCTCGAGCGCGGGCCGGCGAGACCTCGCCGAGGTCGGCGGCGAGATGCGGCGAGGCAAGCCCCACTCGACGCTGACCGAGGCGAAGGGTGCCGCCCCGCAGCTCGGCGTCAGGTCGGCCCCCGACCGCTCGCACGATCGCCGCGCCACGCCGCTCGGCCCGGCGACGACGGACCGTGGTGTTCAGATCCTCACCCGGACCCATCAGGTGAGTTCGGGCAATGCAAGGCCCATCGCCCGCTGCAGATACTCCGCCAGGATCGGACGTTCGGCCGGATCGCAGGTGTTGCCGAATGCCAGCTCGAAGGCCTCGACGATGTCACCGAAGATCTCCACGTTTTCGGCCCAGCTGATGACGGTGCGCGGCGACATCACCGTGGAGAGATCGCCGGCGGCGAAACCGACCCGAGTCATCCCGGCGACGGCGACCATGCCGCCGAGGGTGTCGGCGTCGGCGCTCGGCACGCGGGCCGAGACGATGCCAACCTCGGCATCGGGACTCAGGTAGTCGAGTCGGGCGACGATGTCCCATCGATCGACCTGCGCCTGATTCAGCAACTGAGTGCCGTGATACAACCCACTCAGGTTGCCGAGTCCGACCGTGTTGGCGGTGGCGAAGATCCGGAATCCCGGGTGGGCAGACAGCACCCGGTTCTGATCGAGCAGGGTGAACGAGCCACCACGCTCGAGCATCCGTTGGATGACGAACATGACGTCCGGCCGACCGGCGTCAAGTTCGTCGAAGACCAACGCAACCGGACGTTGGAGCGACCAGGGCACGATGCCTTCCCGGAACTCGGTGACCTGCAGACCGTCGCGCACGACGACGGCGTCGCGGCCGACGAGGTCGAGCCGGGTGATGTGTCCGTCGAGGTTGACGCGCGCCAGAGGCCAATTGAGGCGAGCGGCGATCTGCTCGATGTGCGTGGACTTGCCGGTGCCGTGAGCACCCTGGACGAGCACACGCCGGTTGTGCACGAACCCGGCCAGGAGCGCCTTGGTGACGGGGGGATCGAACCGGTAGGCCGGGTCGATCTCGGGGACGTGCTCGGTGGGCTCGGCAAAGCCGAGCACCGGCAGATTCGAGGCGAAGCCGAAGGTCACCTCGACGTCGATCGGTTGATCAGCAACCAGCGGTGGAGCGCTCATCGGAACAGCCTGCGCAGACGCCTCGAGACGATGCCTCGAAGGTCAGACATAGTCCTTGTACTTGTCGAGGTAGCGGGTCGGGGTCTTCAGCGCGTCCTTGCGGAACGGATCGCCGAGCTCCTTGGTGCACATGATCTCGATGACTGTGGTCTTCCCCTCGTTCATCTGGGCGTCGACCGCGGCGGTGAGCGCCGGGCCGACCTGGTCGAGCTCGTCGACCCGCACACCCTCGGCCCCCATCGCCTTGGCGATCTCGCTGTAGTTCTCGCCACCCTCGAGTTCTCCGGCGACGAAACGACGACCGTAGAAATCGACCTGGTTCTTCTTCTCCGCCCCCCACTGACGGTTGTGGAACACGATCGAGGTGACCGGAATGTCGTGGCGGACGGCGGTCATGAGCTCACTCATGCTCATCGCCCAGGCACCGTCGCCGGCGTAGGAGATCGCCGGACGGTCCGGGGCGGCCTTCTTGGCGCCCATGATGGTGGGCAGGGCATAACCACAGTTGCCCCAGCTCATCGGGGCGAAGAACGACCGCGGTTCCTCGAAGCGCAGATAGCTGTTGGCGACCGAGTTGATGTTGCCGATGTCGGTCGAGACCATCGCCCGGGCCGGCATCGCCTTCTCCAGCTCACGGAGAACCTGGCGAGGATGCAGCCAGCTGCCTTCCTCGGCATCGGCCTCGGCGATCATGTCTATCGAGAAGTCGTCTTTTTCGTGGGTCCACTCGTCGAGTTCGGCTTCCCAGGCCGCCTTCTCCTCGGCAGTGGTGGCGGCGCGAGTGTCACGCGTTGCGTCGCAGACGAGGGTTCGGCCGTCGAGGCGCTCGAGAAGCGCTTCGGCGGCGGCACCGGCATCGCCGTGGATGCCGACAGAGATCGGCTTCACGAGACCGAGCATCTTGTGGTCGGCGTCGACCTGAATGATCTTGGCGTCCTTGGGCCAGTAGTCCATGTCGTGCTGCGGCAGGGTTCCGAACGGGCCGAGCCGGGTGCCGAGCGCGAGCACGACATCGGCCTTCGCGATGAGCTTCATCGCCGCCTTCGAGCCCTGATAGCCCAGCGGCCCGCACCACTGCGGATGGCTCGCCGGGAACGAGTCGTTGTGGAGGTAGCTGTTGACCACCGGCGCCCCGAGACGTTCGGCGAGGGCGACGGCTTCGACCATCGCATCGCCCATCACCACACCACCCCCGCTGACGATGACGGGGAACTCGGCCTCGGCGAGCATGTCGGCCGCGGCATCGAGGCTGGCCTTGCCGCCCGCACCGCGGTCGAGGACCATCGGCGCCGGGATCTCGACGTCGATGTCACCGTAGAAGCGATCGCGCGGGATGTTGAGCTGGGTCGGCCCGATCTCCGACATCGCCCGGTCGAAGCAGCGAGCGGTGGTCTCCGCCATCCGGTTCTCGTTGGCGATGTGCCCTTGGTACTTCACGAACTCCTGGAACATGGGCAGCTGGTTGGCCTCCTGGAAACCACCCAGGCCCTGCCCCATGGTGCCGGTCTCCGGGGTGATCATCACGACGGGGCTGTGGGCCCAGAACGCAGCTGCGACCGCAGTGACACAGTTGGAGATGCCGGGGCCGTTCTGGCCGATCACCACACCGTGCTTGCCGCTGACCCGGGCATACCCGTCGGCCATGTGGGCCGCGCCTTGCTCGTGCACCACGGGAACGAGTTCGATACCGGCCGGGGCGAAGATGTCCATGGCATCCATGAACGCGCTGCCCATGATGCCGAACGTGGTGGTCACGCCGTTGGCGACCATCGTCTCGACGAAGGCCTCCGAGGGAGTCATGCGGGTCATCGGGATTCTCCTGTTCGTTCAAGATGGCGAATACCCGCCATCAAGAGGTCGACGAGGCCGGCGAACGAGACCTCGAGATCGTGTGGATGGGGGTGGCCGTCGCCCGACTCGAGGTGGGCGAAGCCGTGGAACGCACTCCGGAGTGCTCGAGCCACGTGGATGCGTTGGGCATCGTCGAGATCGAAGCCGGCGAGCGAACGAGCGATCACATTGACGACGCGTTCGACTGCCGCCTCCAGTTCGTCGTCGCCGGCGCATGGGTAGCGGTCGGTGGCGGCGTAGAGCCCAGGGGCATCACGGACGACGGAGCGCCATGCATCGCCAAGTGCGCGAACCGCATCTTCACCAGCGACGCCCTGAGCCGCCTCGCTGAGGCGTTCGGCGAGGAGTTCTCGACCCCGCAGACCGAGGCTGCGAATCAAGTCGTCGTAGCCGTCGATATGACGGTAGAGCGCCGGCTGCTGCACGCCGAGCGCATCGGCGACCCGAGTGAGAGTGAGGGCATCGAGTCCTTCGGTGTCCGCGAGGCGGGCCGCCTCGTCGATGACCTGTGTCGGGTCGAGGGTGGGGCGGCTCATGCGACGGCTCCGGCCTGGAGCGCGCTGATGACCGCAACGTTCACGATGTCGTCGGCACAGCAGCCACGGCTGAGATCGTGCAGCACTCCGTCGAGCCCCTGGAGCAGCGGTCCGAACGCCTGTGCACCGCCAAGGCGTTCGGTGATCTTGTAGGCGAGGTTCCCGCTGTCGAGGTCGGGGAACACGAACACGTTCGCCCGGCCGGCAACCGGCGACCCTGGGGCTTTGGTCTCGGCCACGGCGGGGACGAAGGCTGCGTCGAACTGCAACTCGCCGTCGACGGCGAGATCGGGTGCGAGGTGACGAACTCGTGCGGTCGCCTCGACGACCTTTTCGACCCGTGGGTGGGTGGCGCTGCCTTTCGACGAGAACGACAACATCGCCACAGCCGGCTCCTCCCCCACCAACTGGGCAAAAGTCGCTGCTGACGAAATCGCCACGGCCGCAAGTTGGTCAGCGGTCGGGTCGGGCAGCACGCCGCAGTCGCCATAGACGAGCGGGCGGCCATCGGGCAGAATGAAGAAGAACGAACTGCTCACGACCGAGACGTCGGGCGCAACGTCGAGCACCCGGATGCCCGCACGAATGACATCGCCAGTCGGACGGGTGGCCCCGGCGACAGCACCGTCGGCCCAACCGCTCTTCACCAGTGCGGCTGCGATGGTAAGCGGGTCATCGATGTCGAGCGGCCGGCCGGCCCATGGCCCATCGGTGACCGCGGCGAGTTCCGCGACCAGTTCGTCGGCCTCGGGGTGCGCAGCATCGGCCAAGGAAGCGAGGTCGCGTCCGATCACGACGGGTTCGGCGAGGCCGTCATTGCGCAGCCGTGCGGCGGCCTCGTGCGCGCGCGGGTCGTCGTCGGCGAGCACGATGCGGCGCGGCGTAGCAGCCGCCCGTTCGTACCAGTCGTCGAGGACGCCCACGGCTCGATTCAGCGGTCGCCGGCAAGCCAGGCGGCGGCGCGCGTGAGCACCTGGTCGGCCTTGGCATGCATGTCGGCGATCACGGCCTCGTCGGCGATGAGCGGGGGCGAGAAGACCAGCATCGTCGCGCCACGATCGTCGGGGCGGATCAACAGGCCCGCCTCCTTGCACATCGACAACAAAACGCCCTGTTGGAGGGCGAGGGCGTCGGGTTCGCTGAGGTCCAGGCCGCGTTCGCGGCTCGCCATCAACTCGAGGGCGTAGAAGTACCCGGTGCCACGAACCTCGCGCACGATGTCGTGGCGTTCGACGAGTGACTCAAATCCGGCCCGCATCGTGTCCTCATGGGATCGGACGTGCTGCATGATCTGCTCGTCATGCATCGCCTGGATATTCGCCACGGCAACGGCGGTAGCGACAGGATGACCACCGAAGGTCGAGCCGTGGTTGAACAGGCCGACCTCGGACTCCCAGATGTGTTCGAGGAGCGGTCGCCGCACGACGACCCCACCGAGCGGCAGATAGGCACTCGTGACCCCTTTGGCGAAGGTGATCATGTCGGGGACCACCCCGAAGCGTTCGCTGCCGAAGAAGTGACCGAGGCGACCAAACGAACAGATGACCTCGTCAGCACACAGCAGCACGCCGTATTTGTCGCAGATGCGGCGGAGTTCCTGCCAGTAGCCGTCCGGCGGCACGAGGCAGCCACGGCCGTTCTGGACCGGCTCAGCGATGACCAAGGCAACGGTTTCGGGCCCCTCGGCGAGGATCATGTCCTCGATGGCCTTGGCGCTTGCGAGAGCGTCGGCCGTGTCGCCGTGGGTGTTGCGGACATGGCGTGGGCCGTCCCACAGCATCGGCATGAAGTGCTTGCGGAACTTCGGCACGCCGGTGACCGCAAGGGCGGCGATGGTGGTGCCGTGGTAGCTCCATTCTCGAGAGATGACCTTGTAGCGGCCTTCGTCGCCACGCGCGACGTGATAGTTGCGGGCGAACTTGAGGGCGGACTCGACGGCTTCGGAACCCGACGACACGAAGAAGACGTCCTCGAGGTCGCCGGGAGCGACGTCGGCGATCATCGACGCCGCCTTACTCACCGGCTCGTGGGTGAAGCCCCAGTTCGGATAGAAGGCCATGCGCTCCATCTGCTTGCTCGCCTCGGCGGCAAGGTCACTCCGGCCGTGGCCGAGGTTCGTGCAGAAGAGCCCGGCGAGACCGTCGAGGTAGCGCTTGCCCTCGGAATCGGTGACATAACAGCCTTCGGCGTGATCCATCACGATGAGGTCGTCGGCGTTCCAGGCCGCCCCCTTGGTGAAGTGCGGCACGACGTGCGCCTGTGAAGCCTTGCGGAAGTCCATTCCTGCCCCCCTCGAATAACGAGATCGTAGCTGCCCCTCGTTAGAGGATCTAGCGGTTCGGGCAGATTGGCTAACGATTCAGTCGGAAAGCCAACACCGACGGTCTCGACGCCAGCGCCCTCAGATCGTGACCACCGCCTTGCCGGTGACCTGACGATCTGCGATCGCCTGGATCACGGCCGCAGCCTCCTCGAATGGGCGCACCGACTCGACGGGCGGCGCCACCATGCCTTCGGCGGCCAACTCGAAGACGGCAGCCATCTGACGCTTGACGCTGTCTGGGTCGCGCATCAGCGATGCCCCCCAGTGCACACCGACGATCGAGTAGTTCTTCAACAACGCGTGGTTGGTGGGCGCCTGGGCGATGCCGCCCACGAACCCCACGATCAGCAGACGGCCATCCCACGCCATGCATCGGCGAACCTGATGGAAGGCGTCGCCACCGACGGCATCCCAGGCCACATCGACCCCACCGCCACTCATCTCCCGAACCATGTCGACCCAGTCGGGAGTCTCGCGATGGTCGACGATGTGCTCCACGCCGAGGCTGCGAACGAGCGCGGCCTTCTGCTCGCCTCCGACAATCGCGATCGGCACCGCACCTGCGGCAAGGGCGAGCTGGATGCACGCCGTCCCGGTGCCGCCGGCCGCACCGGTGATCAACACGGTCTCGCCGGGGTGAAGCTTCGCCCGGTCGTGGAGACCGAACCACGCCGTGCCGTAATTGACCGGGATCGCCGCCGCTTGCGCCGGCGACAAGGCGTCGGTCGGGTAGGCAAAGCACGAGCCGGCGCCCACGATGTTCTGCTCACGAAGCCCGCCACCGAGCACCGCGACGGTCGTGCCGACCTCGAGATCGACGCCCTCCCCGACCGCCGAGACCACCCCTGCGATCTCACCGCCCGGCGTGTAGGGCAGCCGGGTCGGGACCTGATACTCCCCTCGGCACGACAACACGTCAGGAAAGGTCAAGCCGACCGCAGCCGTGTCGACCAGGACCTGCGACGGCCCGGGTTTACCGGGTGCGTTGTCCTCCTCGAGCCGGAGGACGTCGAGGGGATCGCCGAGTTCGTGTGAACGCCAGATACGCATGGCGGCGACGGTAGTCGCCGAGGCGGATCAGCCGCGAAGTACTGCGCCGGTCTTCTTCACGACCTGCTCGATGCAGGCCTGCCGGACATCGGCCACATCGCTGTCGGTGAGGGTGCGGTCGGTGGCCTGGAAGCGCAACCGGTAGGCCAGGGACCGGGCACCGCCGTCGACTCCAGGACCTCGGTAGACGTCGAACAGTTCGACATCGGTGAGGAGGGCGCCACCGCCCTTGCGAAGGCTCGCCTCAATTCGGCTCGCAGCGACATCGTCGCCGACGACGAACGCAAGGTCGATATCGCTCGACGGGAACTTGCTCACGGGCGTGTAGGTGCGATTGCCGTGCGGACCGTCGAGCACGGCACCGAGATCGAGTTCGAGCCAGGCGACCCGACCTTCGACGCCGTAGGCCTCGAGCACCGCCGGATCGACCTCACCGACGTGGCCGCGGGTGCGCCCGGCGATGACCACATCGGCCGACCGGGTCGGGTGCAACCCGGCAGGACTCGACGGCGACAACTGAACGTTCGGCAGGGCGAGCGCCCGGTCCAGCGCATCGAGTACGGCAACCGCAGCCGGCGCCTCTTCACCGGCGATCGCGACCGCAAGGTGCTCGCGCTCATCAGGAAGGATCTCCCCCTCAGTAGCGGGCAGGAACACGTGGTCGATCTCGAAGAACCGCACATCGGGGCTGCGATGCGACTGGTTGTGCGCAATGGCCTTCAGCTGCCCGGGAAGCAGCGAGGTGCGCAGGACCGACTCCTCGGCATGGAGCGGATTGGTGAGGGTCACCCCGTCCTCGGGAAGACCCGCCTTGGCGAGATCGCCGGGGGCGAGGAACGGCATCGGTAGCGTCTCGTCACATCCCGCACCGAGCAGCATCTCGCGGACCAGTCGACGGTCCTTCTGGTACTGACTGAGCCCGCCGGGGTCGTCGCCCTTGGGCACGGTGCGCGGGATGTTCTCATAGCCGAACAGGCGACCCACCTCTTCGGCGATGTCGGTTTCGGTAGCGGTGTCCCACCGCCAGGTCGGCACGACAACGTGAAGGGTGTCGGCGGCCATCGTCACCTCGAACCCGATTGAGGTCAGGTGAACGGCCATGTCGTCGGCGGTGAGCTCCGTGCCAAGCAGGCCGTTGACCTTCGCGACCCGAACCGGAACCGGCGTGCGATCGGGGGTCGTGCCGGGAACGTCGACGAAACCGCTGACGGCGGTGATGTCCGACTCGGCGGCCAGCTGGATGAACCGGCGCATCGCCCGATCGATGTTGTCGCCCCAGTCGGCGCCGCGCCGGAACCGAGTGGAGGCCTCGCTCGGCAGGTTGAGGCGCTTCACGGTGCGGGAGATCGACGGCGGATCCCACCACGCCATCTCCAGCAACACCTCGGTCGTGGAATCGGAGATCTCGGTCGTGGCGCCACCCATGACTCCTGCAAGCGAGATGATCGTGTCGCTCTCGTCGGTGATGACCCCGTCGTTGGTCACGAGCGAGCGTTCGATGTCGTCGAGGGTCACCAGGGTTTCGCCGTCGCGGGCGCGGCGGATGTTGAGCCGACCGGCGGGGATGGTGGCGAGGTCGAACGTGTGGTTGGGCTGGCCGAGTTCGAGCATCACATAGTTCGAGATGTCGACGATCGAGTTAATCGGACGCATGCCGAGCTGGATCAGCCGCTGCTGCATCCACGCCGGCGACTCCCCGACACGGACGTTGCGGAGCACCGTGGCGACGAAGCGGCCGCACAGCTCGGGATCCTCGATCCGGATGTCGAGAAGGCCGTCGACCGGCTCGTCGGTGGTGGTGATCTCGTACTCGGGGAAGCGGAACTCGACACCCAGCGCAGCGGCGAGATCGCGGGCAACGCCAGCGACCGACATGGCATCGGGACGGTTGGCGTTGACCTCGAGATCCCACAGCACATCGGGCTGCATGCCGATCGCCTCGGCGAGGGGCATGCCGAGTTCGGCACCGTCGACGACAACATAGTTGAGGATGTAGATGCCGTCGTCGCCGCTGACGAGCCCGATCTCGTCGGCTGCGCAGCACATGCCGTTCGACATCTGGCCGCGCATCTCACGCTGAGCGATCTCCATGCCGTTGGGCATGACCGTGCCGATCGTGGCGAACGGGATCAGGTCGCCGACCGCCATGTTGAACGCACCGCAGCACACCTGGAGCGGCTGCCCGTCGCCGCGGTCGACGTCGACGAGTTGGATCTTGTCGGCGTCGGGGTGAGGTCGGAGGTCGAGCACCTTCGCCAGGACAACACCGTCGACGATCTCGCCGATGATCTCCATCTCTTCGACGGCGAGCCCGAGCGCGCTCAGGATCTCGCCCAACTCGACGGGATCACCATTGATGTCGGGCGCGAACTCGAGAAGCCAGGACAAGGTGACCTTCATCAGAACTGCCTCAGGAAGCGGACGTCGTTGTTGACGAGCTCGCGGATGTCGTCGAGCTCGTAGCGCATGACTGCGAGGCGGTCGATGCCGAAGCCGAACGCAAAGCCCTGCCATTCATCGGGGTCGATGCCGCAGTTGCGTAACACGTTCGGGTGAACCATCCCGCAGCCGCCAAGCTCCAGCCACGAACCGTCGGGGCGGGAAATGTCGAACTCGGCCGACGGCTCGGTGAACGGGAAGTACGACGGACGGAGGCGGGTCTTGACCTCACCACCGAAGAAGGCGCGGACGAACTCGTCCATCGTGCCGGAGAGATCACCCAGCGTGATGCCTCGATCAACGACAAGACCTTCAATCTGGTTGAAGGCCGGAAGATGGGTGGCGTCGGCGGTGTCGGTGCGGAAGGTCCGGCCGGGAGCGACGATGTAGATCGGTGGCTCCTGGTTCTCCATGGTGCGGATCTGCACCGGCGACGTGTGGGAGCGGAGCATGACCTCTTCGGGCTCGCCGAGATCGACGAAGATGGTGTCGAAGCTGCCTCGGGCCGGGTGCCATTCGGGGATGTTCAACGCCTCGAAGTTGTACCAGGCCGTCTCGACCTCGGGACCTTCGGCGATGGTGAAGCCCATGCCCACGAAGACATCTTCAAGACGGTCGCGTGCCTGCGTATTGAGGTGAAGCGAGCCCCGACGGATCTCGCCGAGCTTCTCGCTGAGGTCGAGCC